>REDH01000181.1 GCA_007693585.1 Deltaproteobacteria bacterium
AGCCGCACGAGCGGGGAGGGCAGGTCCCCCGGGTCGACGAGCGTGTCGCGCACCGCCCCGTAGTACCAGGCCGTCTCCCCGGGCGGTGCCGTGAACCGCGCCCAGAGCGCGTCGCCGTGGGTCTCGTGATCGCGCACGATCGCCTGCGCGTTGTGCAGCTTGTCCGCCGCGATCACCCGGCGCGCGGCGAGGGGCGCCGTCCGAATCCGCGCGATGTACCGCTCCTTGCGCGGTCGCCACGGCGGCTTCTCCGCCGCGTCCTGCGCGTCCGTGCAGATGTCGACGATCGCGGCAACGCCCTCGCCAAAGCGCTCGCGCACCTCGGCGAGGGACGTGGGCGTGTCCTCGACCACATCGTGCAGCAGGCCCGCGATGGCCTCGGTCTCGTCGCCCCCGTGCTGCAGCACCAGCGCGCTGACGCCCATGAGGTGCGCGACGTAGGGGATCGACGTCCCCTTGCGGTAGTGCTGCCGCGCCGCGTGCCGCGCGTGCGCGAACGCAAACGCCTCGGCGAAACGGTCGGTGAGGGGGTAGGGTGGTGTGGTCATGCATCCTCCATGCGGTGTGGGGTCTGTGCGGCCGTCAGGGGTGCGTCCCCCGACCACGGCGTCTCCTCTCCGAACACGATACGAAGCGTCAGCCCTCCGCGAAAGCGCCCCTCGAACACGCGGCGCTCCGCCGTGGCGCCACCATCGGCACGGCGCGGCGCGCCGTCGCCCTTCATCGCCGCCGCCACGCGCTCGCGGTTGCGCTGCTTGCGCCGCCGCTTGCGCACCTTCGCGTTGCGTCCCCTGCCCTTCACGGCGCACCTTCCGGCAGCGGCAGGCTCAGCCGGCGACACGCCTCCACCAGCGCCGCGTGCGAACGCGCCTCCGCGCCCCGCACCGCGTGCTGGACCTCCCGGTCGCCGATGACGTCCCAGCAGAACCAGCCGGTCCGCAGCTCCCCGTCCTCCCATCGGTCGTACGCGCCGGAGTACGGGTGCCACGGCTCCCGCAGAAACCGCACGATCGCCTCCACGTCCGCGTAGCGCTTCTCCTGCACCCGCGGATCGCGGTCCTCGCCGTCGACGCTCGCGCGTCCCACATGAATCAGTCGGTAGTCCATCTTCTCCTCTCCCATGATAAGATCGTTTGTCCCTGTGTGCATCTCGCCCCCCTCAGCCGACGCCGCAGGCCTCCGCAAAGCGGTCGAGCACATCCGCCCGCAACGCGATGCCGGCCCGCGCAAACGCAACGGCTTCGTCGTCGCACATCGGCGGATCCGAGATCAGCCGATGGCGGTAGAGCGCACCCTGCCGCGACAGCACCCGGCGCCACCGCAGCCGTCCCCGCAGGTCCAGCGCCGCGAACGCCCCCACCTGGTCGGCGCTGTTGTCCCCCAACGCCCCCGGCACCCCGCGCGCCTCGAGCATCGCCAGCCCTCGGCGCACCCCGGGGTCCAGAACCCCGCCGAGCACCACCACCACGACCGCCCGCTCGAGCAGACTCAGCTCGGCGGCATCGCCGAGCGCGTCGAACAGCGGCGTCCACCCGGTCTCCCGCGTCGAATGCCGCCGCTCGAGCACACGCCGCGACGCCTGCACCTCCCGCTGCACCGCCCGCAGCAGCCACAGCCGCAGCCGCGACAGCTTCACCAGCCGCTCCTGCGCATCGTCCCGGCGCCCCTCCGCGTCATCGTAGTCCAGGTACGGGAAGAGGAAGTCCTCCGCCAGCGCCCGCCGGCCCACGCCCTCCGCGGGCTGGGCCTGCCCCTTCCACTCCCGATGCAGCACCTTCGCCTGCGCCTCCGCGCGCACCAGCACCTCCGGGATCGACACCGGCCGCACCGCAACGCCCTCCCACCGGCGAACGTCCTCGTCCACCGCGGTCGTCACACCCAGCCGCGCACACACGTCGATCTGCGCCGCCACACGCACCAGCCGCGCCTCCACCCACGCGAACATGTCCGCCAGCATCCCGGCGTCATCCGTCCACGGCTCGACCGCCTCCGCCGGCGCCTCCACCTCCCCCGTCACCATGCACACCACCGGCGCCGCCGGATCCAGCGGCAGCAGCTCCGCGCGCAACGGGTCGTCCCGCAGCACGCCCTCCGGCGCCCTGTCTTCCGGCCCCGGGGCCGTCGCCACGGCCCCGCTGCGACCCTTCGTCTTCGCATCGGCTGCCCTGGCACCAGCCGCCTTCGCATTGGTGGCCTTCGCACCGGTCGTCTTCGCACCGGTCGCCTTCACGCCTGTCTTCTTCGCACCCGTCTTCCTGTCCACCATCGGGACCTCCGCGGTCGTGGGCGGTCCATTCGGACCCCCGTTCATGAATCCCGCTCGGCGCCCCGCCCGTCCGGACCCTGGCCGGACGCACGGAGCCGCGTTCGAGCGGCGCCTGTCGAGGCGACCCTCCGTCGCCTTCATTTCGGATACGGGGTGCGTGGAGGAAATTGACCGGGCGATGGGTGGATGGTCTTGCGGGGGTTGAAGAGGTGCAAGAGAGCAGAGGGTTACGCTTCGGGGAGGCCGTCGGGGCTGCACCCCGCGCAGGAGGCTTTACAGGCCGCCACCGTTCGGCGACGCTGCGTGAATCGCGCATCTCGAATCGCACCGAATCCACAGCCTGGGGGTACCATGACCGACACCGCTGCACTGCTCACCGCGCCCGCGCTCGCCGATCCGTCCTGGGCGGACCGGGTCCGGGCGGTCATGCCGGAGACTCTCCTGGACGAGGAGGAGGAGTTCGACGAGGACCGGGACGAGGATCAGGCGCGCCAGGATCTGGAGGCCCTTTGCGCGGAGGTGCTGGCCGATGAGCGAGCCATCGCGCATCCGGACTGGGGTGCGCTCGTGCGGGGGGTGGTGGCCCTCTCGGTGGACTATCGCGCGCTGACCGAGGACGCGTACGGCGAGGCGCTCGACCCGGATGGCGCCGCGGACGACGAGGGCGGCGTGGTGGATCTGATCACCGACTTCGGTCTCTCGACGATCGGCCTGGCGTTCGGGCTGCTTTCCCACCCGGCGGCGGTGCGCCGGGTGGACTGGGCGTCGCTGGTCCGCCACGTGCTCGAGGAGAAGCGCCGGCGCTTCGGAACCGGTGCGTTCCTGAGCGAGGGTTGGGAGGAGTGCGACGCGCTCTTCGCCAGCGAGGTCGTGCGCGCGCACCCCGAGGCCCGTGCCCTCCACGCCCTCGCTTCGGAGATCCTGCCCCTCGAGGGTGAGCCGTTCTGAAGCGGCGCGACGGCGGCCTCGATGTACCGCGCTCCGAACACGCCCCTGCGCTCCAGCCTGTCCCGGAGGCGGAGGCGACTGCGGTGGAGGCGTCCGGTCCTGCGCATCGTCCCCGTCCATCATCCATGCGCCCCGGCACCGTAGCCGAACTTCACCTCTTGTGCAGAGGTGGAGCAGCTCCCCCTGAACGCGAAGGTGCGGCCCGCTTGGGGTACTGTCCCTGGGCCACGAGGAACAGGCGCATTCGAAATCCAGGCAGGAGGCGTTGGAGGTCAGGGTCGAGGCTGGGCATCGTTCCAGGCACTCTCGCTCCGGAAACCGGCGCGCTCGGCGCGAGCGGATCGAGCCCGGTAGATCGTGCCCATACAGGAGGCAGCGAGCGTCCGTCAGTTGCCTGTTTCTCCATCACGGGTGGCACGACGGATGCGTCGATGCTTCCACTGCTGCCACTCGGAGAGATGCAGGCCGTAGCGCACCAGCGTACCTTCGTGGAGTCGCCGCAACTCGTCCATCGTCAGGTCGAAGACAGGTTCAAGGTCGTCCGCAGGAACCTGCTCCGACAGCGTCGTTCGAACCAGTTCCAGGGGATCGCGTTCGGGGTCGAGAACGACCTTGCGTACCTGCCTGCGTATGACCTCTCGGTACCGCAGTCGGAGCGGGTTTGGCGCCTCATGCGACTGCCGAAGTACTCCGTAGTCGCGAGCGGAGCGCTCATACGCCCAGAGAAGCAGATCCCGAAGGAGTTCGGTTCTCGTCAACTCGTATACGCCGAGTATCGCCAGAGTGTAGGCATGCGGAGGTACGTCGACGAAGGTGAGTGGGCAGAGATTGCGCTGCAGCAGCGGAAGATTGGCAGCGATGCGGCTCGTGCGCTTGTTCACATCCACGAAGGGCTGCAGGTAGGGCAGATGGACGAGCAGGAAGAACGCGCGTTCGATGGCATCCGGGATCGCCGTGGCTTTCTGCAGTATCATTACGAGACACTCCCGGATTCGTGAAGGGACGTCCAGAGGTCGGTAGACACTGCCGGAGATGTCCACAGCCCGCTCACGCAAACGGCCCTCATCCATTGGGTCGCCAAGGAGATTCTCGGAAAGAAGTGTGTGGAACTCCCGTAGCGTATGCTCCGTCAATCGGAGCTCATCGACGTGATCCACCATGTACTCGATGGCGGCCTTGTGGTTGAGGATCATCTGCGTCTCTGTCATCTCTCGATCCGAGGCCACATTGCCCTTCTCGATGAGTTCCTGCGTATCCAGCCGCGTATAGGTGTTGCCTTCCAGGTGGCTGGACGCCCACGACAGATCGATGAGCAGCCGCTGAAGAATCTCTCTGCCCCACGTCGCTGCTGGCCGATCCGCGTATCCCGTATCGCTCAGAACATGCAGGCGCCGGAGCGCAGAGGGCGGAAGCAGCGCCGAACGACCTGGCTCGTAGTCCTCCAGCCAGTCGACCCGATAGCCCACAGGACTGCGCTGGCTCTGGGGACGCGTGACCAGATGCAGCACCTCTTCCGCATCCGGAGCGAGGGGTATTCCGGCAAAGGGTCCAGGTCGCTCGGTACCTTCCGGCCTGTCCGGTGCGAACGAGAGACGAGGTCGGGTGGCACCACCGGGTCGTTGGTAACGAATGGTCGCGCCACCGCCAGTTCGCTCGATCACACCCTCGTCGACCAGCTGGCCGAGGTAGCGTTGGAGGGTTCTTCGAACCATGTCGGGGCACAGGGCACCCAGATCGCTGATGGACACGGGCTCCGCAGCCGCGAGGACCGCATCCCTGACCAGTCCCTTTCGATCGCTACTTCTGCCCGTGGCCATGCACCATCTCCGTCGAGTCCAGCGAGGGGGAATCCTTCGTCGCTGATCAGGATTCACATCATCGACCGTAGTGGCACGGATGCCATCGCGCCACATTTCCGGTGCATCGCGCCACACTTCCGGCGCATCGCGCCACATTTCCGGTGCATCGCGCCACATTTCCGGTGCATCGCGCCACATTTCCGGTGCATCGCGCCACGCTTGGGGATCCTGAACGCTTCACTGTGGAGACGAATTCGCGCTTTGGTGAGTAGCTCGGGAGGTTCAGGGAGCCGCATCCCTGGTGGAGGCGTCCGGTCCTGCCGCGGACCGGCGCCGCGGCTCTACCCCCGGATCAGGGCTTCCAGGGTGCGCTCCACCCGTTCGCGTGCACTGGCGAGGGTTTCGTCGCCGGCGGTGTCCGTGCTGCTTGTATCGCCTGTGCCCTCCGTGTGTGTGCTGCGATCTGTCGGAAACAGCTCTGCCGGCGGGATGGGGGCGCCGATGCGCAGGCGGAGGGTGGCGGGGACGATGGGGAGGAAGATCAGGGGCGAGCCGAGCCAGATCCAGATGGCGAGTGCCGTGCCGAGGGGGCCGAAGGGCAGGGTGAGGGCGAGGGCTGTGGCGACGATCAGACCGAGCAGCGACAGGCCCCAGCGCTTGACGCCCAGGAGGTGCGGAAGCACGAGGAGGATGGACAGGAGCCGGGAGCGAAGCAGGATGGGGGCGGTCCAGGAACCGTTGCGGATGCCGAGCGGGACGATGGGAACGCCGGCGTCCCGGGCGATGCGGAGAAAGCCGACGCGGCCGCAGAAGTCCACGCGGTGGTTTTCCCAGATGGGCTTGAGGCTCTCGTGGTCGCCGCCGGGGAAGACGAGCACGGGAACACCCTGGGCCAGCGCGGTGTGCGCGGCGGCGTAGGTGGAGGGGATGGTGCCGATTTCGCGATGGATGGCGGAGAGGGGCCAGACCACGAAGCCCACGGGCAGCGCGAATCCCGCGAGCGGCTTCGAGGTGCCGAAGTGATTCAGCCAGAGGGTGGCGATGCTGGTGAGCTCTGCGGCGCCCACACCTGCGGAGTGGTTCGCCACCAGCAGGTACGGCCCGTCTTCGGGCAGGTGTTCCGTGCCCTCGAGGGTGGGCCGAAAGCACAGCCGAACCAGCGGGGCGAGCAGCCGGCGGATGACGGCCACGGCGCGCGGGCTGACCCGCCCGGGCGTGGTGACGACGACGTGCCTGGCGAAGGAGCTGGCGGGCATTCGGGGTTCTCGAAGCGGGGGCACGGACGGCCGGGGCGTTCGCGTGGTTGTGCTGCAGTGGGCAGCAGTTGCCCGGCCTTCAGTATCTCATGGGGGTGGTCGGCGGTCGGCGCGAGGGGGCATCCGGGGACCGCCGGCCTGGCGGCAGGGAGCCAGAGGGGAGAAGAGACACGCGGTTGTATCCGCGGACCTGGATCCATTGGGTCATCCCGCCGACAGAGAAAGGCTCGAGGAGCGCGATGCTGCCGGGGACGGTGCGGTCGTCGCCGTCAGGGCGGAGTCCGATCACTCTGCGTCGTCGTCGTTGTTGGTCGGCTGCCGCACGACGACTCGTTCCCAACCCTCCGGAAGCTGCACCCAGTCGGTCTCCACGCCGGTCAGGTCCGCTCCATCGAGTCGCGCTTCGGTCAGGTCGCAGCCGTCGAGGTCCGCGAAGCGCAGGCTGGCGTTGCGCAGATCGACACCCTGTGTGCGGGCGGCGGTGAAGTTGGCGTTCTGCAGGTTGGTCTCGCGCAGATCCGCTCCGGAGAGGTTGGCCTCGTAGAGGTTCGCCCCTTCGAGGTTGGCGTTGCGCAGCCGGGCCTCCGAGAGGTCGACCCCGCTGAGGTTCACGCCGGCCAGGTTGGCTCCGCTCAGATCCGCTCGCGTCAGCACCGCGTTGCTCTCGCCGGGCGCTACCCCGTCTTCGGTGGACAGGACGGCTCCACGGAGATCCACGCCGTGCAGCCGGGCACCGGTCAGGTTGGCGCCGACGAGCCGCACACCCCGCAGGTCCTGCCCGGAGAGGTCCTGTCCGGAGAGATCCTGCCCGGAGAGGTCTCTCGGCGTCGGCTCGCCGTCCGGCTCGTCTGGGGAGGTGGGGGCACCCTCCCCCTCCCCCTCCGAAGTCGCATTCGCCGCCTCCGGTCCGGATTCATCGCCGGCGGGCGTCGCGGCCTGCGCGACGCCGGGTCGCGGGGTACAGCCGAGAAGTGCCAGGACCGCGAGAAGAAGCAGAGGAGGGTGAAGGGCGAGTGTTCTGGACATGCAGGGGCTCCGGGGCGGGGGGGGGAGGTGCAGCCATGCTACGTCCCCGAGCCTCCCGCGTCCACCGCGGGGTGGCGAAGACGACCCGGGCGCGGGCCATGTGGGCGGGGGGATCGATACACGCTGGGGGCCGCGCAATCCCTTCGGCCATCGCGGGTCCGGCGTTCGGCCTGCATCACGGGACGCGGGCGTGCCGCGGAGGGTCGCCAACGTGATGGACCTTACCGGCCGGCCCACCGGCTTCTGGTGACCGTCAGTCGTCGTCGCAGCTCGTCACCCCCTCGATCTCGATGCTGTCCACCAGGAAGCGCCAGCGGTTCGGCAGACCCACGGAGTTGGCGCTGATGCTCAGCCAGGCGGTCCCCCGAAGGTCCGCAACGGAACGGCGTGGGATTGGCGTGCCGGGGGGGTGCTACCCCGTCACTAGGGACCGGCTCCGCTAGAAGCCCACGAGCCTGCCGAGCGCGGACCAGAAGGCGTTCCAGGCCCGGGTGACCGGATTGGTGCCGGTGGCGTGGATGCTCTTCTGCCAAGCGTAGAGCCCGTGGCCCTTCATCGACACCTCCAGCAGGGGCACCCTGCCGAGGAGGTAGGGGACGAAGGTCTCGCGACGCAGCGAGCGGGTCTGCAGGCGCCCGTCGAAGCACAGGTAGGCGGGTCCGGCCTGGTGGGACTCCCGGCCGGTGAGGGTCTCCGGATGCACGTCTCCGAAGCCCTGGAGCCAGAGGGAGCCCGTGCCCTTCAGGCTGATGAAGCGCACCTGGCCGCGCGCCCACGCGTGCAGGTGGCCCGGGCGCCAGTCGCTCTGCAGCTCGAGGCCGTCGGTGACGGCGATCAGGTGCCGGGGGGAGATGACGAGCCCCGGGTGGTCGTCCAGGTCGATGCGCAGGATGTAGGTGTCCGCGGAGGCGTCGGAGGCGTCGGCGAGGGTGACGCGAATCGGTTCCCCGCCGGGGCGATCGTTCGCGATCTCCGTCAGCAGGAAGAGATCGGCGACGTAGCTCAGGAACGCGAAGCGCTTCGAGTAGAACAGTCTCGTGGTCGAGACGTCGCGCTCCACCTGCCGGACGTGAGAGGCGCGCACGAGGAGCGTCTGCCCCGGAGCCACGTCGACCGGGGCCACGCGGTGGGCCTGGTGCGCGTGGATGGTGCCGTCGTCCGCAGGCTCCCGGAGCCGGATGGGCGCGGCGCGCGCGAGCAGGGGCGCCAGCACCCAGTACTGGAGCGTTCGCCACGCGTAGGGGGTCGCCCAGATGGCGAGGAGCAGGAGCAGGAGCTGTCTCCAGCGCCGCTGCCAGTGCGCCCGGACGTCGGCGGTGAGCTCCGCGGTGAAGTCCCAGACCGCGACCACCATCTGGTCGCGCACGCGCGCGGTTTCCGCGGCGCCGAGCTGTTCGCGCACCCGCGAGAGCTCGGCGGCCGTCTCGGCGTGCTGCGCCCGGAGGGCCTGCAGGTCCTGCGCGAGCTCGTCGAGGATCAGGGCGGCGTCAGCGACGCGCGCGGCGTCTGCGTCGCGTCGCTCGGTGAGCTTCGTCTGCGTTCGGTATGCCTCGGCGAGGAGCTCGGCGGTGTCGACCTCGGCCGCCGCGGCGCCGAGCACCTGGGCGCGGACGCGGGCGGAGACGTCGCGGGTGACCTGGTCGGTGATGTGGTCGGTGAGGCAGGTCACGAGTTGTGCGGACGCGGCGCGGGGGTCGTTCCAGAGTCCCTGTGCGAAGGCGGGCAGGCCGCATTCGGTCGTCCGGCGGGGGTCCGTCGCTCCGCTGCGGTGCATGGCCTCGGCGGTCATCGTGGCCTTCAGGAGGTCGATGCGGATGCGCTGGTTCTCGAGGGCGAGGTCGGTGAGCGGGAGCGTGACCGTGGCGAGGAGGTCCCTTTCGCGCTGCACGGTCTCGGCGGTGTTGCGCTGCCCCTGCAGCTCGGCGTCGAGGGCGGCCTGTTCGCCGAGGAGCCGGATCTCGTCGTTGCGGTGCCCTTCGGCACGCTGGATGCGTTCGCGCGCCTGCTGCACGCGTTCGGCGGCGCCGCCGCCGGCGGCGTGCCAGAGGAAGTCGACGCTGAAGAGCAGGATGATGCCCGCGGCGAGGAAGAGCCCGAATCGGCCTGCGAGCAGGGCGATGTCGACCAGGAGCTTCACGCGGGCCTCGGGGGACGGGGAGGGGTGTGGTCAGCGCCGATGGGGCTGTGTTTCGCCGCGCCGGCGCAGGGCGAGGAGGCCGAGGAGGAGCAGGAGGGTGGAGGGGGCCTGCTTGCCGGGGGTGGCGGCGCAGCCGCAGCCACTGTCGTCGGCGGTGGGGGCGTCGTCGCCGGAGGCGGGCGGCTCGCTGGCGTCGGTCGGGTCTCCGCCGTCGGTGCCGGGCGCGCCGGTTCCGGGGGTATCGGTTCCGGGGGTGTCGGTTCCGGGGGTGGGCGCGGTGGGGCCCGAACCGGTGGGGGGAGCGGAGGAGTCATCGCCTCCGGTACCGGATGGGTCGGAGGGGTCCGCGGGGGTCAGGAGGGTGATGGGTCGTTCGTCGCGGGTGGTGTTGCCGACGGGGTCGGTGGTGGTGGCGAAGAGGGTGGTGGGGCCGACGCGATCGCCGTCGAGGCGGAGGGGGGCTGAGAAGGTGCCGTCGCCTTCTGCTTCGCTAGAGGCGAG
>REDH01000056.1 GCA_007693585.1 Deltaproteobacteria bacterium
ACCTGTGACCTTTGGCTCCGGAGGCCAACGCTCTATCCAGCTGAGCTACGGGTGCGCAGCGGGATGCGGTGGCTAGCAGTGCCGTTCATGGTTGTCCAGAGAAAGGGTGTCTGGCGAATGGGGGTCGCAGGGTGAGCGCGAAGCCCGGAGTTCAACCCCGCATGACCCCGTTCGGTGGTCCGCATCCGCCGCAAGGTCCTGAATCAGGGTTCACCACACGGATGTGTCTCCCGCCGGTTCGGGCGTCTGGGCGACCTTGCGACAGCCTTGACGGGGGATGGCCAAGCGGGGGGCTTCCGTGGGACAGCGGCGGGAGGCTTGCTTCGTCCAGGGTCGCCCGAATTTCTCGCCTGCTCGATCGTGCGGGTTACGATGCGGCGTCTCCGAAGCGGACGTGGTTTTCGGAGCGGCTGCTTCCCATCGAGGTCCCGAGGTTTCCATGACTGCCGATGCCGCCCGTGCCCTTCCTCCCCTTCCCCCGCTGGACTCGGTTCGCCGGATCCACGTCATCGGCGTCTGCGGCACGGCGATGGGCACGCTTGCGGCGATGCTGATGGAGCGCGGGTACGAGGTCACGGGGTCGGATCCGATGGCCTATCCGCCGATGAGCGACTGGCTGGCCGCACGGGGACTGAGGATCCGGGCGGGCTGGGATGCGTCGAACGTTCCGGCGGACGTGGACCTTGTGGTGGTGGGGAACGTGGCTCGTCGCGACAATCCGGAGGCCCTGGCTGCACTTGAACGAGGTCTGCCTTCGATCAGTCTTCCGGAGGCCTTGCGGCTCCTTCACCTTCCTGAAGGAGGTGGGCTGGTGGTGACGGGCACGCACGGCAAGACGACGACGAGCGCGATGGCGGCGTGGATGCTGCATCGCGCGGGCGCCGACCCATCGTTCTTCATCGGCGGGGTCACGCGGAACTTCGACTCGACGTACCGCCTCGGGGGCGGGCCGTTCGTGATCGAGGGGGACGAGTACGACACGGCCTACTTCGACAAGGTTCCGAAGTTCTGGCACTACCCGGCCCGCTTCGCGACCATCAACAACGTCGAGTACGATCACGCGGACATCTATCCCGATCTGGAGAGCATCCGGCGGGTGTTCCGTCGGTTTGCGGCGCAGGTGACGGAGCACCTGTGGGTGGGTGCGGAGGATGCGGATGCGTTGTCGTGCGCGTCGGCTGCGCGTTGTGGGGTGTCGACGTTCGGTCTGGGCACGACGTACGATCACGGTGCCGCGATCATCGCGAGTCATGGGGCGTCGCTGCGGGTGGTTCTTCACGACCGCGGAGGTCCTCCTGTGGAGTCGGTGCTTCCGGTGAGCGGGGCGTACAACGTCCGGAACTTCCTGGGGGCGGCGGGACTGGTTCGGGGGGTCGTGGACGTGGATCTGGCGGGATGTGCGCTGCTGATGGAGGGTTTCGAGGGGGTTCGCAAGAGGCTGGAGGTGCGCGGCGAGGTGGGTGGCGTGGTGGTGGTCGACGACTTCGCCCACCATCCCACGGCGGTACGCGAGGCGATCCGGGCGGCTCGAAGGCGTTGGCCCGAAAGCCGCCTGTGGGCGATCTTCGAGGCGAAGTCGAACACGTCTCGGCGTTCGGTGTTCCAGGAGGCCTATGGCGCGGCGTTTTCGGGCGCCGAGCGGGTCATCCTGAGTCGACCGTTCCGTGAGGATTCGCTTCCGGAACACGAGAAGCTCTCGCTGGATCGGCTGGCTGCGGACGTGGAGGCTGCGGGAAGCGAGGTGGAGCTGATTCCGGAGGTGGACGAGATCGCGGTGCGCGTGGCGGCGCAGGCGCAGCCGGGCGACGTGGTGCTGACGCTGTCCGGGTCTGCCTTTGGGGGGTTGCACGGGAAGTTGCTGGCTGCTCTGGGCGAGCGCGGCTGAGCCGTGCTGCCGGGATTCAGGGATGTCCGCAGGCACCATGGCTCGGCTGGGCTGTGGGTGCAGGACTGCGGTTCGTCGTTCGGGTGTTGGGGCGGCGTGTGGCCGAGCGTCGCGCGGTCGTCGCGGAAATGTCCCTTGGCGCGCGGGTGTGAGGGGGTGTACTAAGGAGTCCGGGGTTCCGGGAATCGGTGTCGGTGGCCAGCGAATGTCCGAGTTGACGAGAGCCATGGGCGCGGGACGTCCTCCGTGTGCGGTGGGTGCCATCTCCATGGTGCTGATGCTGGCGCCGCTGTGGCTCTGTCTGTCGGCGGCGGATGTTCTGGCGGCGGGGGATGTCAACCGTGGTTTGGGCCAGCGTGATCTGTCGAGTCTGGCGGCGTCTCCGGACGGTCGCCTGTTCGTGGGTGCTCGTGGCCTGGTCTATCGCAGCGAGCCGGGAGCGTACGACTGGCGTCCGTCGTTGCTGCTTCGTGCGCGGGGTGCAGAGGTGGAGTTGGAGGATGCGTTCGCTGCGGAGACCTTCGACGTCAGTGTGGAGGAGCAGATCGAGGAGCGCCTGGAGGAGTTGATCGAGGAGCTTCGGGAGGAGTTGCGGGTGCAGCTCGAGGAGGTGTTCTTCGACTCGGCGCTTCTGGAGGAGGTGGTGGAGGACGAGATCGAGGCGCAGCTCGACGAGCTCCGGGATCTTGCGGAGGCGGAGATCAGCGAGGGGTTCGCGTCTCTGGAGCTGGAGGACGATGAGCGGCCGGAGCTTCAGGACGATCAGCTGGAGGAGGCGCGGGTGCGGCATCTTCTGGCTCCGGCGGACCGGCCGGGCTGGGTGGTCGCGTCGACGGGGGTGGGTGTGCACGTGACGGGGGATGGGGGACGGCGCTGGCGGTCGTTGTCGCTGAGTTCCGGGTCCGAGTCCGATCCGTCGGCGGTGGCCTCGGCGACGTTCGGGGATCGGCTCTGGGTGGTCACGCCCGACGCGCTGTACTCCGGCGCGCTGAGTGGGTCGCGCCTGGAGGCGGATCTGAGTCTTCCTGCGACGGGTGAGCTGGTGTTCGTGGCGGTCTGCGACGGTCGGCTTCACGTGGTGGAGGAGGCAGAGGTCTGGTCGCGTTCCCTGGAAGGGGAGGATGGATGGCGTCGTGAGGGAGCGGGAACGGTCGCAGGTCGCCTTCGGCATCTGGGTTGTGCGGGTGGAACCCGGTGGCTGTCTGCCGAGTCGGGCGTGCTGCGTTGGGAGGGCGAGCGTTGGGATCGGATGTCCGATGCGGGTCTGCCCTCTCGGGATGTGCGCATGACGCTGGTGGCAGGGGACGGCGAGCTCTGGGTGGCGACGGGTTCCGGGGTGGCGCGGTGGGTCGGCGATCGCTGGCGCCAGGATGGGGGATCGGGGTCAGGGGCGGCGATTCGCTGGATGGTGGAGACGAGCTGGGGCAGCATTCTGGCGGCGACGGACATCGGCCTTCTCGAGGTGATGGATGAGGAGATCGAGGATGCACGGGAGGCGCTGCTGCGGTCGTTGCAGGCGGTGTGGGCGGGAGAGCCTGCCTTTGGCGAGGTGGTGGCGGCGGCGATGGAGCACCTGGGTGCGGAGATACTGGCGCGCGAGTCGTGGATGACGCAGGAGGCGTTGGGTCATGCCCTGACCCCTCGTCAGATTCGGCTGGAGGGTCGCTGGTGGCGCATTGACGACATGCGCGCGGATCGGGTGGACGTTCGTCCTACGCCCACTTTGCGGCGCACATTCCGGGAGATGGATCGCGAGGTGTGGGAGGTGGTGGTGCGTCTTCAGTGGGACCTCGGTCGCCCGGTGGATGCGGCGCGTGGGGTTCAGCATGCACAGAACGATCGACGGATGGTGGCGCTGGAGCGACGCGTGCAGGCGAGGCTCCTGCGGCTGTGGCGGGATCGTCGTGCGGGGATGCTGGCGCTGGCGGCGGCAGCGGACGCACCGGTGCAGGTACGGCTGCGACAGCAGATCCGGATTCTTCGGTTGTCGGCGGAGCTGGATGCGCTGACGGGCTGG
Source organism: Deltaproteobacteria bacterium (assembly GCA_007693585.1). GTDB lineage: Bacteria > Myxococcota_A > Bradymonadia > REDH01 > REDH01 > REDH01. The sequence continues at coordinate 3,903 of REDH01000056.1, forward strand.
CGATACGGTTTCTCTACCGGGCCCATGCGGCCCCCCGATACGGGAGGAGAGTGATGCGAGCGATGAGCTGGTGCTGGTTGGGGAGCCTGGTGCTTCTCGTGGGTGTGTCGGCTAGTGCGGACGCGATGGATCCGGAGGTTTCGGAGCTGATGGAGCTATTTGCCGACGAACCCGACGTGGCGGCGGTGCAGCAGGCTGCACTCCGCTGGGCGAATCTCGATCGGGATCGGGTTCCGGGCTGGTACAGGCAGGTACGGATTTCCGCGGTGCTCCCCCGGACGCGGATCGAGGGGAACGTGATTCAGAGGGACACGGATCAGTCTGATTTGACGCAGAACTTCGACTTCACGGATCCGCTGGAGGCGACACCGAGCGGCTCTCGCCAGCTTCTTCGGGAGACGGACTACCGGCAGCTTCAGGTTCGCGGCTTCATGCAATGGGAGCTGAACGAGCTGGTGTGGGACAGCGACGTGCTGCGGGTGTCTCTGGAAGGACAGCGGCTGGTGCGGCTGCGACAGGATGTTCTCAACACGGTGACAGCCCTCTATTTCGATCGGCGGGAGCGGCAGCTCGAGTTCGAGCTCAATCCGCCGGCGGACCTGAATGCCCGGGTGCGCGCGCAGTTGGCGATCGAGCAGTTGACCGCGAGCCTCGATGCTCTGACCGGGGGCTGGTTTCGCGAGCAGCTTCCATGAGGGTGTCGGGCCGTGCCGCGGCCGGGTCCGCGCAGGTTCCGATCGCGCGTTGACAGGGCGGACCGGCGGGCAGTAGGGTGCTCCGACTCCGGCGTGCGCGCCGGGTGCTTCCCCCTTGCAGCAGGAAGACGATGGCACAGTCGGAGATGTGCGTGATCGGTCCGGGAATCCGGATCAACGGCCGAATCTCGGGTCGAAATGCGCTTGCGGTGCATGGGCAGGTCGAGGGAACGGTCAGCCTCGAGGCGGCGCTTCGTGTCGAGGAGGGGGCGACGGTCGTGGCGGACGTCGAGGCGACGACCGTTGTCGTTCGCGGCGCGTTGAGCGGCAATGTCCAGGCGAGCGAGAGCATCCGTATCGAGGATGGCGCGCGTGTGATCGGCGATCTTCGGACCCCGCGGCTGTCGATCGCCGAGGGTGCCATCTTCAAGGGAAGCGTGGACATGGATGTGTCCCTTCCCCCCGTACAGACCACCGAAGGCTGAGGAGACCGATGGCAACGACCAGCAGCAGCGGATTCGCGCGAACTTCCGGCGCGTCGGGCACGGGAACGGTGCTCGGTGCGGAGTTGACCGTGGAGGGTGAGATCAGCGGCAACGAGCCGCTTCAGGTCGAGGGGACGGTCAAGGGGCGCATCGCCGTGACCGACACCGTGACGATCGGCGCGGGCGCCGTGGTGGAGGCGGATCTCGAGGTGCGGGAGGCGAAGGTCGCAGGCGCCCTGACGGGGAACGTGTCGGCGAGCGAGCGTGTGGAGGTCGGAACGGAGGGTCGCCTGATCGGTGATGTGCGCTCTCCGCGCCTCCTGATCGCCGAGGGCGCCTCCTTCAAGGGTCATGTCGACATGGACGTCTGAGCGACTCATGGCTACCCACTCCACCATCGGACGAGGGTCCGTCGTCACCGGCCGCGTCACGGGCCGCGGCAGCCTGGGCATCGAGGGCCGGGTTGAAGGCACGGTGATTGTGGCGGGCGCCGTCGTGATTTCAGCGGGTGCGCGCGTCGACGGCTCAATCGAGGCGGACAGCCTGCGCGTGGAGGGGGTTCTCGCAGGTGACGCCCGAACGACGGGGGTCATCACACTGACGAACTCGGCACTTGTGATCGCCGACCTTTCCGCGGCTCGGATCGCCATCGAGGACGGGGCGGCCTTCCGCGGTCGCGTGGACCTCTCCGAGGAGCAGCCGGGGGCGCCGTCCCCCCCGCCCTCCCCGGCTTCGTCGGCGGCCTCGTCATCCCCGGAGCGGCGAGTTGCTCCCAGGCCCGCCGGTGGTTCCACCGAGGGGCCGTCGCTCGCCGACGGCGATACTGCACCCGAGCAACCGCTGGCCGACGAGGCGACCGGGGGCGCAGCCCCTCCTTCTCCGGACGACGGGCGGACGCCCGCGGAGGCGCTGGACTCCAACGCTCCGGACCACCGGGCGGACGGAGACGGCATCGAGGGGGACGGGAGCGATGGTTCCGTTCAAGCTGCTGGCGAGGACGAAGAGGACGAGGGGGGCGACGAGGACCACGAGGACGGGTCTTCGACCGGCGCGAAGGAGTCGGAGGGTGGTCCGACCTCGCGATCCCGTCGGCGGGGACGGAGGAAGCGCTGACATGCGCGAGCGGCTTCGGCAGCTTCTTCGCCGCTGGTCCTTCCGGGAGGGTGAGTTCGTGCTGGCGAGCGGTGCCACGAGCCGGTTTTATGTGGACGTTCGTCGCACGGCGTTGACCGGCGAGGGTGCCGCACTGATCGGTGACCTTCTGCTGGATCTGGCGCACGATTCCGGATGGGCCGGCGAGATGCAGGGAGTGGGCGGCATGACGCTGGGTGCGGATCCGTTGACCACGGCCGTGGGGCTTGCGGCACATGCGCGGGGTGTTTCGATCGGCCAGTTTCTGGTTCGGAAGGAGGCCAAGGCGCACGGAGCGGGCGGCCAGCTGGTGTTGGGAGCGGAGTTGGCGGAGGGTTCGCGGGTTGTCCTTCTGGAGGACACGGTGACGACGGGCGGATCGACGCTTCGGGCGGTCGAGGCTGTTCGGGGGGCGGGGTTCGTGGTTGTCGGAGCGCTGTGCGTGGTGGATCGGGAGGAGGGAGGAGCGTCCTGTCTCGCCGAGGCGGGCGTGGAGCTTCGTTCGATCTTCACGGTCGAGGAGCTTCGTCGCTGATGTCGGTGGAGCGCTGGGATCGTGAGCTTCAGGTGGCAGGTCGCGACGGGACGCGTCTGTGGGTGGGGACGCGTGGTTCGGGTCGTCCGGTGGTGCTGTGCGACGGCCTGGGATGTGACGGTTTCGTGTGGCGTTCTTTGGTGGGGGATCTGTCTCGCGACATGATGGTGGTTCGGTGGCACTACCGCTCGCATGGGAGGAGCGCCCCTTCGGCGACCTCCCGAGGTTTACGGATCGAGGAGTTTGCTCGTGATCTGCGCCGGATCATGGATCGTCTGGGGCTGAAGGATGTGGTGCTCTGCGGGCACAGTCTGGGTGTCCAGGTGATTCTGGAGTGCGCGCTTCAGGACGCGGCTGCTGGCCGGCGGCGGATTGCGGCGCTCGTGCCGATCTGTGGTTCTCCGGGTCGTGTTCTGGACACGTTCAAGGGCACTGAGCTGGGCCTTCATGTGTTGCCTCGCGTGCGGTGGTGGGCGGCCCGGGTTCCCGGGGTGGTTCGTTGGCTGTGGCGGCGCGGCATCGGTAGCCCTGCGGCGGTGATGGTCGCGCGAGCGGGTGAGGTTCACCGGGAGTTGATGCCGGTGGATGCGCTTGAGCTGTATCTGACGCGGATGTCGATGATGGATCCTGAGGCGTTCCTGTCGACGCTTGCGAGTGCCGCTCGTCATGATGCGACGGATCGGCTGTGTCGAATTGGGGTTCCTTCACTGGTGATCGCAGCGGAGCGAGATACGTTTACGCCTCTTGAGCGGTCTGTTACGATGCGCCAGCGCCTCGTCGGGAGCGAATTCTTCGTGCTTCCGGACGCGACACATGCCGGGCCGTTGGAGTGGCCTGACATGGTGGCGTTGCGCTTGAGGAAGTTCTTTCGGGAGAGGCTTGACGGCTGCCCACCTGGCCCCCTTTCGGTGTGGTGAATGCATGGAGAGACCACGGATACCGTTGAGAGAGGGTCTGGAGCATCGGCTGAGCAAGCGCGTGGCGGTGACGATTCCGGCCCGTCTGTGCTGGTCGGGAGGCAGTGTTCGGTGCGAGACGCGGAACCTGAGCGAGGGTGGTGTGTTCGTGGTGGTGGATCCGACGTTGCCGGCGCGTGCGGATCTGAAGTTCGAGGTGACGCTGCCGGGCACGATGGGTTCCTTGACGATTCCGGTCGAGGTGCGGTGGGTTCGCGAGGGATTGCCGGGGCGTTCCGCGGAGGAGCTCCCTGCAGGATGTGGGTTGCGGTTTCTGTCGCTGGCGCCAGGGCAGCGCGAGCACATTCGGCAGTTTGTGGTTCCGAGGGAGTCGATTGGTCCGGGCGATGACGGGCCGGAGGGTTCCGACTGAGTCGACGGGGCGCAGGGCAACGAGTTTCCAAGGTCAACGGAGGAGTCAGACGTGATCAAGTGCAACCAGTGCGGACGGGAGAACGAGGACCACTACAAGTTCTGCCTGGGATGCGGCGCTCCGCTTGCAGCGCAGCAGGCGGCCGCTCCTGCGGCCGAGGCGGCGGGCTGGCCCGCGAACTGTCCGAGCTGCGGCGCGGAAGTTGTCGTGGGGCAGCGGTTCTGTGGGACGTGCGGTTACAACGTTGCAGACCATGTGGTGAAGCACAGTGGTTCGCAGCCGGCGGTGTCGCAGCCGTCCGCACCTGCTCCTGCGCCGGCTGCTGCGGCTGCTCCGGCGGCCCCGCAGCAGGCCCCTGGCTCTCCCACATCCGGTGGTGCCGCGGTGCAACCCGCTGCGCAGGCATCGGGGCAGCCGTCGGCTGCGGCCCCGGCCTACGTGGTCTTCGTGCAGCCTGACGGATCCCCGGGCGAGGCGTTCGGTCTGCAGATGGGCGAGAATCTGATCGGGCGGTCGGTGGCGTTCACCACGTTCCAGTCCGACCAGTATCTCAGCATGCAGCACGCGAAGCTCGTTCTGGAGCCTCAGGGTGCGCAGATCACGGATATGGGGACACCCAACGGTGTCTTCCTGCGGATGAATGCGTCGACCGCCCTGCAGCATGGGGACGAGATTCGCATCGGTCAGGAGCGTCTTCGGTTCGAGCTGCTCGATCAGTTGCCACCGCTCACGCCTGCACCTGGTGACGGCACCAAGATCATTGGGAGCCCGAGGGGTGGTGCGTGGGCGCGCCTGTGCCGACTCAGCGCGCACAACGAGTCCTCGATCGTGTTCCTCCTCCGGCAGGACGAGCACCGGCTCGGCCGTGAGCAGGGAGACATCCTGTTCCCTGACGACGGATACGTCTCCGGTCGGCACGCGCGCATCTACCGTGAGGGTGGGCAGGCCTTCGTGGAGGATCTCGGCAGCAGCAATGGCACATTTCTGAGGATTCGCGAGACCACGCCGCTTCCTCCGAACGCGCTCGTGCTGCTCGGCGAGAAGCCGTACCGCTTCGTTCGCCCCTCCTGATCGCTCTTCACTCGAGCGAACAGCCCTCCCCGCTTCACGGATGCGACGGTGCTGCCCGAAGAACTCGATGGAGTCCTGGTCGAGGAATGTGGTGTCGTCGCCACAGTTGATCATGGCGAGGCGTCGAACCTCACCTATCTGGGTCTGCATGCCCTGCAGCATCGTGGTCAGGAGAGTGTAGGCATCGCGTCGCTGTGCTCCAACTCGATGCATATCCGTCGCAAGATGGGACGTGTCGCGGAGACGCTCACCCCGGAGGATCTGTCCTCCCTGCCGGGTGACCGCGCGATCGGTCACGTGCGGTACTCCACGGCCGGGGGAAGTGTGCTGCGGAATGCGCAGCCCATCTTCGTGGAGCTTCGGTTCGGACCGGTCGCCTTCGCCCACAACGGCAACCTGACGAACGCGGACGTTCTTCGGCGGCAATTGGAGTCCAGTGGAAGCATCTTCCACTCCACAAGCGATACGGAGGTCATCGCGCACCTCGTGGCGCGGTCGCGGAAGGACTCCCTCGAGGAGGCACTTGTGGAGGCGCTGCTTCAGGTGCGGGGAGCGTACAGCCTCGTCGTGCTGTCGCGCGAGGGTGTCCACGCGGTGCGAGATGCGCACGGCGTGCGTCCGCTCGTGCTGGGCCGCATCGAAAACGGCTGGATGGTGGCCTCGGAGACCAGCTCGCTCGACCTGATTCGGGCGGAGTTCGTTCGCGAGATCGAACCCGGAGAGCTGCTGACCTTCGACCCATCGGGTCTGCAGCGCAGCCAGCGCCCCTTTGCTCCGGTGACCCCGACTCCGTGCATCTTCGAGCTGGTCTACTTCGCCCGTCCCGACTCCACGATCTTCGGACGCAGTGTATACGCGGCGCGGGTGAACATGGGTCGGGAGCTTGCGCGCAGCACGTCGATCGGAGCGGATCTGGTTGTCCCGGTTCCGGACTCCGGCGTTCCGGCCGCGCTCGGGTACAGCAGGGAGTCTGGGGTTCCGTTCGAGCTGGGTCTGATCCGCTCTCATTATGTGGGTCGGACCTTCATCGAGCCGAGTTCGAGCATTCGGCACTTCGGGGTGAAGCTGAAGCTCAATCCCGTCGCGGGGCTCCTTCGAGGCAAGCGGGTGGTGGTTGTCGACGACTCGGTGGTGCGGGGGACGACCAGTCGAAAGATCGTCAAGATGATTCGCGAGGCGGGCGCTTCCGAGGTGCACTTTCGCGTGGCCTCTCCGCCGACGCGCTGGCCGTGCTTCTACGGCATCGACACCCCGGTTCGCTCGCAGCTCATCGCAGCGACGCACAGTCTGGACGAGATCCGGGACTACATCACGGCGGACAGCATCGGCTACCTGACCATGGAGGGACTGCGCCGCGCGTGCGCAGTGGCAGGTGAGGACGGCACGGACGGGACACGTTTCTGCGAGGCCTGCTTCTCCGGCGACTATCCCATCGAGCTATCGGACGAGGCTCGGCGTTCGAACGCGAAGGACCCTGCGAGCGATGAAGCCGGTTGATCTGGCTGCATCCTGTCGCATGCCTATCGAAGTCCTTCGGGATCACCGTTCGGGCCGCCGCTTTCGAGGGCCTCGTCCACCAGGGGGCGCCAGCGGACCAGAGCGGGCGACTGCCAGTCCAGCGCTGCCTCGTACTCGGCAACGCGATGCGGTTCGTGGGCCAGATCGATCCACAGAAGGCATGTGAGTCGACGCTCGTCGAGTGTCGCAGGGCGTCCGGACTGGAGTAGCCATCGTCGCGCGTCGGCCATCCTGTCCTCCCGCAGCGCGCGGGATGCGAGGACTTCGGCAAGCTCGCCGGCGAGCCAGAACCGTTCGACTCCAATGGACAGGATGGGGATGGGACCGTGCACCCATGTATCGAGGAAGCTGCGATGTCCTGTTCCGGCGCGCTCCTCGTCGAGTTGCCGAAAGTCGTCCTCGACTGCGCGCATTGCGGCCTGCATCAGCCTCTCGGCGGCCTGTTCGACGCGCTCGGACGAGTCGTCATCAAGGGCCGCCATGAGCTCGGCGAGTTCGAGCGGAAGGAGTTCGGGTTCGCGGACGCCGGGCAGCTCGGCGGCGCAGGCCCATGGCGGCACAACAGGGGACATGGACGGGGTGGTGGAGTCCACGTCCGTCGCGGCGGGGGCGGCGCATGCGCCTGCGGAGATCCAGAGGACAAGGGACGAGAGGGTCATGGCCTGCCGGAAGGTCCCTGCCAGGCGTGCGGGTGTCCTCGGCGGGTTCACGGGATCTCCGTGGCGATACGGGAGTCCGTGTGCATGACGCGGATGAGTGGGCGCCACGATTCGCGAGCCTTCATGTGGTCATGCGCGGCAGACGCGAGAAGGGGAACGGTGCCGTCGACCTGTTCCGGCGGCGCATATCTGGAGGCCTCTCGTCGGAGTTGGTCGATGGCGATGCGGAGTCGTGTTCCGAGTGGCTCGGCCGTGCCTCCGGGCACATCGGGCTGTTCGGCAGTACTGGTTCGTCCGTCGTCGAGTTGGATGTTCACGCGTGCTCCGAGATGCCACCTGAGTTCGTGGAGGCGCAAGCGCTCGAGATGGACGCGATGACCAAGCGTTCGGCGCCCGAGTTCTGCCGCGATGGTGAGGGCGGAGCCTGCGCCGACCACGCGTCGCAACCCTGGGATTCGGTGTCCGTGGCGGGCCGTGAAGAGAGCGGAAGACATCAGAACCCCCTGAAGGAGGCTTCGCTCCGCGGAGGTAAGTCTTGCCGCACTGATGAATGGCGCCAGGGCCTTTCGTATCGCGGAGGGTCCCGACGCGAGGACGATTCCCGGGAGTCTGGCATGTTCGAGCAGCGCGAGGATCTGTCTTGCTCCCAGTGTCGGGTCCATTTCGACATGGATGCGCGGGAGGAGATCGGCGAGGTCTTCGCGCACTTCGTCGAGGCGGACGGGATGGAGATCAGTGGCGTCGAGGTCTCCACGAAGGAGGGTCAGGGCGACCATGTGGCGCACGGAGCGCGGCACATCCTCCGCCCGTAGGAAGGGGCGCTCCGAGGCGGCAAATAGCCACCGATCGAGCAGGAAGGACGCCGGGTTGAGGTGAACCGTAACGGTGCGAAGGGCTGCGATGTCCGCTCCGCGTTCGGGCGCATGGAGCCCTCTCACGGCCGAAGCCGCGGCCAGCTGCGCGGTCTCGGTGAACAGGGACCCGGGTCTGGACCTCGTGGCGATCGACTCGACGAGCCAGGTGGTACCCGGTCGAACCAGCGCTGGTCGCAGTGGGCTGGCGCCCAGGGTGTCGAAGAGGCCACCGCGTCCGAGCAGGGCGTCCGGTGCGCCTGTGCCACCATCCCTGGCGAGACGCAGTGCCTCCATCCCGATATGGGCTGCTGACGCACAGCCGAGCGCCCGCACCGCAGGGAGTCGCACGGCAGGCCTGGTGAGCATCAGTGGCATTCCGAGGACGATGCGCAAGGCGTGCGCGAGTGTGGCCACGGGGACCCGCATGGTCATGCCTGCACCGAGTATCACCGCGGCAGCATGGATATGGAGTGCCTGAAAGGCGAGCCCGGCGGAGAGCAGGCCGGCCAGTCCGAGTCGTGAGCAGAACTCGGCGGCGCATGCGGTAGCGAGGAGGACGCGCTCGTTGGTGGCTTCGGTCCCCTGCCCGGCGAACCAGGCCGCGAGCGCCGCTGTCGGAGCGGCGGTGGTCAGGAGGGTGCTGTCCATGCGGTGGGAGAGCGTGACCACCTTCGTCGCGTGGGCGATGGCCTGTTCGAGGGACAGCACGTGGCCTGCGGGGGGCACACTCACGCGTGGCCATTCCGCGGTGCCGTTGATGGAGGGAGACGACACCATGTGCTGTTCGTCGATGCACGAGGCGGTTCCGGCGAAGAAGGCCGAGAGGGCCCCGATCTGGATGGTTCGTGTCGCGGTGCGGGTCTCCAGAGGCAGGTCGGTCCAGGTCAGCCTGCCGCAGTGGTCGAGAAACTCCTCGACAAAGTGCTCGGCACCCTCGTCGCGCTCTCGCCCTTGCGTACGCGCCATCGCTCGTCTCCCTTGCCCGTGCAGCCCTCCCCTGCCTATCTCCTGTCGTGCGTAACTGCGTGACGGGGATGCCGCAATGCAGTGCGCCGCTTCGCGTGCCGGTGATTTCGAAAGCGAGTTTCATGCGCTCAGCCTTGATCAGCTCTCTGTCCATGCGGATTGCAGTCAGCCTGCTTGTTGCAGGGGTTCCGTTGGCGCTGGCCTCGGCCTGCGGAGGGGTTCCGTCGGGACCGAACCCGGACGTCCTTCGGAGCACGGTCGATCTCGCGAAGGGTCATGTGGCGCGGGCCCGAAACGCCTCGGAGAATGCGGTCTACCCCTCGCGCGAGGAGCAGCGTGAGGCCTTCATCCACGCAGGAGACGCGCTTGCTCGCGGCGAAGCTCGGGATGCCCTGGACATCGTGCGCGTTCTTCTGGAGTTGCAGCCTGCGAACTGGATGTTTCACTCGCTGTTGGTGCAGACGCTGTACTTCGGCCTGCATGACGCCGAGCGAGCGCTCGATGCGGCCGGGCGCTGCCTGCACGTGGATCCGTTGGTCATCGAGTGCCTGCAGGTCAGGGCGCTGGCGCTGCTCGACCTGGGTCGCAGCACGGAGGCCCGTCTCGCACTCGACACCTACATCGAGGTGAATCCAGCCGATGAGCGTGCACAGGAGCTGCTGTCGCGGGCGCGGCTCGACTCCGGCGATACGGAAGGTGCTGCCGCGCTTCTCCGGGCGCTGGTCGCACGGTCCCCCGACAACCTGCGACGACGCCTCCTTCTCGCCCATGCGGAGGAGCGGTCGGGCAGGGTTGACGAGGCCGAGCGACAGTTCATGGTGGTGTCGCGAATCCATCGGGATCCTGTCGCGGGGTTGACCTACCTGCTGCGGTTCTACGAGCGTCAGGAGCGTTCTGCCGATGTGCGCGCGATCCGGAGCGAGATCAACCGCCTGCAACGCCCGGCGCCCCGGCGGCGCCTCGATCCGCTTTGATGGTCCCGAACCCTCACCCTCATCCCCACGCCCACCCATGCGACAACGACGGTCCGGAGTCCTCCTGCATCCCACCAGTCTTCCCGGTCCCGGGGCCGCAGGGACGCTCGGGCAGGAGGCGATTCGATGGCTCGATCGGCTCTCGGAGGCTGGTCAGCGTGTGTGGCAGATTCTTCCGCTGGGACCAGCCGACACGGGCGGCAGTCCCTACATGGCGCGAAGTGCGTTTGGCGGAAACCCGGCACTGATCAGTCCCTCATGGCTGGTGGATCGTGGCTGGCTCGCTGCGGAACATCAGGCCGATGCGTGCGACCCGCGCTGGCGCACGGTCTCGGACCCGGACGTTGCCTGCCAGCAGGGTCTGCGCTGTGCCTGGCTCGCATGGGATCACGTCCGCGCTCGGCGTCCTGACGTGGTGCAGGCCTTCATGCAGTGGCGTGGCGAGCAGGCGAGCTGGCTGGAAGACCAGGCGCTGTTCGAGGCCCTGCGGTCACGCTACCAACAGCGGCTCTGGCTCGATTGGCCCGTGGACATCCGTTCGAGGGAGTCCAGCGCACTCGTGTCGGCACGGCGGGAGCTGTCGGAGGAAGTGGACCGCCAGGCGTTCGCGCAGTTCGCCTTCGATCGGCAGTGGGCGAACGTACGCAGAGCGGCGGGGGAACGCGGCGTGCGCATCCTTGGAGACATCCCCATCTACGTCTCACTCCAGAGCGCGGACGTCTGGCAGCACCCAACCCTCTTCGATCTGGGGCCGGACCTTCATCCGCGTGCGGTGGCCGGCGTTCCTCCGGACTACTTCTCGACGCAGGGACAGCGATGGGGCAATCCCCTCTACCGGTGGGAACGCATGGCGGAGGACGACCATGCGTGGTGGTGCAGACGCTTCTCTCGCGTCCTTGAACACTGTGACGAGGTCCGACTTGATCACTTCCGGGGCTTCGAATCGTTCTGGGAAGTCCCGGCCACTTCAGAGTTTGCGGTGGACGGGCAGTGGGTGCAGGGCCCTGGCCGGGCCCTCTTCGATTCGCTCCAGCGCACACTGGGCTCGCTCCCGGTCCTGGCGGAGGACCTGGGCACCATCACGCCGGCCGTCGACGCGCTGCGGCGGGAGTGCGGATTCCCCGGAATGGCGATCCTGCAGTTCGCCTTCGGGGGAAGCCCAGCCAATCCGTACCTGCCGCACAACCTCGAGCCACATCAGACCGTCTACACGGGCACCCACGACAACGACACGACGCTCGGCTGGTACGCGACGGCGGCGGCCGAAGCCCGGGACCACGTGCGAAGGTACCTGTCCACAGACGGCCACGACATCTCGTCTCGGCTCCTGAAGACCGCCTGGTTGTCGGTATGCGAGACGGCGATCGCGCCGGTTCAGGACGTGCTCGGCCTCGGAACAGAGCGCAGAATGAACACGCCCGGAACGCAATCGGGCAACTGGACGTTTCGACTGTCCGAACACGAATGGACCGACGACACCTCCGAGTGGGTGCACGGTCTCACCTCCCTCGCCGGTCGCCTCCCGGACGCTCCGGAATAGCCGGCCATCCCGGGGCTCGACATTGTCCGGAACTCAGGACTCGCCGAAGAGAAACCATCGGGCTGCGTTCCAGAGCAACCATAGGCCGAGCACGATCAGCACACCGCCCAGGAAGCGGACCACGGTCAGGATAACCCGTGGCTTGAAACTCTCCTTTCGGCGTTCGAGCAGTCCGAAGAAGTAGTGGAACCAGGTCGCGGCTCCGAGTGCGATTCCCAGGCCGAAGAGGGGCGCGTGCCTCGGAAGAACCGGGAACCAACCCGTCGCCGCGAGCATCGCCGCCACCGCTCCCCAGCTGGCGATCACCGTCGGATTGAGCGCGGTGAGGCTGAAGCCCATGGCAAAGCCCTTGCGACGGACCCGGGATGCTCCTCGTGTCGGCGCCGGACCGGACCGAGGCTTCCAGCGCAGAAGGTGCACCCCGATGGCCGGCAGAATGAGCCCGACGAGGAGATCCAGGGTGGGCTCCAGCCACGAGAAGGCCTTGAGCAGGTGCCCCATGCCCCACCAGCCGGCCACGGCATAGAGACTCTCGGCCGTGACCCGTCCAAGGGCCACGGCGCGTGCCTCCCGAAAACGCCCTTCCGCTGCTCTGGCATACGCCAACACCGCTGAAGGTCCTGCCGGAAGCATGGCACCTGCGGCTCCGAGAAGTATTCCGATCAGCAGAACCCAGAGCAAGGTGGTGGTCTCCTCGAGGCGCCCTTCACCCCGGGACGGAGCGCTGTGACGGCCAAGGCCGGCATGATGCCGCCACCCTCGTGGCGTTGCAACCATCGACGGAGACAATTGCCGAACCTGACCACAATCCGGCGATGCCTCTCGCTGGCCGAGATCAGCTTCGCATTTGGCCAGTGCGGGATTGATGCCTCCTCAAACGATGCCTTGCCCGATCTCGTCTCGGCGACGCCTACGGCGTTGGGTTTGACCTGACGACCGAGGCGATCGTGGCACCACAGCGGCCTCCGACAGATCCCATCGGCGCGGGGGCCGACGGCGAACAACTGTTCGTGGACGCGCACCCTGGCTTCGCAACAGGGATTGACGGGCCGTGGTGTCCGGTCACACGGGAGACCTCGGACGGCTCCTCGTTCTGGACTGTTTTCGTCGTGGTGATTGACGGGCCGTGGTGTCCGGTCACACGGGAGACAGGCGTGTCGTCACCGGGTCGGTCACGCGCACGCCTTCCCCGGACCCTTGCGCATGGACCATGACGCTCCTTCAGGCTGCACGATTCGAAGATCGAAGTGACGCCGAGAATGCCATGCAGGAGCTGGCGCGTGGCAGCACGCCGGTGATGCGCCGCCTTCTCATCCACCCTTCATCGCCGTCGCAGGGGTTGCGGCCCGCCTCGGATACGGAGCTTCCTGCTCAGCTTCGAGCGCGTCGTTTCGACGGAAGGATTGCTCGGGGGTCCGCTGCCGGCGCAATTGTCCTGGGGACGGGACTTGCCATTCTGCTCTGGCCGATGGGGCTCCCGTTTCTGGGCACGGTGATCGGTGCAGGTACTGGAGCGGTACTGGGGCTGGTACTCGCTGCGATGTCGGCACCAGCCACGGAGCATGATGCGTTCAAGCTGCTCCTCGAGGCCGCACCCTCCCGCGGCTGGCTCGTGCTCGTCGAAGTCGAAACAGCCGAACAGGCCTCCAGCATCCGACAGACTCTGATCCACTGTCGCGGCGAACTCGTGGACCCCTGACCAGCCGTCTGCTCCATCAGTTCCCCCAAGAAAGGTTCGGGCGTCCAGCTCGCGCTGAACGCCCTACTCCCTCAGACACTGATGGGCCTCACGCGGCGGTCTCACCCTCGCCGTCGTCATCGTGTCCACCGCACGCCACGGTCTCGCCATCGTCGTCGTCGTCGTGACCGCCGCACGCCACGGTCTCGCCATCGCCGTCGTCATCGTGGCCGCCGCAGGGAGCAGAATCACCTGCCCAGGCGGTGGCCAGACCGAAGACCAGGGAGAGCGTCAGGATGAACAGCAATCGGGTGAACTTCATTGTCGTTCCTTGTGGGGCCGGTGGTGAGTGGGACGGCACGTGGTGACGAGAGATGCGTCACACCGTCGTTGAAGCAGTCTAGGCGCAAGGACGCATGAGTGCAACAGCCGCAACAATCGCTGCCGGATCGTTCGCCACGCTGTGTTCGTTCAACGAAGTTCCTGCTTCGCCAGGTCGAACGACAAGGGTCGTTCATCGTGGGGGCCATGATGTGTCATCATCCGCTTTCCCCTTTGCTCTCCTTGTTCTCATCACCAGTCGTCCGGGTCTGTGAGTGGTCATGCGCGTGGCCACGGTGGTGGTGTGTATCCGCAGCAGGTTGCCGAGGAGGGACGCCGTGCTCGGCCAACGGATTCTGGGGGCCGGTCGGTGCATGACCGCAGCCGTGATGACGATCGTTGTGGCCCTCGTGTCCGTGTCCGTGTCCGTGTCCATGGGAATGGTCACAGCAATCGTCCGCCCCGTCATGCTCGTGGTGGTGTCCGAACCCGTGCAGCAGGGTATGGAGGAATCGCGTGGGACCGAGGCGGATGATCGACCAGAGGAAGAGTGCAATCACCAAGGCGAGGGCGATCAGATGGACGGGACCGGAGTGCTCGTCCAGCGATGTGCGGGCGGGCACGGCATAGTCTGCGCCGATGATCGCGTTCGTGGCCAGTCCGATGAGGAAGGCGAGCAGCAGCGCCAGAGCCGCGAAGCGGAAGGCAATGGTGCGGTTATGCACGGCACTGACCACGCCAAAGGTCGTCACGTTGGTGGCGGGTCCGGTGATGAGGAACGCGAGTGCGGCTCCTGGCGAGACCCCTCCAGCGATGAGCATTGCTGCGAGCGGCGTGGCGCCGGAAGCGCAGACGTAGACGGGAATGCCAATGATGGCGAAGAGGGCGACCTGCAGTGTCAGCGAGAACGGACCGAGAATCGACGCGAGGGCCGCAGGCTCGATCATCGCTGCGATTGCGAGGCCTGCGAGGATCCAGACCGCGGTGTCGTCGACGACGGACTCGAGGCCAACGCGCAGTGCCCGGCGGCATCGGACGTCGAGTGGGTCGGGCCCGGTAACCTGCATCGGAGTGGCTGGTACGGGGGGGGCTGCCTCCGAGCGTTGTACCATTCGCCCGATGAGGATGCCGATCACGGTGGCGACGAACACGGCGGCGACGACACGGGCGACGGTGAACGGCAGGCCCAGGAGCGGAAGGGACACAAGAAGCGAGTCGATGCCGATTTCGGGTGTGGCGACGAGGAACGCCAGTGCTGCGGTTGCGGGAACACCGGCGAGGGCGAGGCTCCGGTAGATGGGTACGACGCCGCACGAGCAGATGGGGAGGGGGATGCCGAAGGCAACACCTCGCGCCGTCTGAGCGACGGATGAACCTTTGGCGAGGTATCCGGCCGGTGCACCGGAGAGCCACTCGGCGAGCACTCCGGCCAGCAGGTAGCCGATCAACAACGCAGGAGCCATGTCGAGCGCGAGGGCGACGAAGCGCTCGGCCCAGGTGGCAACGGGTGCATGGTCGTCCGGGTCGAACGCGAGCATCAGGAGTACGATCGCGACACCGACGGCGCCGCCCACGAGTTCGGCGCGGACGAGTCGTCTGGGGTCGCTCTTCACGGGGCGCGTATCCACCGCGGCCGTGAGCCCGGGCTGGCTGGCTGGCGAGTCATGCTGTCCGGAGGCAGGGCCGAAGTCGGGCCTGTGCAGGAGGACATGCACGAGCGCACCTGCGGCGAAGGCCTGGAAGATGCCCATGCCCTCGGACGACGTGAGGCTGAGGAGGGGCTCGGTGAGCGCTGCGCCCATGACGGTCCCGAGGGCGACGTAGCCGATGACGGTGATGGCGAAGGCTCGGCTGAAGTGGGGCCGAATGAGCCACCATATCGCGAAGCCGACGGGGATTCGGTGGAGGATCACGGCGAGCGCGAGCGAGAGTCCGGAGCCATGCGAGCCATGACCGTGCAGCGCAGCGTCCGCATGGCTGTGGTTCGCCGGCAGGGCAAGCGCGATGCCATCCATAACGGCGTGGAGTCCGAGGGCGGTGGCGACCAGAACGAGCGTGAGGCGCTCGACCTGTCGCTCTCCCCCTCTCCTGTGGGGCAGGCCTTCGGCGACGGCTGGCAGCAGCAGTCCGCCCAGGAGAGCGGGAAGTACCCACCAGCCAGCCATCAGGAAGGCGTGGGGCACCACGTGCAGGGCGATGAGTCCGAGGACCGAGACCAGGACGAAGCCGTGAAGTCCGATTCGGACCTTCACTTGGCGCGCCGCGACGTTCCAGAACAGGGGGCCGATCAGGAGCGCGGCGATGCTGATGAAGACCAGGGCTGCCGTCATGGAGCTGCGGAGGGCGCCAGGGAGCTGCCGACTCCAGCCTGAGTCATCCGGCGTCCGTCGCCCGCGGTGCGTCGCTGTCGAGGCGGGTCAATCCTGTCAGTCCCAGTCGCCATCGAGGTCGAGCTCGAGCTCTTCGTCATCCAGATCCTCGTCGTCCAGTACGTCGTCTTCGTCGAGGTGGTCTCCATCCTCGAGGGAGTGGTCCTCATCGAGGAACTCGACCTCTTCGGCCGAATCCAGCATCTCCAATGTGGGCAGCCTGTCCGGGACGTCGACCGGGACGGCTCTGAGCTGCGCACGAATCGTGGGGTCGAAGACATCCGCGTCCTGGGGGGACTGGACGGCGCGGCCAGCAGGGCGAACCGAAGAACCGATCGGCTCGGCGGGCGGTTCGCCGGTTTCGTCCAGGTCGTCATCCACTGCCGAGGCGTCGGGCCCCTGATAGATCACACCGGCCACGCGTCGGACCGGTTCGCCTTCATCAAGGCGCGGGTCCACGGAGGAGGGAACATCCACGTCGTCCAGTCGGTCACTTGTGGTGGGGACGATCCATGCGCGGAAGGTCGTGGATGGTTCTTCGGGTGTACCGCTGGGCGCCGGATCGGCCTCGCGATTCCGTTCGGAGGCGGGAAGCAAGATGAACAGCGCAGCGATGGTGACCGCGGCCATGCCAGCCAGGCCCCAGCGCCCGAGCGTTGGCCCATTTCGCGGGCTGCGCTCGTGGTTTACTGGGCTCTCCTTGCGGTCCTCACTGCCGGCGCTGTTTCCGGGTCCCGCGGTCACGACGAGTTCGAACGCACCATCTTCGCCCTGCTGGGCGATGACTGCCGGGGCCTGTTCGGTGGGTTGTTTCGTCGCCGGTTCGTTGTTCATCGCCGTTCTCCGAGACACGCGGAGGACATCTCACCATCGCAGGATACCCCTCTCGGGAGGGTGTGGGAAGGAGAACGTGGGGCGCCGCAAGACGCGCATCGCGCCCCGGCACCGTCTCGGTGCGGGGCGCGCACTGCTCAATTCACTCGTGTCGGCACCGCGTCCGGTCTACTTCTTCTCTTCGAAGTCGGCATCGATCACGTCGTCGTCCGCCCCTTCCGGGCTGTCGGCGGAGGCGTCCTGTGCACCGGGCGCTGCACCCTCCGCTGCGGCGACATCGCGGTAGAGCTTCTCGGCGATTCGATGGCTGATCGACTCGAGGGCCGCCTTGGCGCTCTCGAGTTCGGCCTCGGCTGCGGACTCCACGGCCCGTCGCGCGGTCTCGACGGCTTCGCCGGCTTCCTTGACGATGTCCTCATCGAGCTTCTCGCCCTGCTCCTTCACGAGCTTTTCTGCGGCGTAGGCCATGGTATCGACCTCGTTCTTGAGTTCGGCGACCTTCCGTCGTGCTTCGTCCGCTTCGCGATTGGCCTCGGCCTCGCGGACCATGCGCTCGACATCGGTATCGGAGAGCCCGCTGCTGCTCTCGAGGGTCACCTTCTGTTCATGCCCTGTGGCCTTGTCCTTGGCGGAGACATTGACAATGCCGTTGGCGTCGATGTCGAACGTCACCTCAATCTGCGGAACGCCGCGCGGCGCGGGAGGAATACCGTCGAGGTTGAACTTTCCGAGGGTCCGGTTGTCTGCCGACATCTTGCGTTCGCCCTGCAGCACATGGACCGTCACGGAGGTCTGGTTGTCCGAGGCGGTGGAGAATGTCTCGCTCCGCTTGGTGGGGATGGTGGTGTTCCTGGGGATGAGCACGGTGCACACCCCTCCGTAGGTCTCGATTCCGAGCGAGAGGGGCGTCACGTCAAGGAGCAGGATGTCCTTGACGTCGCCGGCGAGCACACCGGCCTGGACGGCTGCCCCGAGGGCGACGACCTCGTCGGGGTTGACCTTCTTGTGGGGCTCCTTGCCGAAGAAATCCGTCACCTTGCGAACAACCAGCGGGATTCTTGTCGAGCCGCCGACGAGGACAACCTCGTCGATGTCGGCGGGGGAGACCTTGGCGTCGGCCAGCGCCTTCCGGCACGGCTCGATGGTCCGGTCGACGAGTTCCTCGATCATGGACTCGAGCTTCGCCCTTCCCAGCTTGACGTTCAGGTGCTTGGGGCCGGATGCGTCCGCGGTGAGGAAAGGCAGGTTGATGTCCGTCTCGACGACGGAGGAGAGCTCGATTTTCGCCTTTTCCGCTGCTTCCTTGAGGCGCTGCAGCACCATCTTGTCGCCGGAGACATCCAGTCCCTGGTCCTGCTTGAATTCGGCGATCAGCCAGTCGATGATCATCTGGTCGACGTCATCGCCCCCGAGGGACGTGTCACCATTGGTCGCCTTCACCTCGACGACACCATCGCCGACTTCCAGAATCGAGATGTCGAACGTACCGCCGCCGAAGTCGTAGACCGCGATCAGTTCGTCGGACTTCTTGTCCAGACCGTAGGCGAGGGCCGCTGCAGTGGGTTCGTTGACGATCCGCTTGACATCGAGGCCGGCGATCCTTCCGGCGTCGCGGGTGGCCTGACGCTGGCTGTCGTTGAAGTAGGCAGGGACCGTGATCACGGCCTCGGTGACCGCTTCACCCAAATAGTTCTCCGCGGCCTTCTTCAGCTTCATGAGAACCTGAGCGCTGATCTCGGGCGGCGAGTAGCCTCGTCCCCGCACTTCGATGGCGACGTCTCCGTTGTCGGCGCCGACGATGGTGTAGGGAACGCGCTGACGGTCGACATCGGACTCTTCGAAGCGTCGTCCGATGAAGCGCTTGGCGCTGAAGACCGTGGCCTCGGGGTTCGTGATCGCCTGACGGCGGGCGACCTGTCCGACCAGCTTGTCGCCCTTCTCGTCGAAGGCGACGACAGACGGGGTGGTCCGCGCGCCTTCCTCGTTCGGGATCACGACGGGCTCGTTGCCCTCCATGACCGCAACCACGGAGTTCGTCGTTCCAAGGTCGATTCCGATGATCTTGCCCATTTCCGTTCCTCCTCGATACAGTGCACCAGATTTGCAGCGCATTCGCGCTCCTTCCGTTTCCGCCGCGGAAGCTAGGCACACGTCCGGGCCTGTCAAAGCGCAGACATCCTGTCGCGCGGCCCCACGGCCCGCCCGGGGATGGACACGACTGCCCGTTCGCAATAGGAGGGAGGTGGATCGAGGCGTCCTACCCACGCCCGGCCGCCCGGAGCGCGTGGTTGCGCAGTGAAGGCCGCCCCGCCCTTCGACGTCCATTGGCTGGAGCCCCCTGCCCGCCCTCCCCTTTCGGAGATCATCATGGCCAGAAGCCTCTTCGTCGCGCTGCCCGTTGTCACCCTGCTGCTCTTCACGCTTCCGGCCAGCAAGGCCGATGCATCCTTCTTCCGCGTATACGCCCAGGGGCACGGCACGTTCCTCGAGGGAGGAGGCGGCCAGTTCTTCGACGATCACGACGGACCGCTGCTCGGCTACGGCGCGGAGCTCGGCGCCAAGGTTCTCTTTCTGCACGCCTTCATGGACGTGAACATTCTCGGCAGCGTCGAGGGACAGAACCTCTACTGGAATCAGATCGGTCTCGGGACGGAGCTTGGCCTTCCGATCCCCATCGACGCGTTGCAGGTCTACGGGCGCGCACACGTCACTTACGTCAGCGCCACGTTCGCCCGGCCGGATGACGAGGGTTCGCTGCGGACGGGGGGTTTCGGGGCACGCCTGGGCGGTGGAGCCCAGTACCGGTTGTTTCCGACCGCATGGCTTGGCGCCGCTGTACACTTCGGGGCCCACACCTTCGGCGAGTCACGAGACGGTGGTGGCGCGAACACGATGGGACAGCTCTACCTGCGGTTCCAGTTCGGGCTCTGAGGCGACCGGCCTCCCGCACGACGCGGCCTGGCCCTTCGCCAGAGTGTTCCGGCACCATCTGCGTCCAGCGTCCCCCGAACGATGGCCCCGGAGACGCCCGATGGTTTTCGGCATTCCTCCGGTTCCCTCGCTCGTTGCCTAGCGCACCAGGAGCGGGAGCACCGCCGTCTGGAGGTCTCTGATCGCCGGGACGGCGATGGCAGCATACTCCACGGCCAGCGCACAGAACACCACCGCGAACAACCCCTTGACGCCCTCCATCCAGGCCCCGCTTTTCGGCAGACGGTCCACAAGACTCGAGAACGTTCCGAGGAACAGGAAGAGCACCCCCAGCCCCAGTGCGAAGACGAACATCAGTGTCCCGCCGAGGAGGACTTGACGCGTCTCGGCCACAAAGACCAGCACGCCGGCGAGGATGGGGCCAACGCATGGCGCCGCCAGGACGCCGGAGGCGAGTCCCGCGAGGAACAGCGGGACGAGGCCCCCCCGTCCACTCCATCCGCCCAGCCGGGCCTGGAGGGGCGCGGGCAGTCGAACGCTGATGACACCGAGCGAGGCCATGCCGAAGAGCAGGAAGAACAGGGCGAACAGCGCCAGGACCAGCCTGCTCTGCAGCACCCCGCCAACCAGCCCTCCCGCAAGAGCGGCGACCATGCCCAGGGCACTGTAGGTGACCGCAATGCCCGCCACGAACACCGTGGCCTTGCCCAGACCTTCCAGTCTGCTGGACGCGCCCGCCGCAGCGAAGAGACCCACCGTGATCGGGATGAGCGGGTACACGCAGGGAGTGAGGCTGCTGGCGAACCCCGCAAGGAAGACGAGGAGCAACGCCCAGGCGATGCCGTGACTCATCATCGCCTGTTCGAATCGACCCGGTTGCCCTTCCTCGCCGGCTGCGACGGCCCGGATCGCGGTCAGGACCTCGTCAACGGAGACCATGCCGGACATCGACCAGTCGGGGACCCACTCTCCCCCTGCGTCCACGAGGGCGATACGCGGCAGGGAGAACACGCCGTAGCGCTCCATGAGCTCGAGTTCGTGCTCTCCCTCGACAGTCACGTCCACCACGACACAGATGAACTCGCCTTCCTCCGCTCTCTGCACCACTCTCGGGTGATCGAGGACTTCGCGCTTGAGCTGACGGCACGCCGTGCACCAGTCCGCGGTGAAGTCCACGAGGATGGGGACTCCCGCCTCCGCCCCGGCGGCGATACCCTGGTCATGGTCCACGCATTCGAGCTCGGCTCCACCGGGCGGAGGACCGGCGAGCCCCGGGAGCATCCAGAGCAGGATCCCCGCGAGGATTGCGGTGGCAGGACGGAGCTGTCTGCGCCATCGCGGCAGTGCCCAGGGGTCCGTGAGCAGGCCGCCAAGGCGCAGCAGCGACACCAGTCCCACCCCGAGGAGCAGCAACCCCACGAGACGCGCAAGCATGAGTTGTGACGGTTCGAACACGGACGAGCCTTGCGATGGCGGACGACAATCCACACTCCGGCCCTGCGGCCAGCGACGTTCTTGCTTCCGCGGGGAGCGTGGCGCAAGCGTGGACCGATGACCGGGTGGCTCTATGCAGGGAATCGCACATCAGAGGCGAGAGAGACCGCATGAAGCGCCTCCAGTCGGCAGGTGTCGCCTGCTGCAGGCCGGTCGGCATTTGCTCATGGTGGTGATTCTTCTTGCCGGAGCCGCCCTCCCCGGCACAGCACAGCTCCTTCCGGCCGGGATGGACGAGCCTGCTCCCGACGAGCGGTCGAGCGGGGACACCCCGCGTGGCTGGCTCGGCATCGTGATGGGCGACCATGGTCACGGTGGAGTCATTGTCCGAGGTCTCTTTCCGGGCACCACGGCCGCGGAGGTCCTGCATCTGGGTGACCGGATCGTGGCACTGGACGGTGTAGCGATCGAGAACCGGTCGCGGCTGGTCGATCTGCTCGCTTCGCGGAGTTCAGGCAGTACGGTGCACCTCGCGGTGGAGCGGAGCGACGGGACGACGGGGGTGAGCGTGCAACTCTCGCCGGCGCCTGCCGACATCACGCAGGCCGTCCGCGGGCATGTGGGGGAGCTGCTGCCCTCGGTGCGTGTTCTGTACGCGGATGATGCGGGGCGTCCGTGGCGTCGCGAAGACCACGAGCGGCCGGCTCTTCTGGCCTGGTGGGCGATCTGGTGCGGTGCGTGCCGTGAGGTGGAGCCTGACCTGCACCAGGTGGCTGCAGCCTGTTCCGGCGAGTTGGACGTTCTGTATGTGGCACCTCATCCTGGTGACGAGATCGTCCGGGCCCGCGCGGGCCGGCAGTCGCCGGGCGTGCTCCTCGCCGACGGCGATGGGCGCCTGATGGATGCGCTTGGCCTTGTGGTGCTCCCCACGTGGATGATTGTGGACGCGGAGGGGAGCATTCGCGCCCTTGCCATTGGACGTGGCGAGATTCGCGCGTGGCTCAGTGAGCCCGACGCGGGGTGCCCGCTGTCGCGCCATCTCGCGGGCGCCCGCCCGATGCGGGCCGTGCCGGGGCGATAGTCGGGCAGACGCGCCGGGTGTACCGGGCCGGGATCACCGGCCCAGGAACGCTTCATGGATCGGGGTCTGGGGCTGGCCCGACGGTCGCACGAGTCCCCTGGTGCAGTGATGACTCCTTGCGGCGATCTCACTGCCCGTCAGGCGACGGCACTCGTTGTCCGCAGCCTGTGTGAAGGCAAACCAGGCTGTCGTCCTGGAATCCAGCCCTCCTGCTTCGGCGAGGAACCGCTGGAGGAACGCATCCTGCTGTACGGTGGTCTCGCCGGTCCAGCCGATCGCGTACCAGTCCACCGGAAGTCTCCGGGCCGGATCGGCCTCGATGATCGTCCGAACTCCACGCCAGTGAAGGCTGGGCAGGTTGCGAGCCTCCTGGAGGAGGCCTGCCGCAGGAATGGAGGCGAACGCGTAGAAGTCGACGGCCGGCTCGAGGAGCATTCGTTCGGCGTTGTCCGGGTCGGGAGCACGATCGAAGTACAGGGGCTCGAGAACAGTGTCCCACGCCTCCTGGACGAGGACGAAGTGCGGATTGCCCTCGTCGTCGAAGGGCGCGAAAGCCAGGGGAGGGTCGTTCTCCCCGGGGTCGACCAGGAAGGTCGGCACGACGCGCTCCATGAACGCGGACCAGTTGATGCCGATGGAGAACTCGACGTTCGGGAACTCCTGTGCGAGGGTCTCGCGAACGTCCCTCGTGAAGCTGACGAAGTGGGTCCAGTCCTCGGGGTTGAGCAGCCAGTAGCGCTCCATCTCCGCTCCCAGAACGACCCTGACGGTGCGCTCTCCGTCGTGCCAAGCGCCGACGGCATCGAGGAGCCGCCGCTGAATCGCCTGTTCGTAGGTGGGCTGCGCCAGCCCGAAGTTCAGTCCGGAGCGCAGGTTTTCCTCGTGCCGGTTGGCGCCTTCCCAGTCGAGGAGCCACGAGTCATCGAGGCGCATGAGGTCGAGCACGAGGGTGACCTCGTCGAAGTCCTGCATGGTGTCTCCGTACAGCTCGCTCTCCAGGGCCAGGTTGACCTCTTCGACGGGGAAGAAGGTCGATATGGGGGGCGGCTGCGTGGAGACGCTGAAGCGTCTGTTCTCCTCGACGAGTTGCACGCGATGCACGAGTCTGTGGATGTCCTCGGCGACCGTGTTGAACGGGACGTAGGGTCCGTTCCCGATTTCGAACGACTGTCTCCAGGTGTGGAAGAGCGCGCGCGACTCGTTCAGGTCCAGGGCGACAGCCTCGGGGCTGTAGTCGGGGAGCTGGGGTTGCTCGTCATCGTCACTGCACGCGGCGGCGAACAGTGCGGATGCGAACAGCGCGATGGCCCAGCCCGTCGGGAGGTACCGGAAGGGAGAGTGTGCGGTCATTCTGCAGCGTGTCTGAAGGAGGGGTGGAGCGCCACGTCGGCGCTCAGTAGAAGGTCTCTTCCTCGCGAGTCTCCGGACGCGGAGTGGTTCGCCTCGGCCGTGCTCGGCGCTCCCCTTCCTCGAGTTCGTCCTCGTCGTCCATGGCGCTTTCGCGCTCCCTGGCTTCACGCTCCGCCCGCTCGGCGGCTTCTCTCTCATCCGCGCGGAGCATGGTCCGGACATCGCCCGGCGTGGTCCCGATGATCTGATCGACCACGGACGGGTCGCCGTAGTCCTGCCGTTCCTCGCTGTTGATTCGCTGCATGATGGCCCCTGCGCCGCGGGTGGAGCGGCGCGCGGCCGGGCCCGTTACCTCCTCCTGGCGCACGAATTCGTCCTCGACGGATGCATCGCCGAACACCAGCAGGTAGGCATTGTACATGCGGGCGCGGTTTTCGACCCGAAGCCGGGTCGTTCCGTCATTCCAGACGGCGCGCAGGGTGGTTCGGCGGCCGATGTCGTCCCGCGTGTCCTCCACATCGGCGGGCGAGCCGAGTGCATCGACCAGCTCGTCCACGAACGGGTCGAAGCCGATGTAGTCGAGCTGGATGACATCGAAGGACTGGATGAGCTTCACGAGCGCACCATTCCGGAAAACATAGTATTCCTCGACGCCCCTGCCCCGCACGGTGATCAGGGAGTATCCGGCTGCGCCGCGGATCTCGCCGGCCAGAACCGACACTTCGTAGCCGGTCTGCGGGGACGTGAACTCCTCGTGACTGTTTGCGATGCCCTCGAGTCGCTCGTCATACCCTCGGCGAATCCTGTCGATCTCAAGCGGGTCGTCGACGTCCGAGATGCGCTGTCGGTACTCGTCCATGAGTCGCTGACGCTGCTGGGCCAGCAGCTGTTCTGGCGAGTCTCCCCACGAGAGACCGCCGAGGACTCCGGAGAGGCTGCTGGCCGACGCCGCTGCGGGCAAGGCCATCAGCAGGATGAGAGCGGTAATGAGGGAACGCATGGTGCCTCCGGGGGAGAGCGGAATGCTCATCGCACAGGGTAGTCGTCGCGCAAGGGGAGGACAAGGACCAATGCTCGACAGCGCTCGACGATCCGCTCGCGTTCCCCGGTGTCGACTGCACCCAGTTGCGACGTTCGCTCTCGGACGAGGGAGGTGCCAGGGCCTCAGGGAACCGCGCCGGCGATGCTGGCGATGTCTGCCGGACCGTTCGCGTGGTTCTCGGGGCCATGCGGGCAGAGGAATGCCTCGTAGCCGAGCGCTTCGAGGCGGTCGGCGTCGCTGACGCTGGCCCCCCGCGCCTCGACGATCGGCACCATGTGGTCGGGGATGGCGGCGACGAGTCTCTCCGGCAGGTCGGGATCCAACTCGCCCGACAGGGGATCCGTCGGCGCGACGCACACCATCCGCAGGCCACCGGAGTCCCCGTGCCCCGCCCTCACGCGCTGAACCGCCTCGAGTTCGCTCACCGAGCGCACGACGGCAACCGCGTCGAGCCCGACGTCCAGCGCATGGCGGAACAGTCCCCGCAGCTCACGTTCCCCGAGCAGCGATGCGAAGAGGAGGACCGCCGAAGCACCGTGCGCGCGGGCCATGGTGATCTGCAGGGGGTCCAGCACGACGTCCCGGATGAGGACGGGCAAGGGACAGGCCTGGGCGGCCGCAAGCACGTGGGTATAGGACCCTCCGGCCGCCGGATCCGTCGCAATGCACAGGGCACTTGCGCCTGCGCCCTGGAGTTCGAGGGCGAGCTCTCCGTGTGGTATCGCCGACGTTTCGGCGTCCGGAACCGGGATCACCTCGGCGATGACCGCACGCTGCCCCCTGGGAACGCGGAGCGCGTCATGGAGGGGTGGTGGAAGTGGCAGGGCAAGCGCCTGCGCACGGTAGACCCCTTCGGTGCCCTCGCGGCGCTGCGCCTCCAGCCAGGCCCTTCTTTGCTCAATCCTCTGCTGCCAATGCGTCTGCATCATCACCCGTTCATCCACTGGGACTCTGGCCAGCGTCGCTGCACGGCGGCACCGACGAAGCTGCGCACGAGCTTCCTGCCGCCGGCGGAGGCCACGCTCTCCGGATGGAACTGGACACCTACGGTCACTCCTTGCCTCCAACGCAGTCCCATCACGGTGCCATCCGCGGCCCGCGCCGAGACGACGACCCGGTCATCCAACCCTTCCTCTCCGATTCGCAGCGAGTGGTATCGGACCACCGGGAGGGGCTGCGGAAGCGCGGCATACTCGCATCGTCCGTCATGTGCAATGGCCTCGACACGACCGTGAACCGGCACGGGTGCGCGCTCGATGACCGCACCCGCGAGCAAGCCGAGAACCTGGTGCCCGAGGCAGACGCCGAGGACAGGGATGGTGCCCACGCACCGGGCAGCGATGGCGCGCAGCCGGTGCATACCGGTTGGGTTCCCTGGTCCCGGCGAGAGGATGACCGCGATCGGATCGGCGCTGAGGGCGGCATCGAGTCCGGGGTCGTGGGGACGCATCACGACCACGGCATCGATCTCGGCTCTCAGCAGTGCGGCGAGGTTCCACGTGAACGAGTCATGGTTGTCGACAAGAACGATCAACGGCCCATCCTCATCGGAAACCGTGCGCCTCCATCGGACGTCCTGCTGCCTCGGCTGGAAGCGCTCTCGCCGAAGCGGCTCCCGCGAGGCGGTTCGACATCGCCGTGGTTCCTTCTAGCCCTGCAGTGGAAGCTGCACCGCATCGTCCGGACTGACGCGATCGCCGAGGAACTTGGTCAGCCGCTTGATGATCCGGGCCTCCAACTGACGGGCCCGCTCGCGGCTCACGCCGAACAGGTCGCCGATTTCCTGCAGTGTCTTCGGGTTCTCGGCCACCATGCGCCGGTGCCAGATGTCCACGTCCCGTCCGGTCAGCGTGGATGCGAATTCCGACAGATGTCCGCGGATTTCGTCGCTGAGCTGCCGGTTGGCGAGATTGTCGTCGACCTCCGGGTCGTCGCTGGCGATGAAGTCGATGAGTGACCCGCGCTCGCCATCCTGCAGCGGCGCATCGAGCGAGCTCTCACGGCCGGAGAGGCGCGTCTCCATCTCCACAACGTCCTGCTCCCGGACGGCGAGGGAACGGGCCAGAAGCTGCGGGGTCGGCACGAGTCCCTGGCGGAGGAGGCGCTCCTTCTCGCGCTTCAGGTTGTAGAACAGCTTTCGCTGGGCCTGGGTCGTCCCGACCTTCACCAGCTTGTAGTTGTCCATCAAGTACTTGAGAATATAGGCCCGAATCCACCACTGGGCGTAGGACGCCAGACGAATGTTCTTCTCCGGATCGAATTTTCGCACCGCATGAATCAGCCCGACGTTGCCTTCCTGAATCAGGTCGAGGAGGCTGAGGCGCGAGCTCTGGTACTCGAGCGCGATCTTCACCACGAGGCGCAGGTTGCTGTTCACCAGCTTCAACTCGGCCCGGCTGTTGCCGTCCTCCGCCTCCCGGGCGAGGGCATACTCGTCCTCGCGGGCCAGCACGGGATACTGACGGATCTCCGAGAGGTAACGTTGCACCGGATCGCTGACCAGGGCCCGGTCGCGCAGGTCACGCTTCTCCTGGCTGGGGGCAGCGCCGCTCGAGGTGGCTTCGGTCTTTCGGGCCATGAATCGTTGCTCCAGATGCAAGAGTTGGACGCTCGGGAGGCCGCGGCGTCCGAACCGGCTGCCTGACCAACCATGAACGGCGGGTGGGCTATTCCCGGGGAGACTCCCCCCGGCGGATGGGATGCCGCTTCCCTCCGTGGGGATGCACCCGAGTTGCCCGCTCGGAGCAACATCATCGAACCCCACGCGTCCAGGCGACCGCTTCAGTCGTCCAGTGTAGACGCCTCCGGGTTCAGCGCAAGCGAAACCTCCGTTTGACACCTCGGGTCACGTGTCTATCCCCCTTGCGGTCCCGAGCGGACCCTCCCTTCCTCGAAACCTTCCGGCCGCGCACGATGGATCAGCGTCGAGACTACTACGAAATTCTGGGTGTCCCCCGCGATGCTGACGAGCGAACGCTCAAGAAGGCCTATCGCACCATCGCCATGCGCGAGCACCCGGACCGCAACCCGGGGGATGCCGCTGCGGAGGCCCGCTTCAAGGAGGCGTCCGAGGCCTACGCCGTCCTCAGCGACGCCGACCAGCGCGCCCGGTACGACCGTTTCGGCCATGCGGGCCTTCAGGGGGGAGGCGCCCCCGACATGGAAGATGTTTTCAGCCACTTCGGCGACATCTTCGCCGACCTGTTCGGAGGCGGCAGGCGCCGCGCCGATCCGACGGCCCCGCGCCGCGGCGATGATCTGCAGACCACCCTCCGCGTCCCCTTCCGCGTGGCGGTCCACGGCGGCACGGAGACCCTGCGCGTACCGCGCCAGCGAACCTGCGGCACCTGCGACGGTTCCGGTGCCCGCGAAGGCTCCGGACGAACCGCATGCGGAACATGCGGTGGTGTCGGGCAGGTCCGTCGTTCGCAGGGCCTGTTCGTGATCCAGACCACGTGCCCCGCCTGCGGCGGAGCAGGCAGCGTGATCGAGGACCCCTGCCCCGACTGCGGTGGACGGGGCACCCGCTCGGAGACCGCGGAAGTCGACGTCAGCATCCCACGCGGCGTCGACACGGGGGTGCGCCTCCGGCTGCGTGGCGAAGGTGGCGCCGGACGGAACGGAGGGCCCCACGGCGACCTCTTCGTCATCCTCGAGGTGGAGACCTCCGACGTGTTCCAGCGTGATGGCGCCGATCTCCATCTTCGGCTGCCCATCGACTTCACCGTCGCCCTGCTCGGGGGTCAACTCGACATCCCCACCGTGGACGGCGATCACCATCCACTCGAGATCTCTCCCGGCGCCCAGCCCGGCCAGGTCATCCGGCTCGACAACCTCGGCCTTCCGCACCTCAATCGCGATCGGCGGGGAAGGCTGCATGTCCACCTCGACGTGGAGATTCCGCGAAAGCTGTCCAGAAAGGAACGGGATCTCGTCGAGCAGCTCGCCGAAATCCGCGCCGCCGGGGTCAGACGGCACAAGAGCATCTTCGACCGAATCCGGACACTCTTCGAACCGGAGTCCGCAGCTGGGGACGAGTCCTCCACCGCCAGCGAGGACTCCTCCGGGTCGTGAGCGCGCCCGACACCGCGGTACTCACCGCGCACACGGTCATCGCTCCCGCGGCCGCTCGATCGAGACCGGTCTGGCACCGGGAATCCCCACCTGCCCCACCGCAGGTCCGCATTGAGGACAACGCGAGGCGACAAGGGAGTAGAGCGCATCGAGGCGTTCCGGATCGTGCGCCCCCGCCAACCGGGCGATCCGGATTTCCCGCATGGCCGCCCGGTCCTCTCCTGCAGCGACCAGCGACTCGATCACCCTGGAGCGCAGCTCGGGCGCCATCAGCGGCCGAATCCAGACCATCTGTGTCGCCACATCGGCCGCCTCCCGAAGCCGTCCGCTCTCGCGAAAGTGGTCGAGCAGCCAGTAGCGGCTGCTCCAGTCCCCGGCGTCCAGCGCCTCCACGCGCCGAAAAGCTGTCTCCGCCAGGGCGACGTCGGAGCGCTGCACGGCAATGACTCCCAGGTTGGCCCACGCATCCACAAGCTCCGGCGCCAAATCCACAGCGCGACTGTAGCGGGCGAGCGCGTCATCCAGCGCTCCCAACTCCAGGGCGAGATCTCCGCCCCGCCACCAGAGAGTGGCACTGCGGAGCCCACGACGCTCCAGACGCTCCACGTGCCGCCCCCACGAGACATCGTCCTGCTCGGCCACCGCCAGGCGCGCAAGGACCCAGTCCGCAGCAGGGTCGGAGGGCGAACGCTCGGCCACACTTCTCGCGACCTGCATCCCGGCGGGCGTTCCGCTGAACCAGGCGCGGAGCGGGTCCCCGGGGTCACCTGACCCCAGATAGGCCTGCGGATCGGGTTCGTAGAGCCGCACCAGCGGACGCAGCGCCTCACCGAGGGACTCCCGGAACTCCCGGTCAATCCGGTACAGCGTCCATCCGGTCTCCCGCTCGAACGAACGCTCCACGTCGCCGTCCTCCTCGCCGAAGGCCCGGACGAGGCGGGGAACGATGTCCGGCCCGAACCGTTCCACGAGCCACTCCACGGCGAGGAAGGACTGATGATAGGCAAGCGACATCGAAGCTCGGCGGAGGTACGCCTCGTCCAGTTCCTCGAGCCTCGGCAACCTCCCGGAGCGAAGAGAGCGGGCCACCTGCAGGTCCGCACGCCGGCGCCAGGAGGGCCAACGTTCGATCACGTCCCACTCCGCCGCACCCTCGGTGAACCAGCGTGGCACGGCCCAGGAAGATGCCGCCAGCGTGAAGACGTGACTCAGTTCGTGCTCCAGAACGTGCCGCCAGTTGAAGTCCCCGGCATGGGGAGAACGGATGGCGAGGACATTGCCGAAGCAGTATCCGTGCGGTGCGATGTCCGGTTCACCGAAGGCTCTGAGCCCGAAGCTCTCCGGCTCGCGGAACACCTCGACCCGAAGGGGCACCGGAAGGGGAATTCCGTATCGCGCCTCGTATCGGCCGACGACCTCGTCGAGGACCTCCGACAGAACCACGAGCAGCACCGCGGCCTCGTCCCGGTGCAACCTCCACGTCACCCCCGGCCGACGCGGGTCCGGCGCGTCCACGTAGTCCACGGCCAGCACCTCCTCGTGGAAGGCAAGAAGCCGCTCCGCACGCGGATGGACATCCTCACCCGCCTGAACCATCCGGAGCAGCTCCACGGCCCCTGCGTCGTCCATGGCGCGGGAGCGGGCGAGCGCCGCCCGCGTCAGGAGAAGCGAGGAAGGCTCGTGGTCGCGGCGATGCTCTACCGCAAGCTCGTGAAGTGCCAGCGCCTGCGGATACCGATACCGCCGCTCCAGGTCCACGGCAACGCGGCTCAGCAGGCGACCCGGTCCGGGTAGCCGATGCAGATGCTCCGTGCTCCTGCCCAGCGCATCCTCGTCCGTCACCAGCCCCGCTGCCAGGAGAAGGGTCGCGACACCGCGGTCAACAGGGGCTCCCTCCGCGATGGCCAACCGCGCGCCGAGAAGAGCCTCGCGAGCCCTGCCCGACACCACGTCAAGTTCCGCGCGCAGCAGGGCTCCCCTCGCGGGAAACACCGACAGGGTCTCGGCGGCAAGGACGGCCAGCCCTGCGCGCTCGCCATCCCGATCCGTGGCCATCGCCAGCCGCGCACTCGTGGCCCAGACCTCAGGATGCCATGGGGCATCGCGGAGCATCACGCGCAGCAGGGCCGAGGCTTCGCCATGTCTGCCCTGCTCCAGCAGGAGCTCGGCGAGCGCAACGCCGGCGCCAAGGCGATCGGCCCCCCCGGAGAGCGCGCCCATCAACGCCTGCTCGACCCCATCCTCCACCCCGAGAAGCCGCAGGGCGAGCGCCCGGACCAGCAGTTCGTCCGCATCCTGCGCCTCGGTGGCTTCGAGCAGCGCACGAAGCACCTCGACTCCCTCGTCGAATCGGCCCAGATGCAACAGCACCCTGCCGCGAAGCAGGCTCTCGTCGGGGCTTCCGAGCATGCCCGACTCCGCGATGGCGAGCGCGTCTTCGCCGCGGTCCTCCAGAAGTGCTCTCCGGAGGGACAGCGCAGCAGCGTCTGCAGGCCCGACATGATGCTCGAGGAAGCTCTCGAAATCGGCACGTGATGCCGTATGGAGCATCAGCGCCCGCCACTGGCGGTCGACCGCTGTCGTTCGCGCCGGAGTGTCCTGCAGGTCCTGCAGGGCCGCCGCTCTCATCCTCCTGAGTTCGCGGACGAACCCAGTCGACGGTTCCGGTGGATCCGCGCGACGTGTCCACTCCTCCTGCGGTGGTGGAGAAGGAGGAAAGTCAACGTCCTGCGCATGGGCTGCGCCCAGTGCAGGGAGGAGAAGCAGAACGAGGAACGCGCCCCATGGAGGCCCGGAGCCGGAGCCACGTGGGTGGCGTCTCAAAGTCCGCCGATCACCCACCAGCGCTCGTCCTCCCATGCCAGTTCCAGCCGGTTCAGATCGCGCCCGGTGTCCCACATGTCCTGGCCATCGATGTGGTACAGCATCACGTAGCTGAATTCGTAGATGACCGACGCCCGGTCGCGCCGTTCGTCGTGCTGAACCTCACGGATCTGCAGCTCGACCTGGACGTCCCGCGCGTGTGTCTCGATGAGGTCGAGCAGCTCCAGCAGCCCATCGACGCCGTAGTCGTCGGCGGTCGTGTCCGTCGTGCCCGCGTTCTCGTGGTAACGCGGGGACACCATGCCTCGAACGGCCTGGAAATTGCGCTCGCCGAGGGCGAACTGGAAGTCCTCGATGAGCTCGACGATGGCCGTGTTCCGTGGGGTGTTCCTCAGCTCCACGTCCGAAGCGATGACAGGGCTCTGCAGGTAGCGCGACGCGCAGGAGGCGAGCGCTGGCGTCAGCAGGGCCAGTACGACAAGCTGGACGAGACGAGGCATGGGCTGGGCCCTGAGCGGCTTCGGAGTCGACATGTACGGGTCCGGGATGGTGCGCAGCCCCCGGCGAAGCACACCGGGCGGCAGGGAGCGAACAGCGGCTCCGAGCCGCCCTATTCCATGGGTCACCTGGAGGGTCAAGCCGTCGACTTCTTCAATGGCGGCTCCCTGCAGGGGCTGGATGGGGGCTGCCGCCGACCACACCCAGGCGGCAGAGAAACGTCCAGTCCGCCGCTTCCGCGGCATCCGCTGACCCGTCGGGCAATACCTGTCGGAGTTCCTCCCACATCGCGCACCCCCGCTCCGTCTGCCCCCGACGCACCAGATGGAGCGCGTGCGCGGCCCGCGCTCGCCGAATGAGCTCGGGGGGGAGCGAGCCTGCCTCCGCCTGGCGTGCCAACTCCTCGATCGCGGCGGTTTCCGTCTCCAGCGCCGAGTTCACGAGTGCGAGATAGGCGGCCAGCGGGCTCCCTTCAGCCTGTGCGGAGACCACAAGCGCCACGAGAGCCCCTGCACGGGAGCGGTCGCGATCGGCAAGCAGTCCGCGCACGGCTGCCGCCGTGTGAGGCCGCGTTTCGGCATCGGCAAGCGCGAGCGTTCGAACGGTGACCTGACGTCGCAGACCCGTCGTCAGTGGCTCGCTTTCGAGGACGGAGAGCGTCCGCAACGCCTCGGCCTCGTCTCCGCGCTGCCAGGCAATGTCGGCGCGCAGGAGCTCCACCCTTAGCCTCGCCGCAGCGCCGAGCCCGGTTCGGCCGGAGAGTTCATCGAGCCAGGTCTGCGCGTCCGAAGCCCGACCGGCTTCCAGAAGCAGGTCGACAGCGCGCAGCAGAACCGGGACATTGTCCGGATCGTCCCGTCGAACCCGCTCGAGTGCGCGAGCTGCCCGTTCCACCTCTCCGGCGCGAATCCAGCGCTGTGCGCTCTCCAGACGGGTCGCCACGGCGCGACCGCAGGTCCGTCCGAAGATCGCGGACCGGTCGAAACGAAACCGTGCGGCATCGAGGAGCGCGGGATCGAGTGCCCGGTCGGAGAGCCAGCGTTCCCACTCGCGCACGAGACTTGCACGATCCATCCCGTACACGGATTCGAAATCGCCCCGACCGTAGGCCCGGCGGAACCGCTCCGCACCGCCGCGCTCGTCGATGAGCCACCGCACGAAGGAGCCGACCAGTGTGTAGACGCTCGAGGACGGCTGCTGCCAGAACCGCGCGGCGCCCATGACATGGTCGAGGTCCGGCGCCAGACCGAGCTCGAGCATGGCAGCGGACCATCCATGCTCGTCCAGCTCCCGGTTGCTCCATGCCGCAGCCACCGCCGCGCCCTCGGTCAGTCCCATGTCGGGCATCAGACGTCCCGCAAGGGCAAGACGAAGCGGACCACGTCCGTCTTCCCGGAGGAAGAGATGGGCCATCTCGTGCGCAAGCATCCCGTCCCCGGGGCCTCTCCAGAGAATGTGCATCTCCCCCAGCCATATCTTGGCCACCATTGTCGTCCGGCCACCCATCATCGCACCCTTCTGGTCCGCATCCGCGTACACATAGGAGCGAATCGGGCGCCGTGGAGCCACTCCCCAGAAGGCTTCCATCGCTGCGTAGCGCGACCGGTGATCGTCGAGCATGTCCCTCAGACGATCGCCACGGAATGCCTTCGCATCGTAGTGGACAATCATGCTGTCCAGCTCCGCTCGACCGCCGAGGGACTGTTCGATCCAGGACCGCGATCGCTCGATACCAAGCGGAGCCCGAGCCAGCCAGACGCCCCCGGCCACGAGGAACGCGGTCAACATGACCACGGCGGTCATCGGCCGAGGACGCTCGCTCAGGGCAAGGCCGGCCACCAGCATGGCAGCGAAGGCGGTGGTGTAGAGGCGAAACGCAAGATGCGGCGCGAAAGCCGCCAGCGCCTCGTCGTAGATCGAGGCGGCAAAGTGGCCCATCCAGAGGTGATAGACATCGATCGCGGGCTGGAAGGCAAGCCAGGAGAGTGACGCGATGATCGAGAGTGCAACAAAGATCCCCACCCAGATCCCGCCCCGGCCGGGCGAAGCGCGCTCCCCGACGAGGGCCACCGCGACCGTGACCGGAACGGCACCTGCACCGAACACGGCGAGGTAGGCCAGGCCGGATCCGACATCGCACAGCGGAACCCGCAGGGCGTTGACGAGACTGATCAGGAGGGCCAGGCCACACCACCCAAGGAGCCTCGTCCCGTGGACCGCTGCCGCCACGGCAACGGGGAGTCGGCCCGTGGCACGCCTCTGGGCACGCAGAACGTCCAGGCTTCCGAGCACCATGAGGGCGGCCGCCACCACGAGGCTGAACTCGTACCCGAGCACGTTCGTGAGCGGAACGACCTGCGCAAGGGTGCAGAGCAGAAGGAAAGCCAGCAGTGGGCCCTGCCTTCGGAGCTGCGACATCCGAATCCCGAGGGTCACGGCGAAGCAGCGCGCACGGCCGCGCCCAGGCCCTCGAAGGCCACATGCTGCCCCGTCGCGATCCCCAGCTCGGCCGAACGGCCTCCCGAGATCTCCACGACATACCTCGCAGGCCGCGTGGACCGTCGTGGTGTCCGGGTGAGCGGCTCCGCCTCATGTTCGATGTGAACGATTTCCAGGGCGTCGTCGATGAAGATCAGGTCGAGCGGGATCAGCGTATTCTCCATCCAGAACGAAAGCGGCTGGTCCGCCTCGTACCAGAAGATCATGCCGAAGTCCTCCACCATGCTGCGCCGATGCATCAGTCCCCGGGCCTGCTGGGCCGCGCCCACGGCAACTTCCAGGTGGAACACTGGGGCTGTCCGAGCTTCCGGGAAAGCGATGCGCGGTGTCCCGGGAAGGACCTCTCCCGTCATCGCCGGAGGGAAGCCGCAGCGGTCGTGGAGGCAACGCAGGGGGCTGCGGCACTGCGCGTCACGAACACAGGCATCGCCCGGGACAACGCCGGGATGCTGCCTCTCCAGGACGGACGTGGACACCCGGGAGGGTGCCGGTTCCAGCGCAGCGAAGTCGAAGCGTACCGGTTCCCGGGGGCCCGGAGACGCTCCGCCCTCCCTCGCCAGTCCGGCGCCGGGTGGAGAGGCGGACGCCTCGACCCGAGACGCCTCAGTAGCCGTGCGGGTACATCCGTTCGTCATTGGACCGAAACCCGCGAGCGCGAGAACCAGGACGGGAAGCGGTGCTCTTGCCTGCTGCAGGACCTTTCGGGTGGACCGCATCGTGAACGACCTCCATTCGCACGGGGACAGCCATGCCCCGGCGGCGTCACCGCCCGTTCTGTCGAAGCCAGGCCGCAAGCTCCTGGGCGGCCTGGCGCGTCTCCTCGTGCGGAAGCCGGTCGAGGACGCCCTCGATTCGTGTCGCGCCCTCCGCCAGCCCCAGAGCACGCAGTGCCCGCAGCGAAGCGCGTCGCGCGTGGGGGTCACTCTCCTCCAGGATCGAGACCAGGGGTCCGACCGCTCCCGGATGCCCGGTGCTCCCGAGCGCGTCGATCGCCGCCAGACGCACCTCTGCATCCCGCTCGTTGATCACCTGACTGATTCCGAGCACGGCGAGCTCGTGGTTGAGCCGACCAAGCTGCTCGAGCGCCACGACGCGATTCGCCTGCGAAGGGTCTCGGACGCGCCCGATCACCGCGTTGATCACCGGCCTCGGCGGGTCCTCGCGCACCAGGTCCACCGCCGCCACCATGGCGGCGGCCCGAACGGACGCATCGCTCGACTCGATACGTTGAAGCACGATCGGCATCAGGCGCTCAAGGCCGAGCACGCCCACGGAGTGCAGGGCCCAGGCCTGCATGGTGGGGGTGCCGGACTGCACGTAGGTGGACAGCACTGCGTTCGCTTCCTCGATCCAGGCGGGCTCATCGAAGGCGGACAGCGCGCGCGCGACATCCGCCAGAACCGCGTCGTCGTCGTCGTCGGCTGCCCCCATGACGCGCTCAAACGCTTGCTGATTGCGGAACGCCGCGAGCGCAAGAACGGCCCCGCCCCGGGTTCCCGGATCGGTATCCGCCGTCCGCGTCACGAGGGCGTCGTAGACATTCGCGGGGGCCCTGCCCTCCGCAGCGGCCACGCCCCAGGCTCTCAGGGCTGCGCGCCGCACGAAGGTCTCGCGGCTGCCTGCGCGCCGCTCGATCTGATCCGCCGGCAAGGCGACGAGGATCTGGAACGCGGCCTCGGCCGTTGCGACGGCGAGTCGGCTGTCGGGCTCTGCGGAAGCATGTGCCCCTGCAAGGGCGTCGATGGACGCGGGCTCGGCCCGGGCGCCGAGTGCACGCGCTGCCGCGACCCGCACATGCTGGTCGGGATGCTCGAGCGACGCCGCAACATGGACGCGGGCATCGTCGCCCGGGATGTCGACGATGTCGTCCAGGATCACCAGGGCTCGCTCCCCTTCCAGCCGGTCGAGCTGGAACCGCAGTCCGGGAAGCCGGTGAGCGGGATCATCGTTCTCGGCGAGAAGTTGCGCGGCGCCCACCCGGACGTTGGCCGCGAGGCCGTCGTTCTGCATGGCTTCGTGAAGCCGAGCGAAGGAGAGCGACGTGGCGAGCGCATCGAGCGCGGCCGAGGTCACGGCGCTCTCGGCATGCTCCAGGAGCGAGACGAGCTGGTCGCGAGCACGGGGGTCATCGATCGTCGCAAGCTGCCGGACCGCCGCGGGACGGTCCTCGGAGCTCACGGTCTCGATGGCGAAGAAGCTGGCGTACAGATGGTACTGGTCGAGTGGACTCTCTCCGAGCAGCCGCGCGGCGTGTGCGCGGAGCTCGCCCTGATCGTCGCTGCGCATCCTCTCGAGGACGGCATCCCAGGCTTCGGGCTGGCGGCTCGATGCGACGGCGTCCATGGCGAGACGGCGCAGACCCGGATCCGCGTGGGCCAGGAGCGGGATCACCGCGTCTTCGTATCCGGGCGGTGGTTCGTCCTTCACGCGGCGGAGCGCACCGTACAGGCTGAACGGATCATCTCGCTGGAGAAAGGCCAGCAGATCGGCGCGAAGGCCCGGTTCGTTGGCCGCCCACCGCTCCCGGAATTCCATGGCGGCGATCCGGGTTCCGTCGGAGAGGACGACGTCGCCCACCCGGAGATCCGTCGGGGGCAGTGCCTGCCAGAGGGGAAGCTGGGGCCGGTACGACGCGAACGGAATGTCGGCCCGGGTCAGCCCATCCTCATGGATTCCGGGGAACACGACCCGATCGATGCCGTAGGCCGTGAAGGTGTACACGGTCTCGGCGGCGATGACGGGAAAGTTGGAGGACGCGTTGCCGGTGAGGTGCACCGCGGCCTGTCGTGCCTCGATGTCCGCGTCGGTCAGCCGGAGGCTGGCACCGTCGTACGTGGCGGGCTTGTCCGCCCGCAGAAGGTCGAACGCGGCCGAGATGGCCACGCGCGTGGGCATGTCGGACCGCACGCGGGAGGTCGGGACGGGCACGATGGCGTAGGATGTCTCGCCCCCGATGACCTGGGAGACGAAAACATGGATGACACCCGTTGCGTCGAAGCTTTGTGCGGCGACGTCACGCCACGGGATGAGGGCCAGCACGCAGAGGAGTACGGCCAGAGGGGCATGGGTGCGCATGGCGGAGGGGGTGCGGGGGGAAGGGAGTGCCATTCGGGGCGGAGTCGAGGTCGGGGACATCGTCCATCCTGAGGAGAATACGTCGAGTCGGGAGCGCCTATTCCAGCGGACGGCAAGCGACGTACCGTATCCGAAACGACGACAGGCCCGGGCGTGGGCCCGGGCCTGTCGTATACCGCGTACGGGATTCGAACCCGTGTTACCGGCGTGAGAGGCCGGCGTCCTAGGCCTCTAGACGAACGCGGCGTGGTTCGGGGACTAGGATTCGAACCTAGATTCGCGGCACCAGAAACCGCTGTCCTGCCATTAGACGATCCCCGAGTGCGGGTGAAGAGCCGTGGGCACCGCACCGCGCGGGCCATGGTGTATAGGGGAGAGTGCTCACCGGCGTCAACGTGTTTTTGCCTTGGCAGGCACTCGGGGAAAGGGGCAGCGGGCCAGGCGTGAGGTACTTCACTCGGGCCTTGCCGTAGGCCCGCGACGGTCTTCACCGGACCAGTCGTGGTGGCTCCGGAACCTCGTCGCAGCGATCAGGGCAGGCAGCGGTTGACGAGCTCCTCTTCGGAGTTCGGCCCTCGCACGACACCGCAGAACGTGGCATCGAAGGCTGCGCTGGAATTCCCGATGAAGATCTGCCCGATGTACTCTCCGTTGTCGAGCACGTCCACGCTCAGATTGGGGGTCTCGTTGAGCAGGTCACAGTGTCCGCGAATGTCCATGACGGAATCGAACTGCAGGCCCTGAATGAAGCCGCGCAGGATCCCGCCGAAGGCGATGTTGATGAAGCCGGTGCAGATGTTCTCGACGGTATCCCTGCACAGCACGTCCTGTCCGAGGAACCGAATGCAGTCGCCGCTGCCGGTGATCCAGTCGGCGAGACGTGCGCATCCCACGAGCTGGGCGATCGCGTCATCGATGCGAATGGGACCGGGCTGATCGAGCAGGGTCGGGAAGAGGACGCTCTCGAGCATGTAGAGGATGAGTCGGCCATAGCGGAAGTCGACGGGGTGGCGGTCGATGTTGAGCTGGTTGTAGCCCACGACGCGGCCGGTCCACTGTCCCTCGAGGATCCCGAGGTCGACCTGATCGAAGCGCAGCGGGATGCGGCCGCAGCCGGGGGGGGAGCCTTGTGGGCAGTCCCAGCGCCAGTAGAGCGAGATGCCCTGCCACTGATCGATGCCGAACACTTCGTAGTCCCCGTACATCTTCCCGATCTGCATGTACGACGTGACCTCCAGGTTATTGACGACCTGAACGATATCCTGCAGGGCGGTGAGAATTCTCGTGAGGGTCTCGTTCCCGTAGATGACGTTGTTGATGGCGTCCTGGATCACGTTTGCGAGGCCGGTGATCTGGAGGAAGGTGTCGATGAGTCCGCCGACGAGCCCGCCGACCCAGTCCCGGATCCGGTTGATGATGAAGTCGTAGAGTCCCTGGCCGGGGTTCTCGGTGATCCGGATGATCTCGACGAGAAGCGACCCCACGGGTCCGCTCTGTTCGAGCGCGTTCGTGAAGTCCCACTTGCTGGCGACGTCGTAGTCGCCTCCCGGGTCGAGGGGGTTCAGGAAGAGATCGATCTCGACGGGGATGACCTCGTCCTCGACGAGGCGAACCTGACCCAGGCATCCGGTGGCCGCAGCCTCGCCCCACTGACCACGGCCGGTTGCCACGATGGTGTATGTCTCCTCCACGGGAAGGGAGTCGAACACGACGACGGAGTTGACGGTACGGCCTTCATCCTCGGCCACGTGAAGCCGCGCTGCGGGGTTCACCCGGTCATTGCACCGGTATTCGGCTTCCGTGTACACCGCCACCTCGATCGGGCGCACATCGTAGAGCGAACGCTGCGGATAGCGGAACCGTACCTCGAGGCCACCGGTGGGCAGTTCGAGAACCTGAACCGTCAGGTCAAGCGCTCGACTGCACTGAGCCGTGGCCCGCACGCGCACCTGACCGGGCTGCATGCCGGCGCTCAGCCGAACGGATGCTCTCCCGTCGTTGCCGGTTACGGCGCGGCGAGAGCTGAGCTGGGCTGCGACGGAATCCGCCCGATCCACGTCATAGATCACTTCGACGCCGGGAAGCTCGTCTCCCGTGGCGAGCGAGAACGCGTAGACCGGCAGGTCCATCGACTGCCCCAGGGCGAGTTGCCGCTCCCCCGCCACTCCCGGGATCAGGACGCAGGTGTGGCCCGCCGCATCCTCGCCCGGCGGCTGTCCCGGCTGAGGAGGGGCGGTCTGTTCCGGTCGATCCGGCGTCCCCGGCTGGAATCCCCGGTCGTCGTCGGCCTCGCCGGGGGCGAAGGCATCTCCCTCGAAACTCATCGACGCCTTCCCGCATCCCACGGCGAGGAGCACGGAAAGAATCAGGAGCCCGATCAGCGAAAGGCGATGCGACATGGGGAGGGTCCGGTGTCGGAGCCCCTGCGCTTCTCTCGTCGAGGCGAAGGAGCCTGTACAGGGCACGAGTCAGAGGTCTACCCGCGATGCAGTATAGCACTGTGGCACCGTGCCATCAAGGCGATCGCCTCATCCCCTTGCCATGCTCACCGCGGGTGGTGTATCCCACGCGCCGGGCGTTCGCCGGCCCTTGTGCGGCACGACCCCCGAACCGGCCTGCCCGAACCGGGACGTCGCCGCCCGGACCGGCCCTCTTCACGGCACGGCCCGCCCGCCACCGCTCGCCCGTATCCGCTGACCCGGAGCCTGCATGAATCCCGCCCTGACCCGGCTTGTCGCCTGCACCATGCTCGTCGCATTCGCCAATCTGGCCTGCTACAACAGTTACCGCATCACGCCGGACGAGCTCGAGCGCCTGTCGTCCCAGCACATCGCCGACTCGGCCACGGTGCAGGGAGCGCGCGGCAACACCGTGCAGGATGTCGAGGTCCGGGGCACCACGCCCATCACCCTCCGCATGGCCACCGGTGAGCGCCATCCCGTCACGCCCTTCAACTTCTCGATGTCCGAGACCCAGTTCGTGGCCCCGGACTACGACCTGCTCCTGCAGCGCGACAACATCGAGAGCGCACAGGTCGCCGAGTTCGCCCCGGGACGCACCGCAATCCTGATCTCGGGTATCGTCCTCGCCGCCGTCGGCAGCTTCGTCCTGCTGACCGTCCTCGCCGACGACGAGGAGTAGCGACCAGAGCCGCTCGTTCCCCGCGACACGGAGCCATCATGCCGGGCTGTCGCCTCCGCGACCGACGCCGTTTCCCGCTGCGCCACACCCACGCCACCCTCGCAGGCGCCTCGCTCCTCCTCGCCTCCGTCTTCGCCGGTTTCGCCCTGCCCCAGGACGCCAACGCCGAAAACCGGCGCGACGGCGATGTTCCCGGTGGCGAACGCCACGGTGCCGAAGAGGACACCGGCTACACCGGTTACCCCGTCGATCCCGGTCCACCCCACAGTGCCTACTACGACCCGTCCGCACAGCACCGCACCTACTCCCCGGAGTGGACCGGAGCGTTCGTCGGAGGTGGTCTCCTCACCGGCGCCGCCCTGCCCCGCGGGCGCACCTTCACCGATCTCGACAACTCCCTGTCCGGGGGCGTGTTCCTCAATGCAAGCTCCGTCCAGCAGCTGATCGACGTCCAGCTCACCTGGAACCACCATTCCACCCGCGGCGCCCTCGCGCTCGACGACAGCTCCATCGACCTGCAACGCCACAGCGTCGGCGCATCCGTGCTGGTTCATCCCTTCTTCATCGTCCTGCTCTTCGGTGACCGCTTCTTCTACACCCTCGCCCAGATCCACGCGGTCGCCGGGGTCACCCTCGACACCACCCGCTTCTCCACCGACGACGACACCTGGCGCCACACCGCCCCGGGCTGGCACCTCGGCGCAGGCTTCGACACCTATCTCGCCCGCCCTCGCGGACGCTCTTCCTGGTGGATCGGGCCCCAGTGGCGCGTGCAGCGGGTCGCAGGCGACATCGAGGATCCGCGCTTCCGCCGCTCCGGACTGTACGAACACCACGTCTGGCTCCGACTTTCCTGGCGATACCATGGCAACCTGCTCACCGGAATGCGCGGCCCCCGCGTGCCCTGACCGCCCTCCCCGATCCGGTCCGTACACGACCGGATGCACTGGCGTACTGCTTCTTCTGCTCCTCCTCGGAGCCAACCCGACACCCGCGGCAGCCGAAGACGACATGGTCTTCGAGGTCCACATCCCCACGTGGATGCCGAGCCCACGGACCCCGGAGGCCGAAACAGCACATCTCGTCCATCGCGCGCTCCGACACGGCCGCCATCGGGTGCTCGTCAGCCTTCTCCTGCCCGAGCTGATCGCGAGCGGCCATCGAGGTCCACTGCTCCAATCCCTCCTCGACACGCACCCCGACCTGCCCCGGTGGCGCCCCGAAGCCTACGCCCGCAGCCGAGCCGTACTCGCGGCGGCAGCAGGCCTGCGCCAGGACGCCGCCGCTCATCTCGTCCTGCCCACGGCCCCCACCGATATCGATG
Organism: Deltaproteobacteria bacterium; assembly: GCA_007693585.1. GTDB lineage: Bacteria > Myxococcota_A > Bradymonadia > REDH01 > REDH01 > REDH01. The sequence goes on from REDH01000056.1 coordinate 46,134, forward strand.
TCTTCTGCCTCGCGCTCGAACAGGTCGCGTCGCTCACCCCGGACCAGCCTGCCGAACCCCTCGAACGCGCCCTCCACGATCTCTGGTGCGCTGACGAGATCCCCGACGTCGGCGCTCTCCCCGAGGAACAGCTGCGACCCGCGGCCAACCACCTGTTCCGCACAAGGCATCGCGACGTGGCTCGCCCCCTGCTCCAACGTATCGCCGCACGCCTCGAACCCGAAAGCGCGCCGTGGTGCGCCGTGCGCCTCGACGAGGCAATCACGCTCTGGCGCCAACGGGAACGCGAAACGGCACTGCAGCACTTCCACGACCTCGAGCCCGTCTGTCGACCCCACCCCGCCACCCACGTCCGTCTGCTCTACGCGCTGATGATCCGGCACCTCGGCCGAGACGATGCCACGGCCCTCCGGTGGGCCGATCTCCTGCTCGATACCTACCCGGAACGCACCCACGCCGACGACGCCCTCTACTGGGCCACCGTCGCCGACCCCGCTCGACTGCAGACTGCGGTGCGTACTGCCCACAGCCGCTTTCCCGACGGGGACCTCGTCGGCCGCCTCCAGACGGACGCGCTGCGCGCACTCGATCCCGATGACGCCCAGGCCCTGCTCGACGAACTCCTCGCCAGTCCATGGCGTGACCCCGCGTACGAGACCGCAGGACGGCTCGAGCTCGCCGCCGCCAGGCTCGCGGTCCAGCGCGGGGACGACCCGTGCCCCGCCATTTCCCTCCTGCACGCCCGATACCCTCATACCTGGTCCTCCGCCGTCGCCGAGCGCGATCAGGAGCTGCGCACCTGCGGCCATGCGCGACCCCGGCCACACGCCGACTCCATCACCCTCCGGGTGACGGATGCCGACAGGGCGGCGTGGACACGCGAACTCCTCGCCATCGGCGCGTATCGCGCGGCCGCCGAGATCTGGGAGTCCATCGACGATCCCACCGACGACGAGCGCTGGCTCGCCGCCGCGCTCCGCTACCGCGCCGGACAGGCTCGCGAGGCCCATCAACCGACCCGGTGGGCCCTCTACGGCTGGGAACGCCTGCACCCATGGGGCGACCCCCGATGGCGCATCGCATGGCCCGTGCACCGACGCCCCGAGGTGATCCAGGCCGCGACGACGACCGGGGTCCACCCCGGGCTGATCCTCGCCATGATGCGTGAGGAGAGCGCCTTCCTCGAAACCGTGCGCAGCTTCGCCGGCGCCACGGGACTGATGCAGGTGATGCCCGCGACCGCCGCCGAGCACCGACAAGGGGTTCCCGAAGACGCGGACTTCGCCGAACCCGCCATCAACATCCTCATCGGAGCCAACGTCCTCGACGGTCTGCTCAACCGATGGCCGGACGACATCATGCGCGTCGCCGTCGGCTACAACGCCGGACCCGGCAGGGTCCGTCAGTGGGACCGACGGTTCGGAGAGGTCCTCCCCGAGGACTGGATGGACGCCATTCCGTTTCCCGAAGCCTGGCACTACAGCCGGCGGGTGATGCAGTCCGAGCGCATCTACCGCCACCTCTATCCGTGGGACACGATGGCCCCCGACGAGTGACCCCAGTCCGACCGAACCCTCCCTTGCCCTTCCCCTCCGGCAGTGCTTGAGTCCTTCGGCGGACGCACCACCCTCCGCGTCCAGCCTTCCCCCCCGCACCCGCCCCCGTGTCTTCCGTGTCCGGTTCCCGCCCCCCACACAAGACTGCCGCCACCAACGTCGTCTGGCACCCGACCATCATCCGGCGTGCGGAGCGCGAACGTCTCCTCGGGCAGCATGGGCGCCTCATCTGGTTCACCGGCCTGTCGGGCAGCGGAAAGTCAACCATCGCCAATGCCGTCGATGCGCTGCTCAACGAGCGTGGGCGACACACCTACATGCTCGACGGAGACAACCTCCGGCACGGACTTTGCCGCGATCTCGGCTTCGCCCCCGACGACCGAACCGAGAACATCCGTCGCATCGCCGAGGTCGGCAGACTCTTCGTCGACGCGGGACTCATCGCGCTCGCGGCCTTCATCTCCCCGCTGCGAACCGATCGCGAGTTCGTGCGCAGCAGGGTCGACGCCGGCGACTTCATCGAAGTGTTCGTCGACACCCCACTCGACGTCTGCGAGCAGCGTGACCCGAAGGGGCTCTACCAGCGCGCTCGGCGCGGCGAAATCGCCGATTTCACCGGCATCTCTGCACCCTACGAACCACCGGAGCACCCGGAGGTTCACCTGCGCCCGAACGACATGGCGAGCGTTCGAGACGCCGCCGAGCGCGTCGTCAACGCGCTGCTGCGCTTCGAAGAGGACGACCGCCGAACCCTCCTCGGGCATCGTCGACCCGAGTAGCGACCGGTTTGGGCGCGGCCGCCATGGACGTGCACTTCGCGCCCGGTGCAGCCACTGTTCGCGCGGCCTGATCCGAACGACAACGCCCCGACGGGCTCAGGGCGTGGTCGTGCCGGGCGCTCGGAGCATCAGGTTCTCGTACTCGATCGAGGTTGCCTCCCAACGCCCCTGTCCGGTCACCGTTCGCGAGAAGTCGTCGATGCTGAAGTCCGCCTCCGTCCGGATCGCCCGGACCAGCACCTGGAGCGAGCCCACGGGCAGCTCCGGACCGGCGAAGCCGGCCCAGGTCGGGAAGTCGTTGAGGTGGAAGGAGCGATAATCTCCCGGCACGAACACGGTCCATCGATCGAAGCCGAAGTTGTTCGCGGTCACGGTCAGAAGCCAGAAATCCGGCGGGTCCAGATCGTCGTCGATCTCCCACTCGATGTACCCGTCGGAGAACGGCTGAGCGGGCCCGGGCACGAGAAAGCGCGGCAGAGGAAGAAGGGGAGGCATCCTGAGAACCTGCGGATACCTCCTCATGTTGCGTGCCCAGCTGTTCGTTCCGGGCAGGGTCCCCTGGGTGGGATAGACCCCGGCCGTGACGGTGTAGAGCACCCCGGCGAGCGGTCCGGCCAGGGGCGGGAGCCCGGCGATCCGCATGGGCTGGGTGATGCCCCGGTAGTTGTCGAACCCTTCGAGCACGCCCTCACTGCTGAAGTCGAAGACGATGGAGGCCTCGATCCGGCCGGGGAAGAACGCTCCGGGCACGACCGTCGGCGCATTGGGAAGCTGCAGGTCGAACCCGCGATCCAGCGGGATGTTGCAGTCGATCTGCGCCTCCGCGGGCGGATCCCCCGGCCGCTGGGACAGGCCGCGCACCACCCCGAGTCGCCGCGCGTGGAACACCCCGTCGAGCAGGTAGCCGCAGCGGGCGATCAGCGCGAAGTCCCCCAGCCGGGCGGTGAATCCGAACGGCCCGTTCTCGCTCAGCACATTCGAGCCCGGGGCCACCTCGGGGTTGCGGAAGCCCTGGAACTCCCGTGTCGTCTCCAGGTAGGCCCGGGGGATTGCACCATCGGGCAGGACCTCCTGCTTCTCCATGCCGGTGAGGTACCCCTGCACGAAGCCCGGCGGGGGCGGCGGCGGCCTCGGCGGCGGCGGCGAGTCGTCACAGTCCGGGTCGTTCGGGTCGCACGGCTCCGGCGGAAGCTGGGCGAGCATGAGCGTGACCCGCCTGGCGTTGGTGTCGACGATCGACTCCACCCCCCGGTCCGGCGCGAAGGCGGTCACGGTCTGCGGTCCGCGCAGTTCGGGGTCCTGAAAGGTCACCTCGCCGGCCGGCCCCGTGGTGGCCACCCACGGGGTCGTGCTGCGCACGCCCACCTGAACCGTCGCTCCCTCGACCGGAAAGAACGTCCCGAACTCCCGCACCGTCACCGTCACCTCTCCGTCGATGACCCCGCCCCCTGCCCCGCCCGAGGCGATGGCCGCAGAGACGTACCGGTATGGTTCCTCGAACACCCAGCTCCCCTCCCCGCAGCCCGACACCGCCACATCCACGGGGCCCACGGGCCCACCCGGCGTCGTCGCCTCGAGCAGCCCCGTACCCACGCGCACCGTCTCCAGCGGTTCCCCGCCCACGCGCACCGTGCATCCGGGGCCGAAGCCACGTCCGATCACGGTGACCCTCGTGCCGCCTCCCGACGGACCCGACGCCGGCGCGAACGAATCGAATGCGATGCCGTCCCGCCACTCCACCCGCAGGCCCGTGGGAAGAACCAGCCACCCCACCCTCACCGCGAGCGAAGCGCTCCCCTCCGAACCGGGCGGTACCGCAAACGTCAGGGCCTCGCCCGTCCGCTCGATGGGCACGATCTCGCGACCCTCGAGCACCACGCTGTCGACTCCATCCAGCCCGGTCCCCGACAACGTCATCGTACCGCCCGCCGTCGTCACGTGTCCCGGGCTCAGCCCATCGAACGACGGGTTCGGCACGTACTCGAACGGCGCGGCGCCCGGCTGTCCCTCGACCTCGACCTCCACCGTCCCCGGCGAGCCCCCCGGCGACATCACGAGCACCACCCGCCCACTCCCGTCAACGACCGTCGCCTCGTCCGCTCCGAACCACACGCGGACGTCACTACCCGACACCTCCTGCGGAACCACCACCGCGACGAGGTCACCTCCCGCGGCGAGCCCCGCCTCCGGATGCACCGACAGCGAACCCACCACCTCCTCCGCGAAAGTGAACGGTTCGGCCAGCACGCCCGAACCCCTCGCCCCACAGTCCCAGCGGACCTCCGCAAGCCCTGGCGCCCCACCGGGAGACGTGATCAGGAATCCACCTCGTCCGTCCTCCACCAGCGGCGCGCCCAGATTGCGAAACCGCAGCGTGCAATCCGGACCCAGCCCCTCCCCGAACACCCGCAGCGCCTCGCCACCCGCAACCGAACCCTCCGCGGGCAGCACCGCGCGCACACGGGGCGCTTCCTCCCACGTGAACGCGCCCGCACGCGACGCGAGCCGCGTATCCACCGCACGAACGGTCACAGCGCGACCAGGAGCTCCCGGCGGTGTCACCACCTCGAGCACCCGCGACGACAGCGCCGTCACCTCGCGCGCCTCCCGATCCCCGAAGAACACCCGCGTGTCCGGGCCGAACCCCGCGCCGTGCACCTGCACCGTCGTCCCCCCAGAAGAGGGTCCCCGCGCCGGCTCCAGGGAATCCAACCGCAGCGCGGCCTCGTAGCGGTACGCGTCCGGCAGCGTGAACACCCCCGCCTCGTTCTCGACCCGAAGCGACGCCAGCCCCGCCTCGCCCGGCTCCGTCATGAACCACAGCTCCAGGTCGTCGATCACGTCCACCGCCGGTTGCACCACACCGCCGAGATACACGTCCACATCGCTCGTGAAATGCTCGCCCCGCACCACCACCAGCGTCCCTCCCTCGGCGGGACCGGATACCGGGGCCAGGGACCGCACCACCGGAGCGTCACCGGGGATCTCCGGCGTGGGCGGAGGAAACGGAAGATCCCCCGTCTCGCTGCCCAGGTCCGGCGGCTGCGTCCTCGGGGGACGTTCCCCCGACGGCGGAGGGGTCGACGTGGACGATCCCGCGTGATCGTCGGACGACCCGGACGACGCACCCGTCGTGGGCTCGATCTGCGACCCCCCATCGCGGACCTGCGGGTCGCTGCACGCGACAAGACATCCGGCGACGATCGCGATCGTCGTCCACCTTGCGATCCGTTCCATGGGGGACTGCTCCAGGCCGTATGGGCAACACGCCACGGCTCCACATCCGGAAGCGGTGGTCGTGCAGGTGCTCAGTCTAGTGCTTCACCGCCTGCCGTGCCAGTGATGTTCCGGAACGTCCGTGGCCCGTTCGGCTCACGCCAGAATCCCAGGACGGAACCCGCGCCCCTCTCACCCCGCGGCGAAGAGCCGCCACGCCGCCAGCAGCACGAAGACCACCAGCGCTCCGCGGACCACGTTCGCCGGCAGACGCAGCATCAGGCGGATGCCGAGCACGGCCCCCAGCCACCCGCCGAGCGCCAGCCCCAGCCCGGCGCGCCAGTCCACCTGCCCCGCCAGCACGAACACCGTCAGGCTCACCACGCTGAACATCACCGCCAGAACGATCTTGATCGCGTTCGATGCGACGATCTCCATGCGCCCGAGCACGTGCAGCACGAGCAGGACCAGGATACCCACCCCCATCTGCACGAAACCCGCCATGAACCCCGCCGCGAGGAGCGCCGGATGCATCCACCAGCGCAGGACCGCCTCGCCCCGACACACAGGCGCCGACCCCCCGCCCCGACGCCCGCGCCACAGCTCGAACACGAGCACCACCCCCATCGCCACGAACACCCACGCCAGCGCCATCCGGAAGACGCCCTCGTCCATGACCGAAGCGCTCCAGGCCCCCAGCACCGTCCCCACCGCCGCCGCCGGCAACGCCCCCAGCGCCGCCCGAACCGGAATGCGCCGACGCCGGCCGAGCGCCACGGCCCCGGTCACACTCTGCACCAGGATCACCAGCCGGTTCGTCCCGTTGGCCACTTGCGGCGGCATCCCGCTCGCCAGCAGCAACCCGAGCGACAGCGCGCTGCCCCCTCCCGCAACCATGTTCACGATCGCCGCGAGGACGCCGATCACCACGGCCAGCGCGAACACCATGCCTTCCCCGCCCGGGAGCAGCTCAGTCGGCACGTCCGTCCCGCCGCGCGTCCAGCCAGACCGACCACGCCGCCGTCCGCACGTGCGGACGCAACCACGCCTCGAGCACCTCTCCTCCCCCTCCATCCACGCGCACGACCGGCTCCACCGCGAACCGCACGTCGTCCGCGTTCCGGCTCGCAGGCGGCAACTGCCCGTCGGCGTACCGCCAGAACAGCCGCCCGTCCGCCACGACCAGCTCCCGAAGCCCGTCCACCGTGCGCGTCGACCACTCCTCCACCTCACCGGGCCACCCGAGCCGAGTCGTCAGCGCACGCGCCCCCTCGATCGCCCCCGCCTCACCGACCCGTTCCGCCGCCCCCGCCAGCCTCCGCTCCCACAGCGCGTACCGGGCCGCACCCTCCCGCTCGATCCACGCCATCCGCGTCGGCACCACCGACGCATGCGCATGGAACGCATCCTCGAACAGCACCCAGTCAAAACCCGCGCACACGGCGAGCGCCGAGAGCTGCCCGTAGAAGCGCCGCCGCTCGACCAGCGTCGATCCGGGCACCGGATCGAGGGTCAGATCCCCCGCACGCCCCTGATAGTGCGTGGACCGCTCCGAGTGCTCGATGAACGAGTCATACGCCTCGGTGAGCCGAAGGTCGAACGCCGGAACACCGGACAGCGGGTCCCGCCACTGCTGCCGCACCAGCGCGCCCAGGACCGCCACCGCGGCCGAGAGGTTCGGGTCCATCAGGAAGTCCTCGTCCTGATGGTTCCGCTCGTCCCGCCGCGTGCGCGGCGAATTCCTCACCTCCTCGTTCTTGAAGCCCACCGTCTCGGCGCCCGGCGCGATGCGAAAGTCCACGAGCCAGGCGAAGGCATCCGCTCTCGCGATGCGCTCCGCCGGATCGACAAGCCCCACGGCGCGATCCTCCGACACATCGGGCACGCTCTCCCTCAGCCGCAACCGGCGCTGCCCGCACGCGATCTCCGGCTCCTCCACACGCTCCGGTTCCGGCCGAAGCACCATCCGGCCCAGACGGGCCACCGGAAAGACCACCCGCGCCCCTTCCGAATCCACCGGCGCCCGCGCGATGATCGTGTACGCCATCAGCCCCGGCTGCCAGGCCAGCAGCTGCAGCGGCTGGCCGGGCGGAAAGACACCGTCGACCGGGACGCTCAGGCGCGCCGTACCCCGAAACTCCAGATTCCAGGGGCCACCCACGATTCCCCCGAAGACCGGGCTCGACGGCAGCGGACGCTCCAGCGCCCCGGCTCCGCCGGGCACCTCCAGGGTCACCACGCGACGCTCCGGCATCGCCCCGGGCGGGATCTCCAGCACCACATCCCCCGAACGCAACGTGCCGCCTGCGCTCCCCACCGGCGCCGACACCGCCTGCCCGCGCTGCAGCTCCCCGTAGCTTCCCGTGCGGCGCACCTCCTCGAGGGCAGCCCGCTCCCCGGACGACTCCTCCGTAGGAACTACCTCCGACTGCGGTCGCCCCTCCGCTCCCGAAACCTCCGCCGTCTCCGCCCCACGATCCTCCACACGGGCCGCAACACCCTCGTCCACCGCCACCGTCTCCGCCTCCCCCTCGCCCGACCGCGACGGCGCTTCGTCCCGCCCGCACCCGTTCGTCCACGCCGCAACGACTACGGCGACTCCCAGCATCACGACCCCGAATGCGCGCATGCCGTCAGCCACTCCCGATCGGGCGACGCACCAGCTCGATCACGTGGTACGCCGTCGTGAAGCCGAGCTCGAGCACCACGTAGGCCGGCTGCCGACGGGCCGTGACGATGTCCAGGCCGGGCGGGAGCCTCACGTCCACATCCTCCAGCGTACGCCGCCACAGGGGGAACCTGCCGTACCGCAACTCCATCCCCGGACGCTGCTCCCCCTCCCAGTCGACGATGTCCTCCACCGACACCAGCGCACGCCCATGCGGCGCCAGCACTCGGCCCAGCTCGTCGAACGCCCGATCGAGCTGCTCCACGAACTCCAGCATGCCGAACGCGAACACCACATCGAAGGAGCCGTCCGGAAACGGCCACGGCTGCCCCGCATCGTGCACCCGCAAGTCAGCGTCCCGCAGCGACCGCCGCGCCCGCGCCCGAGCAACCATGCCCTCCGACAGATCGAAGCCCGACAAGCGCCGCGCCGCGCCCGCCAGATGCTGCAGCAACGCCCCCGTCCCGCACCCCGCGTCCAGAACACGCTCGCCGGGAGCCACCGCGAACGGCCACTCGCGGACCACCGACACCGGGTTCCACCCCAGCGCCCGCAGGTCGTCGTCATAGGTCTTCGCCATCTCGTCGAAGAAGCTGCGCGTCCGTTCTGCGCTCATCGTCGTGTTCCTCCGCGCCCTTCACCAGTTCCCGTGCGGGCACGCGGAAGACGTCCGGGCCCCGGATCCGTCAGCGGACGCCCGGCCCATCCCCGTTGGCGGGGCGGCTCCCCGCCCAATCGCTGATCATGTCGAAGTCGTCGACAATGCGGCTGGTGTGATCCCCCCACACGTTGCTGATCGCCACCACGTTCCCCTCCGACAGCTTCGGCGTCAGGTAGATGGCATGGTAGGCCGTACCCGTCCCCTCGTCGCGGTCGAGCACGTCCAGCGGCTTCCGGCTCACCGGGCAGAACAGCTCGCACCGGGTGCCCTCCGGAATGTCCGTCATCCCTTCCTTCCGGGCGTCCCCATGGAACGGCGACAGGTGCACGAACCCCTCGCGCCCGTCGACCCGAACCCCGACCGTCACCGCAGGAAAATCGTCGAACCGCACGTCCGAGATTCCCACCAGGGAGTCCCCAGACGGCCCGAAGGCCTGCGTCACCACGATCAGCACGTCGTCGGTGCGCTCCTCGACGTGCACGTTGAGATCCCGCCCACCGTTCCGAACGACGTCCGACATCCTGATGTTCTCCCGATCCACCTTCTTCGTCGTCATCGCTCACCTCACTGCCGACGGGGACCCCATCCACCTGCTTCGGGGTCTATTGCACCCCTCCCCGCGAATCAAGATCACGACCGACGCAATCCGCCCGGAACGCCCGGCCCGAAGGCCCGACGCAGGTTCCGGTCGTCCGGCACACGTCCCGCCCACCTCACGGTCCCGTCCAGCGCCCCGCTCCCCCGTACCCGAGGTACCCGGGCCAGGCCACCCAAGCCGGCGCCTCCACCCCGAGCCGATGCACGTCCACCCACCACCGCGAACGCCCCGGAGCCGGGTCATCGACCCCGTCCACCCCGTACACCGGGCGCCACATCACCAGTTCACCGGCTGCCCCTTCGCCGATCCAGGGCGTCCCCAGCGTCGCCCCCGGCCAACGCACCCGAATCTCCGGGCCGGCCAGGCCATCCAGCACCAGCAGCTCCGTCGACTCCGCGAGCGGCCCCGGGCTCGTCGATACGAACACGAACGCGTCCCGCCCTCCCCCCCCCAGCGACACCGCCACCGGACTCGCTGCAAAGCCCGTGTCGTCCACGTCCCACCACAGCACCGACCCCGTCCGCGCGTCCATGACCACCCGTACGCCCCCCGTGAACGCCGGAAACGCCCCGATCGACCATGTCGTCGCGACCGCAAGCACCCGCTCCTCCCCGAACCGCCCCAACGCCGGCGACGACATCGTCTCCAGCTCCGGCCAACCCTCGGCGCCGAGCCCACGCACATCCACCTCCCAGAGCGACGAACCGTCCGCCCCGGACAACGCCACCACCCGCCCATCGTACATCGGCGCGATGATGTCCTCCACACCCGAACCATCGAGATCCACCAGCACCGGCGGCGCGATGATCCCCTTGTGGGTCACCGGCGCCACCAGCTCCTCGAACGCCCCCGCATCTCCGACGACCAGCGCCGCCAGCGGTATCCGCCACAGCGAACCCGCGAACGTCTCCCCCCCCGTCCCGAACAGCACCCACGGTTCCTCCCCGCCAGCACCTGCCTCCAGCAACAGCGTCGACATGTACGTCTCCATCCCGTCCGGCGCGCGAAGCCGCTGCACCACCTCACCGCTCGCCCCGGACAGCAGCACCAGATGACCCGCACCCCGCGGCTCGAACGGCTCCGCCATCACGTCCCCACCGTTCGCCACCACGATGTCCGGCTCCCCATCCCCCGTCACGTCCCCCACCACCGTCGGCGAATAGAAATTGAACCACGAACCCGGCTCGTCCTCCGCCTCCGGATCAAACGCCCACACCTCAGCCCCCGTCGACGCATCCAGCCGCACCAGCGTCGCATCACGACCCGCCATCAGCACGTCCACCCCACCGTCCGCCCGCGAGACGGACACCGCACTGCCGAAGATCTCGCCCCGCGTCCGCACCCGCCAGCGCTCCCGCCCATCCGCAACATCCCACGCCACCACCTCGCCCTGCGCGTCGTCGTCCGTCGCCGCCCCCACCACCACCAGCGCCTCCCCACCATCCCCCGGATCCACACGCCGCGGCGAGCTGTTCGTGTACCCGAACCCCCCCGCCCGGCGCTCCCCCTCCGGCCACACCACACGGTCCGCCCACGGCTGCCACGAACCCGTCGGCTCCACCCCGGACGGATCCACCGTACCCGTTCCCGTACCGGACGGCTCTCCCGTACCCGTTCCCGTACCGGACGGCTCTCCCGTACCCGGCTCGACCGAGCCCGTACCCGAACCAGACGGCTCCACCCCGGACGGATCCACCGTACCCGGCCCGGAGCTCCCCGCACCCGAAGTCAGCGCGCCCGAACTCCCTACACTGACGCCAGAATCGGTGTCCGACGCCGACGACGATCCCGCAGCTCCCCCTTCGTCCCCGCACGCCGGCGCACCCCCCAGCGCGAGCAGCACGCCCACCACCCACACACCCCATCCGCCTGCGCCTCGCTCCCGCATCATCGTCCGCCTCCCTCGTGAGTCCGCCCCGGCGCACCTCCGCGCACACCGCCGACCTCCCCACCCTGCGCTCATGACTCCCGCGCCGCAAGCCCACGCTCGAACCGCAACAACGCCGCCCCCGCCACCAGAAACAGCGCCACCGTCAACCCCGCCCAGATCGGCTCCGGACGCCCGAGCACCTGCAGCGCCAGCCAGCCGCCCACAGGCAGACCGACCACCCAGTAACCCACCACGTTGAACAGCAGCGGCACCCGCGTGTCGCCGAGCCCGCGCAGCAGCCCGAACGCCACCGCCTGCACGCTGTCCGCCACCTGGAAGATCGCCGCCATCCACAGGAGCGACACCGCCAGCGCCAACGCCGCCGGTTCCTCGAGAAACGCCCCCGCAATGAACGACCGCCCCGCCACGAGCACCCCCGCCGCCACCAACGCCACCACCGCCCCGCACCCGAACGCCATCCGACCCGTGCGCCGCGCCAGGCCGATGTCCCCCCGCCCCTCCGCGCGCGCCACCAGAATGCCCGCGGCCGTGCCGAGCCCGAGCGCCACCGTGAAGCTCACGCTGATCACGCTCAGCGCCACCTGATGCGCCGCCAGCGCCGCCGCACCGAACCACCCCATCATCACCGTCGCCGCCGTGAAACCCGCCACCTCCAGGCCGTACTGCACCCCCACCGGCACCCCGATGCCCAGCGCCTGCCGCACGTCCGCCCACCGAGGACGCTCCCATGGCCGGCGCAGCGCCCGCGCCCGCTGTGCCGACGCCATCGCCCGGTGCAGAAGCACCCACATCACCACCGACGACAGCACCGTCGCCAGCGCGATGCCCGCCACGCCGAGCGCCGGAACAGGACCGATGCCGTGCACGAACACCACGTTCGTCACGATGTTGACCCCGTTCCCCGCCAGCGAGATCAGCAGCAGCGGCCGCGACCACCCGAGGGCCGCCACCGCCGTGCTCATCACCTGGAAGAGCAACGCCGCAGGCACCGCGAACGCCACCACACCGAGGTACTGGACGAGCAGCGGACGAACCTCCTCCGGCTGGCCGAGCACCTCCGCCGCCCACGGCCCGAGAACCGCCAGCAGCACCAGCAACGGCATCAGGCCCACCGCCACCCAGCGACCGGCGGCAAAGATGGCTCCGGCCCGCTCCTCGTCCGAGCGCCCCATGGCCGAAGCGATCAGCGGCTCGATCCCCATCAGCGTCCCGATCGCGAACACGAACCCCAGAAACCAGATCGTGTGCCCGAGCCCGATCGCCGCCACCGCCTCCGTCCCGAGCGTGCCCGCCATCCACGTGTCCACGAAGCCCATCAGCACATGGGACAGCCGGGCCACCACCAGTGGACCGGCGAGCACCAGCAGCCGCGCAAGCTCCGGATGGCGAATGCGGAAGGTCGATGCGGAGGTCACGAACAAGTCCGTCGAGCAGGGAATCTGCGATACGCGCGCCGAGCGCCCGCGCGGACCCACCCGCCGACGCAGCATCCTGCATCGGGACCGGCGCCCCGCCGGCGAGCGAGCCGGCACCCCTAGGAGGCTGTAGGGCAAAGCCGAATCAGGTGTCGAGATTTCAGCTTTCTGGGTCTCGACAGTCAACTCGTCGGTCCGAACCGGCTGAGAACCGGGCTCCCAGCAGGGTCGAAATCTATGGCCTACAGGCTCCTAGGCCTGACCCGCAACCGGGGCAAGCCCACGGATGTCTTCCCCCCCGTTGCGGGCGCCGAGGCCGCAAGGCCAGGGACGCCCCCTCCCCCCGTTGCGGGCCCGCATGTCGTGTGCCAAGACAGGCGCGCCACGCTCCCTCGGCGATCCCGCAGCCGCGGCACGCCGACCCACCCATCCCCCACTCCCCGGGCTCCCCGATGGCCGAACGCTTCATCTACACCATGCAGGGCCTCTCCAAGGTCTACCCGCCGAAGAAGGAGGTCCTCTCCAACATCTGGCTCCAGTTCTACTACGGCGCCAAGATCGGCATCATCGGCACCAACGGAGCCGGAAAGTCCACCCTGCTCCGCATCATGGCCGGGCAGGACAGGGAGTTCCAGGGCGAGTCCTTCCTCGGCGAAGGCTTCACCGTGGGCTTCCTCCCGCAGGAGCCGCAGCTCGAGGCCGATCTCACCGTGCGCGAGAACGTCGAACTCGGACTGCGCGAACAGCGCGACCTCCTGCGCCGCTTCGAGGAGGTGTCCGCCGCCTTCGCCGACCCCGACGCCGACTACGAGAAGCTCGGCGAAGAACAGGGGAAGCTCCAGGACGCCATCGACGCCTGCGACGCATGGGAACTCGATCGACGGATCGAGATCGCCATGGATGCCCTCAACTGCCCCCCCGGGGACAGCCCGGTCGACCGCCTCTCCGGCGGCGAGAAGCGACGCGTCGCCCTGGCCCGCATCCTCCTCGAAGCCCCCGACCTCCTCCTCATGGACGAGCCCACCAACCACCTCGACGCCGAATCCGTCGCCTGGCTCGAGCGCGCCCTGCAGGAATACAGGGGCTCCGTCGTCCTCGTCACCCACGACCGCTACTTCCTCGACAACGTCGTGGGCTGGATCCTCGAGCTCGACCGCGGCAAGGGCATCCCCTTCGAAGGAAACTACTCGGGCTGGCTCGAGCAGAAGGCGAAGCGCCTCGCCCAGGAGGAGAAGCAGGAGAGCCAGCGCCGCAGGGAGCTCGAGCGCGAGCTCGAGTGGGCCCGAATGTCGCCGAAGGCCCGCCAGGGCAAGAGCCGCGCCCGACTGCAACGCTACGACGAGCTCCTGCAGCAGGACGTGCAGGAGAGGCTCAGCCGCAACGCCATCGTCATCCCCCCCGGCCCCCGCCTGGGCCAGAAGGTCATCGAGGCCGACGGGGTGGCCAAGGCCTTCGGAGACCGCCTGCTGTTCGAAGACCTCACCTTCCACCTCCCCCCCGCCGGCATCGTCGGCGTCATCGGACCCAACGGCGCCGGAAAGACGACCCTGTTCCGGCTCATCACCGGGGAGGAAGAACCCGACAACGGCACCCTCACCGTGGGAGAGACCGTTCAGCTCGCGTACGTCGACCAGTCCCGGGACGCCCTCCCCGACGACAAGTCCGTCCACGACGTCATCTCGGACGGCGCCGAAGTCATCCCCCTCGGCGGACGCTCCATCAACTCCCGCGCCTACTGCAGCCTCTTCAACTTCAAGGGCGCAGACCAGCAGAAGATGGTCGGCAAACTCTCCGGCGGCGAACGCAACCGCGTGCACCTCGCCCGACTGCTCAAGAGCGGCGCCAACGTCCTGCTCCTCGACGAACCCACCAACGATCTCGACGTCGAGACCCTCCGATCCCTCGAGGACGGCCTGGCGAACTTCGCGGGATGCGCCGTCATCATCAGCCACGACCGCTGGTTCCTCGACCGCGTCGCCACCCACATCCTCGCCTTCGAAGGCAACAGCCACGTCGAGTGGTTCGAAGGCAACTTCGCCGAGTACGAGCGCGACAAGAACCGTCGTCTCGGCACACAGGACCAGCCCCAGCGCTTCCGCTACAAGCCACTCGAACGCTGAGCCCGCCAAGACCCCCAGGACCGCGGGAGCCTACTCGGCGACGGCTTCCCCCGCTGTGACCGCCGCGACCCCCACGACCTCCAGGACCGCGGGAGCCTACTCGGCGACGGCTTCCCCGGACGGCGCCACCGCAGGCTCTTCCCCATCGGACTCCGGGCGCCTCGGCCGCAACCAGATGCGGTCGCCGTGCCGCGCCTCGAGCTGGTCGATGTAATCGAGGGTCTGCAGCATGAAGTTCTCCGCCCGATCAGCCCAGGCCCCGTCGAGGCCCAGATAGAGCCAGGCCGCCTCGCGCTCGTCGGCGAACGGCTCCGTGTCGCAGTAACGCCCGGTCGTCCGGCGGGCGAGTCCCCGCAGCCGCTCGACGACGTCCCGGTCGAACCGTTCGACCCGGGTTCCCGCCAGGTTCCGCCCCTGCAGGTCGTTGAGCCCGGAGCCGTGGGTACCGCGAAGCGCGGCGCCGTTGTCGAGCGCGAGCAGCCGCGAAGGCCCGTAGGCGAAGATCGGCAGGTTTCGCGCCGTGCCCACCTCCTCCCGGTGCCACGCCTCCGATCGCATGTGTAGGTTCCCGCCTGCAAAGCGATCGTTCTGCCCCATGATCGCATCCATGAGCAGGAGGTTCGAGAGGTCCGTGGCGAGTCGCCACTCCTCGAAGTCCGCCCGGTGCGTGCCGTGGGGCGTGTTGAGCCGCGAGATGGTCGTCAGCCGAATGTTCTCGGTGCCCGGCTGGGGACCACCCACGCGCAGGAACTGCATGACCCGGTGCTCGGCCATGTTCTCGCGGCGCCCCATCGTCACGCTGGGAATGAAGCCGGTGAGCCAGGGCTTCACCACCGCCTCGAACGGCGTCCCGCCCGCCATGGCGGTGTCCAGCGCGCGGATCACCCGCTGGCGCCGCGCCTCCTTGTCGGCATCCCGGTAGGTCACCCTCGCCAGCATGTCCCGCACCTTGCGCATGGAGGGCACGCTCGGCGTCCAGTAGATGGTCGGCGTCACGAGCTCGTCGAACCCGAGAAACTCGCTGATGCGCCATGCGTAAACCTCCGCCTCCAGCCGGTTGTTGGAGGTGTTCGTCTTCACCGCGGCGAGGGACGTCCGCGTCTCCGCATCGCGCACGCGCCAGATGATCGACGTCCCCTCGAACTCCGAGAGCAGGTCCGTGAACGTGGCCTCGCTGGCCATGTCGATGTCGTGCACCGCCTGCTCCCACGAACCGGGAACCCAGGTCCACGCGTCGGCGAACGACCCGTACTCCGGATCGGGGCAGGCCCCGCGCAGGTGCTCCGCAACCGCCTCGTCGCTCAGCGCGGTTCGCCGATCCTCCGGGCTGACGAAACAGCCGCCATGCCCGTCCGGGGTACCGATGGGGCACTCGGGTTCGGCCGCCTCTTCCGCGGCGACCTGCTCCGCGTCGGCGTCTGCGCCGATCTCGCCGGGCCCGTCCGATCCCACCACACCACCCGCTCCATCCGCTGCTCGGTCATCCTCGCCGGCCACACCACCCCCCCCGCCTCCACTCGCCACATGGGCATCCGCAGGCGCCGTGCCCTCCACGCCGCCGCTGCCGTGGACTCCGTCACCGGAGGCCTCGCCGGCCGCGGCGGCCCGCTCGGCCGCGCCAGAGGACGCGCAACCACAGGCGACACCTCCGAGGGCCAGGAGAGCGACGAGGAGCGTGGGCACGAGCGATCGCGTGCGAAGCGCGTGGCGGGAGAGCACGATGCGAGAACGAGTCATGGGGGCGCTCCGTTCGGTCGGCGCGGTTCGCGGAGGAACAGGGGTCAATGTGCGCATCTCATCGCGAGGAGCGCGGCGGGGAGCGATAGCGCCGCGGGCCGACCGGTGTCAAATGCGCATCGTTCGGAGGGCGGCGGTGTCCGTTGCAAAGGCACAGGCAGGTCGGTAAGGACGGTGCGCCCGGCACGATGGCGCGGTGGGAGCGCGCGCGTGCCCTTCCCCCCGAACAGGACGGTGACCGACGTGAGCGAGCTGATCACAGGCGAGCGGTTGAGCCATCTGCGCGAGCTCGAGGCCGAGAGCATTCACATCATCCGTGAGGTGGCGGCGGAGTTCGAACACCCGGTCATGCTCTACAGCATCGGCAAGGACTCCTCGGTGATGCTGCGGCTGGCGCTGAAGGCCTTTCATCCGGCGCCGCTGCCGTTTCCGCTGATGCACATCGACACGACGTGGAAGTTCCGCGAGATGATCACGTTCCGGGACCGGATGGCGGAGGAGTATGGCCTGACGATGCACGTGCAGACCAACGAGGAGGCGCGGCAGGCGGGGGTGACGCCGTTCTCCGAAGGGAGCAACCGCTATACGAAGATCATGAAGACGCAGGCGCTGCTGCAGGGGCTTGCGCGGCATCGATTCGACGCGGCGTTCGGCGGGGCGCGTCGGGACGAGGAGAAGAGCCGGGCGAAGGAGCGGGTGTACTCGTTCCGGGATCGGTTCGGGCAGTGGGATCCGAAGCACCAGCGACCGGAGCTGTGGAACCTGTACAACGGACAGCTCGGTCCCGGGGAGTCCATTCGTGCGTTTCCGCTGTCGAACTGGACGGAGCTGGATGTCTGGCTCTACATCCATCTGGAGAACATTCCGATCGTGCCGCTGTACTTCGCGAAGGAGCGGCCGATCGTGGAGCGGGACGGATCGTGGATCATGGTGGATGACGACCGTCTGCCGCTGGAGCAGGGTGAGGAGCCGGTGATGCGCATGTGCCGGTTCCGGACGCTGGGCTGCTATCCGCTGACGGGGGCGATGCCGAGCACGGCGACGACCGTGCCGGAGATCATCGCCGAGATGCTGACGACGCGATTCTCGGAGCGGCAGAGTCGGGTGATCGACCACGACGCCGAGGGCTCGATGGAGCTGAAGAAGCGCGAGGGGTACTTCTGATGGGAGCGCACACGATGGAGACGATGACCGAGGCGCAGGCGGCAGAGCTCCTCCGGGACCACGAGCGCAAGGAGCTGCTGCGCTTCGTGACCGTGGGGTCGGTGGACGACGGGAAGTCGACCCTGATCGGGCGGCTGCTGCATGACACGGACGGCGTGTACGAGGATCAGCTTGCGGCGGTGCGCAAGGCGAGCCGGATGGAGGGGTCGGAGATCGACTTCTCGCTGATCACGGACGGGCTGAAGGCCGAGCGCGAGCAGGGGATCACGATCGACGTGGCCTACCGGTACTTCACGACGGCGCGGCGGAAGTTCATCATCGCCGATACGCCGGGCCACGTGCAGTATACGCGGAACATGGCGACGGGCGCGTCGACGGCGGACGTGGCGATCATCCTGCTGGACGCGCGGCTCGGGGTGCTGCCCCAGTCGCGGCGACACGCGTGGATCACGTCGATGCTGGGCATCCGGCATCTGGCGGTGGCGGTGAACAAGATGGACCTGGTGGACTACGAACAGGCCACCTACGCGCGTCACGAGGCGGAGTTCCGCGCGTTCGCGGACGACCTGGACTTCGAAGCCGTCACGTTCTTCCCGATCAGCGCGGTGAAGGGAGACAACGTGGTCGAGCCGGGCGGCCGGACCCCATGGTACGAGGGGCCGAGCATCCTGGAGTTCCTGGAGACGGTGCCGATCCCGCGACGGGAGGAGGGGAGCTTCCGGTTCCCCGTGCAGACGGTGCTGCGGCCCAACCTGAACTACCGTGGGTTCGCCGGGCAGGTGGCCAGCGGTGTGGTGCGCGAGGGGGCGAAGGTGGTCGCTCTTCCACAGCGGACGGAGGCCGTGGTGGCGGGCATCGACCTGTACGGGGAGACCATTGCCGAAGCGCGGGCACCGCTCTCGGTGACCCTGCGGCTTGACCGGGAGGTCGACGTGAGCCGGGGCGACATGATCGTGCCGGCCGACGATGTTCCGGAGGTGCGGCGGCAGTTCGACGCGATGGTGGTCTGGCTCTCGGAGAAGGCCCACGACCCGAACAAGACCTACCTGCTGAAGCACACCTCCAGGTTCGTGCGGGCGCGGATCCCGAAGGTGTCGTGGAGCCTGGACATGAACACCCTCGCGCAGGCGGAGGTCGAGCACCTGTCGCTCAACGACATCGGCCGCGTGCGGGTGGAGTCACACCAGCCGCTGTACACCGATCCGTACCGGGTGAACCGGCGGACGGGCGCGTTCATCGTCATCGACTCGATGACCAACAACACGGTCGGGGCGGGGATGATCCTCGAGCGCGGGGCGGAGCGGAGCCTCGAGGACGACGCGGCCGCGACCGGAGCACGCCGGGAGGTGAGCCCTGCCGAGCGGCGCGAGCTGCTGGGGCATGGCGGTGCGGTGGTCTGGTTGACGGGGTTGCCCGCCAGCGGCAAGAGCACCATCGCGTTCGCGCTCGAGCGGGGCCTCTTTGACCGGGGGACACTGGCCCATGTGCTCGACCCGGACGACTTCGCCGCACCGGACGGCAGCGCCACCCCGACGAGCCCGTCGCCGGAGGCCGTGGCCCAGATGGCGCGGGCCGTCGCCGACGCCGGCGGCATCGCCATCGTGTCCTTCGTGAGCCCGGATGCGGACGAGCGGGACGCCGCCCGGGCGATCGTGGGCGCGAAACGGTTCGTGGAGGTGCACGTGGCCACCGCCGAGAAGGTGTGCCGTACGCGCGACGCGCGCGGACTGTGGGACGGCGTGGCCGCCGGGACCCTTGCCGGCGTGCCGGGCGTTGACGCCCCCTACGTCGACCCGCCCTCCCCGGCCCTGACCGTGGACACCGCCGGTCAACGGCGGGACGAGATTGTGCGCGCGCTCTGCGATCTTCTCGCGCAGCGCGGGGTGCTGGCCCAGGGCTGACGTACTGGCGTCCTTCGCGCAGCGCGCCGCGCTGGCTCGGGGTGACGTACTGGCATCCCTCGCGCAGCGCGCTGCGCGAGGGGGCTGGCACCTGCTGTCCCCGGCGTCGGTGCGCGCCGCGCCCGGCCGAGGCGGGCAAGAACCGAAAGCGCCGCGAGCAACTGCTCACGGCGCTTCCAGGTCGGGCCGACAGGATTCGAACCTGCGACCACCTGCACCCCATGCAGGTGCGCTACCAGACTGCGCTACGGCCCGAGGGGTCACCCCGAAGGGCGGAGCGCGGGTCTAGCCGAGGGGGGACAGGCTGTCAACCATGGAGCGCGAGCGAGCGACGCCACGACGCGACACCCCGTGCGGCACCGGTCGCCGACGCGTCGGGCCCCCGTGCGGGGCCTCCGGACCCGGGAGAAGCGGTCGATTCCACTCGGTCGCGGGGTGACGGCGAAGTCCGGGGTCGGCCCGTCATGGCGCCGTGCGGCGGGTCGAGCAGGCGGCAACGGACTGAACCCCCGGGGACCACGACGATGATTCCACCGCCGACCGGGGTTCGTCGGCTTCCTTTCGACAGCCCTGGCATCGGTCGTCGCGGCGCACTTCGGGGTTGACCCGAAGACCGAAGGGTGAAAACAACTCTCGGGTCGCTTTCCCCAGGAACCGCTCATGACCCGTGTGTCCCTTTACAACTGGAGCCGACGCGCCGCCGAGCTCGCGCTGATCGCCGCAACCGGGTGGATGCTCGTCCGCGCCGTTCTCTGAGGCCTGGCCGTTCGATCTCCTGCGGCTCGGGCTCGGAGCATCCGGGCGCACACCGCTCGGTCCCCGGGGGCCCGATCCGGCTCCGTTCGGTCCCGGACGTGCGGGGGATCGGTTCGGTGGCGAACGGATGCATACCTCCGGGGATGATGGGCCATGGCGGTATTGGCGGTCGCGGGGCCGTTGGGGTCCGCAACGATGCATCTCCCACCGGATGGGTCTCGGTCGCGACCTGGCGACAGCCCTGCCAGGGGGTGCGCGCATTGCGCTCGCGCTTGCCGAGGCCGGGGCGGCCTGTCACCCTCACGGGTGAACAAGCGACGGCGCACGGTCGTTCTTTCCTGAGGAAGAAGCGGGTGAGCGCAGCGCGAGGACGATTGAACGACGACATGAACCGGCGGTTGAGGGACGAATACAGCCTCGGGGCACGCCTCGGGGCGGGAGGCTCCGGGGTGGTGCACGCCGCGGTGCACCGGCGCACGGGCCTGCCGGTGGCGGTGAAGGTGCTGCGCGACGCCGGGCGACCGCAGTGGGCGCTGGCGACGATGCTCCGGGAGATCCGCATCGTGGCTGGGCTGGGTCACCCGTCGCTGCTGGAGGTGTACGATGCCGGGGTCGATGCGGACCGACCGCGGGACAGGTCCGGGGCTGCTTCGGCGCCTCGCCCGTGGCTGGCCATGGAGCGCGCGGAGGGGGACGCGCGCAGCGTGCCGCCCGACGGACTCGCGGCCATCCTCCGCGTGGGCGAACAGCTCCTCGAGGGGCTGGCCCATGTGCATGCGCGGGGCGTTCTTCACCTCGACATCAAGCCATCGAACGTGCTTCGGGTGCGTCGCGCGGCGGGGACCGCCTGGTGTCTGGCGGACTTCGGCGTGGGCGTGGCACATGTGGGCGACGGGCAGGCGCTGCTGGGCGGCACGGAGGGCTGGACCGCTCCGGAGCTGGCTGCGGGTCGGCTGGAGGAGGTCGGAGCATGGACGGACCTGCACGCCCTGGGGCGACTGATGCTTGGCTGGCTCGGTGACCCGGAGGAGCAGGCGACCGAGCTGCCGGAGGAGGTCGAGGCGTGGCTGGCTCAGCTCACGACGCCCACCGCCCGGGATCGCTTTCAGAGCGCCGCCGCCGCGCTCGCGGCGCTCCGCACGTTCCACCGGGAGGCAGTCAGGGACGAGGCTCCCCGTGCCCCGGTCGTGCTGCGCGAGCTTCACGAGGAAGGCACCCATCCGGTGCTTGCCCCGTTGGCCCCGTCCACCGGGGCGCTCGCGGCGGCGGTCCGGTCGACGTCGGCGCCGGTTCTGCGCAGCCGGTCGGGGGCGCCGCGATGGGCGCGGGCGTGTACCCAGCGCCTCCCGCGCTCCGTGGCGGTCGGCCCTTCCGCGGGGAACGGCCACGACCCGCCGCGCGGGCCGGGCCTGGTGACCCTGCGCCCTCCCCCGCTCACGGGACGCGACCGTGAGTGTCGGCGCGCGTGGGCTCACGCGCGCTCGATCCTGATGACCCCGGGCGCGGGCGCCGTGCTCGTCGAGGGGCTTCCCGGCACGGGAACGTCGCGCATGACCTCCTGGCTGGCGGAGCGGATTCACGAGATCGCCGGGGGCAGCCGCCTGCGGGTGAACGTGGAGCGTGAGGGGTCGTTCCGGGCAGCGCTGCGGCGGGGCCTGCGGGATCTGCTGGGGCTCGGCAATGCCGATGATCGCGCGTCGCTGGAGGAACGCATCGACCGTGCGCTGGGCGCGGTCGGGATCGACGCGATGTTCGTCCGTCAGGAGCTGATGAGACTGCTCACCGAAGCCGCGCCCGTGCCGGGCGCCCTGCGCCCGGCCGGGGATTCCGCGGCAGCGCTCGCTGCGCTCCTTCAGGGGCTCTCCACGCGCGGCCCGGTGATCATCGAGATCGACCTCGGTCCGGTCGCCGCCGGGGGGCTCGACCCACTCGAGGGAGCCCTCGCGGGCGTCGGAGACCATCCCGTGCTGGTGCTGTGCGCCACCCACCCCGCAGGCGAGCGCACGAAGGAGGCCCTCGCGTCGCTCTGCGGTGGGAGTACCGTGCGTCGCATCCGACTTGAGCCGCTCGACGAAGGTGCGCTCTCCCGGATGCTCCGTGGCGCCCTGCAGGTGGATGACGCCGTGACGCACCGGATCGCCGCTCGTGCGGAAGGCAACGCCGCTTTCGCGATGGACATGCTGCGGGACCTGGTCGAGCGGGGGGTGCTGGAGGCCACGCCACAGGGGTGGCGCACCCGGCCCGGCGCGACGTTCGCGCTTCCGGCGGGGCGCGCAGAGGCGATGGACAGCCTGTGCGCGAGCCGAATGGAAGGCCTCCCGGACGACGCGAGGCGGCTTCTCGCCCTCCTGGCCCTTCTGGACGGGGAGCCGGCCGGGTTGCTCCGCAGCGCAGCCCGGGAGGCGGGCTGCCCGACCGATGCGGAGGTCCTGCGTGCGCTCACGTCGCGCGGGCTGCTGCGCCCTGTTCGGAACGGCCACCGGATCACGGAGACCCGGTTCGTCGGTCCCATCCTTCGTCGCACCGGGGCAAGGCGCGACGCACACCTGCTGCGGGGCGCGCTGGTCGCGCTCGCCGAACACGGTGCGCGGGATCGCGCGGGACCGCGCGCCGCGTCCCGGATCGAGCGCCAGGCAAGCATTCTCGAGCTGCTCGGTGATCAGGCTTCCGCGACGGAGGCGAAGCAGGCCGCGGCGGGATTGTGGGCTCTCGGCACCGCTCCCGCCCATGCCATCCTCCTGCTCGACGAGCTCCCGCCGGTCCCGGCCGGGGGGGAGGTTCACGCCCGGCGGGCGCTGATCCGTGCACAGGCGCTCCATCACCTCGGGGACTCACGTGCCGGGCTGGATGTGTTGCCGGACGTCGACGAGCGAAGGCTCTCGGCAGGGCTTCGCGCGCGGCTGCATCTGGCGCGTGGCCTCTGCCTGCTGGCCACGGGTTCCCCTGCGGAGTCGCTCGCGGAGGCCGAGAATGCGGCAGAGGCGGCAAACGAGGCCAAGGTGACAACCCTGCTGCTCGAGGCGCGGCTGCTCGCGGCGCGGGCGCTGATCGTAACGTCGCGTCACCGTGAGGCCATCGACGTCCTCACCGAAGTGCGACAGGGTGCCGCGCGCGAGGCGCTGGCACCCCTGGAGGAACGGGCGATCGTATACCACTGCCACGCCCTCGCGGCACTCGACGCCCGGCGCGAATGCGAGACGCTCGCCCACGGGCTTCTCGTGCGGGCGCGTCGGACGGGCCATGTCTGGCTGCTCGCACAGCTTACCCAGACCCTCGGAGACATCGCGTTCCGGGACGGCCGCATCGAGGCGGCCATCGCCTACGCCCACGAGGGGCTTGCCGCCATGCCCCAGCGATCCCCGGTCTCGGCCTGCACCTGGGGGAACCTGGCGCGCTACCACAACGAGCTCGGCGCGTACCGCGAAGCGAGCGCCTGCGTCGATCGAGGCCTTCACGAGCTGCGTGACCCCGGTGGACACACACGGATGAAGCAGTACCTCCTGAGCGGCCGACTGCCTGCGCAGGTGGCGGACGGCGACTTCACGGGGCTCGGCCGCGTTCTCGATTCGCTCCTGCGCTACGCCCGCTCCGGGCGCGGCCCCTTGCGGGAGGTCTCCGAGAACGCCTCCATCGCTCTGGACCTGCTGGAGCGCACCTCCCCCGCGCACGGGGTCGGCGCGCTCCGCCCCGACCTCGCGGAGCTGGCCGCGCGGACGTGGCGACAGCTCGGCGACCACGCCCGGGCGCGGGCGCTGCTCGCGCGTCCGGAGCTGGCGGCGCTCGCCGGGCGCCTCCTCGCCGAACCCGTCCCGCACTGATGCTCAGACCGCGCGGTCGAGCCGTACGCCCATCATCATGGCCGCCGTTCCCGGGTGCAGGTCCACGAGGGCGACGCGGCGGGGTGCGAGGCCGGCCTTCATCAGCGCGGCGATGTCGGACGCGCCGGCCCGCGGTGCAGGCGCGAGGTAGAGGAGCGTGCGCCCGGTGAGCGCGGCGAGCTGCGCCATGGCGCTGTCCCCGAGCGAGCGGCGCATCGGGTTGACGAGCACGGTGTGGAAGCGTGCGCCATCCCGCACGAGGCGTGGCGCGACGGTCTCGATCCGGCCACCGCGCACGTCCACGTTCTCCAGTCCCTGTTCGAGGCAGGCCCGTCGGGCCGCGAGCACGGCAGCGTGGTGCCGGTCCACGGCGACCACGCGTCCGAAAAGCGACGCGAGGGCGACCAGCAGACCACCCGCGCCACAGGTGGCGTCGAGAAGGGACGCTCCGCCGTCCGCGAGGACGTCGAGCACCCAGCGGTGGAGCCCGATCGCGCACGCCGGGGTCGCGTGCTGCCACACCCCGGGCGCGGGCGGGAGGTGGACCTCCCCGATCGCCGATGGTGCGGGCCATCGGCCCGCTCTCACCGTGACGGGCGACCGGGGGCCGTCCTGCACGGCCACCGCCGAGACCACGCGGGGGACGAGGAACGGGTCCCGTTCCCCTGGCCATGCCGGGTCGCCGCTGCGGACGATCATCCCGATCCCGTCCCTCCCCTCCTCAAGAGACACTTCACTTGAGGCTTCAGCATTCAACATACCGCAAAGACGGGCCACCTCGCCAATCGCGACCTTCAGCTTCCCGCGGACCGCAGCGCAGTGTCCCGTGGGTACCCAGTCGCGGTCGACGGTCCGGAAGCACGGCTGGACGTCCCCATCCGGCGTGCGGCGGAGCGTCCAGGTGGTGCGGTGCCGCAGGCCTTCGCGCGCGTCGGTGGCGATCCGCTCGATGTTCTCCGCCGGCCAGCGCAGGCCTGCGTGCCGCTCCAGGATCTCCTGCAGTGTCCTAGCCTTGGAATCGACTTCCGCGACTCGCTCGAGGTGCAGCAGCGCGCAACCGGCGCACTGAGCGGCGACGGGGCATCCGGGCGCGATCCGGTGTCTGGAGGGGTCGAGGATGTCGGTGGCGTGCCAGCGCGCCGGACCGGGAATGTCGAGCCGACGCACGTGCGCGCGCTCGCCTGGGAGTACGCCGCTGGCGAGGAGGTGATCGTCGCGGTGTTCGATTCGGCAGAGGCAGGTACCGCGTCCGAAGAAGCGGAGGGCGAGCACGGTCAGGTGTTCGTGCGGGGGAGTCATGGCCGAGGTGGGGAACGGTTCAGAATGCCTCGCGGACGTTCACGTAGAGTCCGACGTCGCCATCGCTGGAGACTCCGAGATCGAGGCGGAGGTTGAGATTGTCCTCGGGCTGGAGGGCGAAGCGAAGCCCGATGCCGCCTGCGGTCTTGAGTCGGTCGAGGGTGAAGCCGTCGAGGCGTCGCGCGACGTCTCCGGTGGCGCCGAAGACGGTGCCCCCGAAGCGCCAGGCGATGGGGAAGCGCCAGGCGGCCTGGGTGACGAGGTACTGTCGGTCGCGGTAGCGTCCGAGGAGGAAGCCGCGCAGGCGGAGGCCGCCACCGAGCAGGGGGTGGTGGAAGTAGGGGACGTCGCCGCCGGTGCTCTCGCCGTAGAGCTGGAATGCGAGCACGTGGTCGCGTCCGAGGGGGTGGTAGGCGCGCGCGTCGAGGGTGAACCGGGTGTAGGCCCAGGAGGAGCCGAGGGCGGGCTGGTAGAGGAGGAGGCCGGCGTAGACGTGGGCGCCCCGGGTGGGACCGGCGGGGAAGTCGCGGGTGTCCCAGAGCAGCGCGGGTCCGGCGCCGATGGAGGCGCCGGTCTCGGTGCCGGGGACGGCGGCGGTGTCGAGGAGTCCGCCCTCTTCGGCCTCGTCGAGGCGGTGGGTGTAGAGGTCGGTGAGCAGCCCGGCGTATAGTCCGGGCCGGAGCTGCCACGCGCCGAGGGTGCGGGCCTGCAGGGAGGTGGTGATGTAGACCTCCTCGGCGCTGGCGGGGGTATCGTTGCCGATGCCGTAGAAGCGGTCGGGGAAGATGAAGAAGTAGACCTCGGAGCTCAGGTAGAGGCGGTCGCGGGCGAGGTAGACCTCGGGGAGCACGCCGATGATGGTCTGCCGGAGTTGGGTGTAGTTGGCGGTGGCGGCCACCTGGGAGAGGCGGCTGTCCGGGCCGGCGGCGGCGGGCCGGAAGAAGACGGCGCCGGCGATGCCGCCGCCGAAGCGGGTTTCGGGTGCGTAGAAGGCGCTGGGGAGCACGATCCAGCCGAAGCGGCGGGTGTCGTCGGGCTCGTGGCGGTCCGGGTCCGTGGGGGGATCGGGGGGGATGTGTCGCGCGTCGCGGGGCAGCTCGGTGGCGAGGACGGCCCCGGGGTGGGGAATCGTGAGCAGGGTGCCCAGGGCCAGGAGGAGTAGCCCGATGGCGGGGCGGGCTGTGCTCACGCATCCACTCCGAACTTCTTGAGCCGGCGCAGGAGCTTTCCGCGCGACATTCCGAGCTTGCGCGCGGCCCGGCTCTTGTTGCCCTCGACGGCGGCGAGGGCGGCGACGAGCCGTTCCCGCTCGGATTCCTCCGCTGGCGACAGTTCGGCGGTGTCCTCCTCGGGGTCCGGGTGGTCGGCGTCGGTGGGCAGCTCGAGGTCGTCGAGGGAGAGCCTCGGCCCGTCGCTTCGGAGGGTGGCGGCGCGAACGATGGCGTCGAGGTCGTGGAAGTTGCCGGGAAGATCGAGCTGAACGAGTTGTCGGAGTGCCTGCTCCTCGAATCCTTCGATGACCTTGTCGTACCGCATCGCGTGGCGGTGGAGGAAGAGCTCGGCGAAGCGCCGGATATCGCCGGTTCGTTCGCGCAGGGGGGTGAGGGAGAGGCGGCGCGGGCCACAGAGCTCGACGAGTGCGGGGGGCAGGTGTGCGTCGACGTCTTCCTCGGGGCCAGCGTATCGGAAGGCGAAGAAGAGGCGGACGTCCTGCTCGCGGGCGGCGGCGGCGAGGCGTTGCACGAGCCTGGGCTCGAGTTCCTGCGCGGTCTTGACGAGGAGGGCTCCTCCGCGGGCGGCCTCCACGGCACCGCTCTCCTCGCCCTCCGGATCGCCGAGCAGGTCGATCTCCAGGAGGGTCGGGGGGAGGAGTGCGGCGTCCACGGTGAGGAAGCGTCCGCGATCGCCGTGCTGCAGCCACCAGATGGCGCGGGCCATGAACTCCTTTCCGCCGCCGGCCTCACCGATGACGAGGGTCGGGCCCGTATCCTCCACGAAGCGTTGGAGGGCATCGCGTTCGTGTCCGGCGAGGGCGACCTCGTCGTCGACGGGCCAGGCGCGCTCCACCTGTGCCTCGAGCCTCGCCCGCCAGGGGTCCTCGGGGACCTGGCCGGCGGGAGTCGGGGTGGCGGAGGCTGGAACGGCGGTGGGAGCAGCGACCGCAGTGGGTGCGGGGCGTGCGTCGTCGACCCTGGTGCGGCGCGCGGGGGGCGCTCGGCGGGCCCCCTCGGCGAGGGTGTCGATGCGGGAGAGCGCGAGGACCCCGGCCTCCTGTTCGGTGCGCGAGACCGGCGCGGCGGCGGCGAGGCTGGCGAGCGCGTCCACGTCGGGGGTCGGGGGGGCGTCGCGCTCGTCGTGGGTGAGCACGAGCACGAGCTGCAGGGGGCGGGAGGGGTCGCGTTGCAGGGGGATCATGGCCACGATGCCGGTGTGGCGGGCGAGCCCATCGAAGGGGCTGTCGTCGGTGTCGACGGTGGCGGGTGCCGGGAAGATGCCGCCTTCGGCCATGAGGATGCCGAGTGCAGCGCCCCATGCGTCCGGGGCGCGCTGGAGCTGGATGTGTCGCGAGCCATCTCCGAGGGGGACCGAGAGTCCGAGCCGCAACCAGCTCCCGTCCGCGCCGATCGCGATCCATCCGGTGGAGCCGGGGAGCTGCTGCTCGGCGTCCTCGATGAGGGAGCGGAGGGGTGAGGCTTCGCGGACGGCGGGTTCGACGGCGAAGCGCGAGGCGACGGCGGGCACGCCCTCGGCGAGGTCTGCGAGCCAGAGCACGCCGACGCCGGCGGCGAGAAGGGCCCATGCGTTGACAGCGACCGGGACATCCTGTCCGAGGGCGGGCCACAGTGCGGTGCCGGCCACTGCGGTGCCGAGCCAGGCGAGGACGAGTAGCCAGGCCGGTCGGCCGTCTCGACCCAGGCCGTGCAGGGCGAGATCGACGACGTGGAGCACGCCGGCCATGCCGAGGAGGACGGCGAGGCCCTGGCGCAGGCTGTCGGCTCGGGTTCCGGCGTCGCCCAGCGCACCGAGGAGGACGGCCCACGCGAGGAGCAGTACGGTGAGTCCGGGTGCGAGCAGCAGGAGTCGCCGTCCGAGGCTGGGTGGGGCGCCGCGCTGGCGGAGGTGCTGATAGACGGCGGCGCCCTTCCACAGCACGAGGAGCGCGGCGGCGTGCAGAGCCCAGCGCAGGGAGAGGGCGGGCTCGACGGCGAGCACGCCGAGGGCGGCGATGGCGAGGCCTCCGGTGGCCGCCGCCCAGAGGGGAGCGCGCCTCCCCCGCTCCCCGGCGGAGAGCGACTCGGTGCGGAGCAGGAGCAGCGCGCACAGGCCGATCAGGCCGAAGGCGAGCAGGAGGATGGAGGGGAGCACGACCCGTTCCCGGCGGAGCTGCACGCGTCCCTCGAGTTCGGTCGCGAGGGAGACCTCGGCCCAGAATCCGGTGGCCTGGAGATCGGGCATGGCCGCGAGGACCTCCTCGACGGTCCAGTCCACGGCGCCCTCGAGGCCCATCGGGCGGTGGAGGCGCACCACTTCGGTCGGCGGGCGGTCGGCGAGCGCCTGCCGCAGGTCCTCGCCGGCGCGCACGAGTCGTGCGGGCTGCTCGATGCCGAAGCGGGCGCGCAGCCGGTCTCCCCGGGTAGCGGCGAGCACGGCGGCCAGCTCGTCCAGGGTGGCGACCTCGCTCCCTTCGATGGCGAGCAGCCGGTCTCCGGCGCCCACGGGCGCCGTGGCGGGGACGGGGCTGTCCGGTCGAATCTGCAGGCCCCGGTCGAACACGAACCCGCTGATCGAGGTGCTCTGCGCACCGAGGAGCTGCACCATGGCGAGGAGCAGGTAGAGCCCCAGGATCGTCACTGGAGCGAGGACATCGACTGTGCTGCGGGCGCTACCATGCATCGCGACTCCAGGGGACCACGGCCGGCCGGAGTCTGCCCCGTTCCACGGTCGCGGGTCAATCCGCAACGCGTCGACGCGCCCGCGCCGTGTTCTTGATCCGCGGCAGCGCCGGCCCCACCGTTGCGCTGCCGGCGTGCGGGAATGCAGTCGCCGGTGCCCGTCCACCCCGTCCAGGCCCGTCGTGCTCCGAACCTCCTCGGGCGCCCTGCTCGCGTCGTCGTTGCTCGTGCTGGTGTTGGGTCCCGGACCGTCCGCGAGCGCTTTCGGTGCGCCGTCCGGCGGCGACGAATCTTCCGGTCGCGAGAGCGTCGTGGAGGAGCGCGGGGATGCGCCCCCGTCGATCGCCCTCCCCCGGCCCCGGGACCTCCCGGTGCCCCAGATCCTCGATCCGGAGCGCACTCTCCCGGGGAGTGTCTCTTTCGGCTTCACCCATGCGGGTGCGTTGCGGGACGGCGTGACCTTACCGCTGGAGGGCCCCCACCACTTCGTGCTTTCGGTCCATCGCACGAGGGACACGAACCACGGCAGTCGCGCTCTCGTGGCGTTGCTGCTGGAGGCGGCGGAGCGAACGGCGGGGGTGCACGGTGACGTTCGCGTGGGTGTGGGCAACCTCAGTGCGCCCGGCGGCGGTCGGTTTCGCTGGAGTCGCTCGCACCAGAACGGACGGGACGCCGACATCGCCTTCATCCTGACGGATCAGCGAGGGCGCGTGGTCGAGCCCAACACGCTGGTCCATGTGCACGCGGACGGGCGCGTTCGTTCGGATCCGTCGCTGCGGTTCGACGTTGCGCGGAACTGGACGCTGGTCGCCTCCCTGCTGGAGGCCGAGCACGGCGACCGGGTGCAGTGGATCTTCGTCCATGCCGCGTTGCGGGAGGCGCTGCTGGCGCACGCCGAGCGCGTTGGCGCACCGGTGGAGCTTCGGGAGCGCGCGGCCCAGGTGTTGCATCAGCCAGGAGACTCGGCTCCGCACGACGACCATTTTCACCTGCGCCTGTTCTGTGATCCACGAGATGCACTCGAGGGTTGTGTGAACTGGGGCCCAGTCCGCCCGTGGGCCCCGTTGATGGAGGAGGCCCGGACGCTGCGCGTGGAGCGGCTGCTGGACGCGGTGGTCACGGGCCCCCGGGGCCACGCGGCGGAGGCCCTGGACTTCATCGAGCGGCTGCATCCACGGCGGCAGTCTCCGCGGATCGCGAGTCGGCTTGCGGGGCTGCCCACATCCACCCAGGTGCGGTTGATCCGGCTGGTCGAGGACCTGGACTACGCGGCCGCAGGACGGCCGTTGCTGGATGCACTGCTGAGGGGCGAGTTGCGGGAGCGGGAGGCCCGGCAGGCGGCCGTACGCGCGATCGGGGGCATCGTGGCAGGCGAGGCTGCGGACGAGCTGGCGGCGTGGGCATTCGGCGACGGAGGGCGCACGGCATCCACCCGCATGACGGTGGCGGCCGCCCTCCGGCGCATCCCGCCGGATGAGTCCACGCCTCTGCTGGTGGGAGCGCTGTCGTCCGCGGAGGACGAAGAGGAGGTGCGGGCCCTATCCGCCGTGCTCGCGCGAGCGACCGGCCGGGAGCCTCCGGATGGGGAGGAGAAGGTCGCGTGGTGGGCGTCCTGGTGCGAGCGGGCGTGCACGGCCACCCGGGAGGAGTGGCTGCAGGACGCCTTTCGGGAGGAGGGAATTGTGGGGGACGGGACGGACTGGCCGTCCCGGGAGGCAGCGCTTGCGCTGATCGGGGCGCTCTCGGACCCGCGGGACGCGCTGGCGTGGAATGCGGACCGGGTTCTCGGCCAGTGGCTCGAGGTGTGGAGCCCGGTGGATGGCTGGAGCGCCACGCGTCGACGGGCGTGGTGGTCGCGGCACCTCGACGACCGATGGCCGGAGGGCAGCCGGTGAGCGCCTGGCCCGGGCGGAGGCGGGCGAGAATTCGGCGTCAGGAGTCCAGGCCCTTCTTGTCCCGGATGCGCTGTATGACGCGCTCGTACTCGATGTCGAAGGCGGCGGAGCCGTCCTCGAGGTTCTTGAGCTTGGAGCGCACCTCGCGATCGAGCGCCTCCTCCTGATCCGCGGTGTGCTTCTTGATGATCGGGGTGATGCGGGCTCGCAGTTCCCTGTCCTCGCCGTAGATTTCGTCGATGTGCTGGGACTGCAGAAAGATCTCGATGATCTGGGCCACGATGTACTCGATGGCGTCATCGCCGAGCTTGAACCCCTTCTCCTTGGCGAGGCGCCGTTTCATCTGGAAGTGGTTGCTGCGCCCATCATCTCCGGCGAGGTCCCTGGCTCGCTCGCCGAGCTGGCGGTCCATGCGGTTGTACTCCCGCAACACGCCGACGACATCGAGTTCGGCTTCCGGGCGGGCCTCGGGACTGAGTTCGATGAGTTCCGCCTTCAGAAGTGCGTCGATGATGTCGGTGGCGATGATTCCGTACTTACCACTGTAGAGGCGCATGTTGACTCCTGGCCGAGCGCTGGATCCGGCGGGAGTGCTATCAACCGGTCGGGTTCGGCGCAACCGGATTGGTGGCGTGGGTCGATTCGCTGGGGATCCAGCCGAGGAGCAACGCATCCTCACCGTTGTCGGCGTAGTACTCCTTTCGGCGACCCACCGTGAAGAAGTCGAGGGAGCGATAGAGCTCGATCGCCGGGTCATTGGAGACGCGCACCTCGAGCGTGACGAACGCGGCCTGGTCCCGAGCCGCTTCGTCGAGCACATGACGCACCATCGCTCGGCCGACGCCCTGGCGGCGCGCGGTGGGGTCAACGGCCACGTTCAGGATGTGAACCTCATCGGTGATGCGCCAGCGCACGAGGAATCCGATGACATCCTCGCCGTTGCGGGTCGCGACCAGGATGTCCGACACCGGGTTGTCGAACTCGGCGAGGAACGCGGTTTCGCTCCACGGATGGGGCTGGGACATGCGCTCGATGCGCAGCAGCGCGCTTCGCAGCTCATCGATCCGAACGGGGCGGATGCGAACGGGCTCGCTCACGTGTTCTCGACCCCGGGCAGCAATCCGGCGATGCGCTTCCAGAGGAGGTCGCGGCCGTCACCGCTGAGCGAGGAGAAGAAGACCATGTCCCGGTCCGGGTCGGTTCCCAGGTCGCGGGCGATGGCGTGCCGGCGGTTGAAGAGGGCGTTTCGGGAGAGCTTGTCGCACTTCGTGACCACGAGGATGGGCTGGAGGTTGAACTGACCCGCTGCGTGCAGGAGCTGCAGGTCATCATCCTCGAATCCTCGCCGGACATCGACCAGGATGGCGATGGCGAGCAGGTTCTCCCGCCGCTCCAGATAGGTCTCGATCATGGCGCCCCAGTTCCGGCGCACATGCTCCGGAGCGCGCGCGAATCCGTAGCCGGGCAGGTCGCACAGCAGCAGCTGATCGTTGACGTTGAACCAGTTGAGAAGCTGCGTTCTCCCGGGGGTGTTGCTGACCCTCACGAGATTGCGACGCTGCATCAGGCAGTTCATCAGGGATGACTTGCCCACGTTGGAGCGCCCCGCGAACGCAACTTCCGGGAGGTCATCGGCGGGGAAGTCCGCCGGACGGACGCCACTCTTCACGAACGTGGCCGAGCGAATCTTCATCCTGTGGTCCCTGTGATGCCGACCCCGACCAGTATCGTGACCACCACGGTCAGGATGGAGGCCACGGTCCGTGAGCGAGGACCCACCAGCAGGAGCGTCAGGCCGACGAGCCCGGCCGGCAGGGAAAGCTGAAGAAGGAGATCCTCGGCCCCCGGTCCGGCCCCTTCTCGGAGGCGCTGCAGGGAGCGCAGCAGCCATGCCGCGAGCAGGAGACCGCACGCCGCCCCGAGCCGGGCGGACGACTGGACAACAGCTGTCTCCCTTCCTGTTCCGTCTGCGCGAGGAAGCGAGAACAGGGTGGCGATCACGAGCACCGAGGCCACGACCAACAGCGGCCCGAGGGCAGGGACAGCGACATCGGCGTGCGGGTGGAGCACGACGTTCGCGGCGCCCATTCCGATGACGCCAAAGCGCTCGACGAGCTCGGCGTCGACGGGCACCGGAGCGGCCATCAGCGCCAGAAGGAGAAGGAACACGGCGCCGAGGGCGGGGACGACACCTGCGGCGAGGGACGCACGACGGGGAAGGAACGCCGAGGCGGCGATCGCTGTACAGCAGAACATGAGCAGCAGGGACTCCGGAAGGCCATGGTGGATCACCATCCGCTCCATCAGCGCGGCTTCTCCCGCCCCCTCGCGCCAGCTGAAGACCAGAAGCGGAAGCCCATCGGGGCCGAGGAGCGGCCGCGGCCATCGCGGCAGCCCATCCACGATGGCGAGCGACGCCAGGGCCACGCCAGTGGCCCCGAGCGCGGCAGCCACGACACGTGCACGGTCGGCCAGCCCTGGCAGGACGACCCCTCCGGCGACACCGATCATCACGCAGGGAATCAGCAGCAGCGCGAGGGACTCCACCCCGAGGACCGGCTCGACACCCCCGCCCGCGACTGCATGGACGAGGGCAGCCGTGCAGCCGAGGACACCAGCCCAGGCGAGCAGTCGCCCACGCTCGGCGCGCGACGCAGGCACAGCGAGAAGGATTCCGAGGGCGACGCACGACTGGATCATCGCCGTGCTCTCAGCCCCCTCGACCATGCCGAACAGCAGCCCCGCCGTCGTGGCGATCCCGGCCAGCGCGCCCAGCACACCGGCGTGACGAAGGAAAGCCGCTCCGGCGAGTGCCAGGGCTCCAGCGAGGAGCAGGGTGAGCGTCATCATGCTCCTCCCTCCTCTGTGGCGTCTCCCCCTTCGGCGGCGCACTCCTCCGGCGCTCCGAGTTTCTGCCAGTCATCGAACAGCGCGTCGCCGACGATGTCCCGTACGATCGTGTTCACGGCCGGAAACGCGCCGAGAACCATGAGCTCGTAGTCCCCGTCGCGCCCTCGCACGAGCAACCTCGTCCTCAGAACAAGGATGGCGAGCAGCCCGACGACCGCGAGAACGAG
Organism: Deltaproteobacteria bacterium; assembly: GCA_007693585.1. Lineage (GTDB taxonomy): Bacteria > Myxococcota_A > Bradymonadia > REDH01 > REDH01 > REDH01. The sequence continues at coordinate 80,578 of REDH01000056.1, forward strand.
GGCGGTGACCACGAGCGCGAGGTCGACGGGAGGGACCCGCGAGACGTGGAGGGTGACGCTGTGCGCCGGGATCACGTCCAGGAGCGCCATCGAGGGAGCGGTTTCCGCATGACGGTGGTCGAAATCCGGAGAGGACTGGTAGAGCCAGACATCGCGAAGCAGCTCGTCGTTGCGGAAGACGCGCATGTGCGCCGCAGGTCCGAGCGCGCCGAGACGCGCAAAGGTCGCACGAACCAACTCGATCTGGATCCCGTCAATCTCGATGCGCTGTCGCACGCCGGGAACGAGACGCAGCGTCTCCCTGGCTTCCCCCTCCAGTCCTCTGACCTGCACTACCGCCGAGCCAGCGCGATCCGTGCCGGCGACCTCCGCGATGCCGATCCGTCGCCCTCGCACGCGCACGGACTCTCCCGCACGAAGGTCCACGGTCGTTCCCCGGGGCTGGACCAGATCGTCGAAGCGCAGCCGGGCGACCCATGCCCCATCCCCCGCCTGTGCGACGCCGAGCAGCGTGAGCCGCGCGCCCAGGTGCTCGCGAAGCCGGCCGTCCACTGCACGAGAGGCGCGATAGTGCTCCACGGCGGTCCCCATGGGGGCGTGAAGGACGCCCGCCTTGAGTTCCGGAGTACTCTGGAGAACAAGAAGGAGGGGCGCCGCAAGCGCGAGCATGACAAGGAGCGCGGGGAGCACCACGGGACGCCACGACGAGCGGCACCGATCCAGTGACGCGGGATCGACGAGTTCCGCCCGAAAGAAGGGCAGGGGCACGGTCCGGAGCAGGCCCGCGCGCGACAGGAGTTCGAGCGCCGGACGCTCCGAGGTAGCGAGAATTCCCCGTGACAGGAGGGACGCACTGCCGATTCCCAGCGCCACGACAGCCACGAAATCGCCCTGCCGGTCGGGGTCCATGTCGGCCGCGATCATCAGACCCACCCCGAGCGCGATCGCGATCGGGGCAACCAGCGGATGCGCCAGCGCCCGCAGGGCCCGAACATCGGGTGAGCTATTCCTGCGTCTGGCCATCGTCCGCGCATGTGGGGAAGGGAAACGAAAGGATTCCACGGTCCTCGACGATCCCCCGAGGGGCCCGTGATGCTGCGTTTACAGCACTGCCACGGGATGGTACCGACGAGACACCACGGTGCGCCGCCGCCTCGTGCCCCACGGGCCGAGCGGCGGCTAGCACGGCCGCTCGGCGGGCGTCAATCTGGAGGAGCCGGCGGACGATGGGGCCGCGGGCAGCGCTCGGATGAATCACGGCAAGGAGGCGCATGGCTCTGGTTGTAGGCCTGACAGGAGGAATTGCCTGTGGGAAGTCGACCGTGGCGGAGTTGCTTCGCGCCGCGGGCGCGACGGTGATTGATGCCGATGACCTCGCCCGGCAAGTCGTCGAACCGGGAACGAAGGGCCACGCAAGGGTCGTGAGCGCCTTCGGCGAGTCGATTCTGGACCGCCACGGACACATCGACCGCGCTGCGCTGGGGGCGCTCGTCTTCGAAGACCCGAAACAACGCTCCACGCTGGAGCGCATTCTCCACCCGCTGATCGCAACGGCCAGTTCCGAAGCCATTTCTGCTGCGTTGCCGCGTGCCCGGCTGCCCGTCTTCTACGATGCAGCTCTTCTCGTGGAGACCGGCCAGCATCGGTCCTTTCCCGTGCTTGTCGTCGTGGCCTGCAACGAGGAGAACCAGGTGCAGCGCCTCATGGCGCGGGATGGGCTCGATCGGGCGGCGGCCCTGGCCAGAGTTCGAAGCCAGCTACCCGTGGCCGACAAGATCGCGGTGGCCGACCATGTGCTGCACAACGACGGAACGCCTGAAGCTCTCGCGGGCATGGTCGATGCGCTCCTCCAGACGTTGGACGCGCACGAGGAGCAGACGCCTTGACAACGCACCCGCTCGGGAACCTCGTCATTCCACGTGAACGACATGTTCTGGTGACCGGCCTCCCCAACTACCTCGCCGTCCAGATCGTCTGGCGCATCCTTCGAAACGAACCGGATGCACAGGTCACTGCCGTTGTCCGGCCCGACCTGCTCCCACGCGCAGAGCAGGCCCTTGGGCGGCGCCCGGAGGGACGAAGCCGGGTCCTTCTGATTCCGGGTGACGTCGTTCACCCTCACCTTGGCCTTCCGCCCCGGGAGCGCGAGCGAGTCGAGGGGGAGTGCACGGACATCATCCACCTCGCGAGTCTCTACCACCTCGGTGTGGACAAGAGGCTGGCGGAGGAGGTCAACATCCAGGGAGCCCGCAACGTGCTCGCCCTTGCAGAGCGATTGCGAGGCCTTGTCCGGCTCAGTCACTTCTCCACGGCCTTCGTCGCAGGCGATCGAGAAGGCGTGATCCTCGAGGAAGAACTGGAGCGCGGGCAACGGTTCCGAAACACGTTCGAGCGGACGAAGTTCACGGCGGAGGTCGAGGTCCGTCGACGAATGGCATCCCTGCCCATCTCGGTCTTCCGCCCTTCCATCGTGGTCGGTGATTCACGCAGCGGCGAGATTGATCGACTCGACGGTCCATACTTCTTCCTGCAGATGTTCGTCGTCAGTCCGACCCGACTGCCACTGCCGCTGCCCTCGACAGCGAACTACCCCCTGAACATCGTCCCCGTAGACCATGTCGCGCGGGCCGCGCACGCCCTCGGTCTCAATCCATGGGCCGAGGGGCGGACCTTTCATCTGGTGGACCCCAACCCACTGGGCCTGCGCGACGCATTCCGGCTCTTCGCCGAGGCCGCGGGCAGACGGGCACCCCGAGGCTCGGTTCCGGGCTGGATCGGCCAGCGACTCCTCTCACTGCCCGCGGTGGAACGGATGACCCGGAACAGCCGGGCCTTCCTTCAGGAACTCGATGCGCTGACCCTCTTCAACTCCATGAACACCCTGGAGGGCCTGGCTTCCACGGGCATCCGCTGCCCTCCCCTGCCCAACTACGTCGAGCGTCTTGTCGGATTCATCCGTCGACATGACCAGCAGTGGACAGATGCTGCCCAGGAGGACGTGGTGATGGGTCCCTGAACGAGCCATCGCCCCTCCCCTCGCGGAGCACAACGACGCTTTCCGACCGAATCCGCTGCCCGAGCATCGGACGAAGCCTCATCGGCACGGCACTCAGTGCAGGCGGATCATGCCCTTGTCCAGCATCCGGACGAGGGTTCTCATCGCGTCGAACGTGCTCATGCCCGACAGGTCGATGAGGTCAGCAAGTGTGCAGTATCCATCTACCTGCGCCAGCAGGAACATTGTCCGCGCATCGAGTTCGTGGGAGTGGACATCCCCATCGTCCACTGCGGGAAGGGGGACCCGTTCGAGGGGTGTGAGCCTTCGCTCGAGCACGATGGTCCATGCTTCCCGATTTCGTTCCCGGACCTCACGCCACTCCTCGTTGCGATCCTGCATCGGAGCGCGCTCGAGGATCGCGTGCACGACGTGATGCTCGCCGAGATCCAGAGCTCGCTTCAGCTCATCGAAGTGGTCTTCCAGAAATCTCGGAGCAGGCGGGTGATGCAGACTGACACCATCGATCTCGAGCGTACTCCTCTCATGCTCGTCCGAGATAACGGCCTGCGGGGCCGTGCTCTCCTGCGCTCTCCGCCTCTCCGGTACCGCGACGTTGCCCAGATCGGGCATGTCGATCACATCGATGAGATCCAGGTCCGAATCCGAAGCGGCCGACGACTCGGATGTGGGTTGCGTCTCCGTGGCGAGCAGGTCATCGAGGACCGGCGCGAGGCTCACCCGGGGCTCCCGTCTCATCTCGGCCACCTGCAGGAGGTCCAGCGCACGCGCGATGCGCTGATCGAACCGCATGCGCATGGCGGTGCGCAGGGCTTCCGTCGCGGCAGCATGCTCTCCGGACGCTGCAGCATCGACCGCACGCTGCAGGAGATCACCATATGCAGAGGGTGTTCTGCTCAAGGGTCTTCCGTTCCCGGTTATCGAGGAGCGCTCATGAGGCTGTGGTCATTCTGGATGCGAGACCATCGAAGACCGTGCAGAGTCGATCGAGGGCGGTTCCGAGGGTGGCGTACGCGTTGACATCCTCGTTGTCGAGCGCGCGATGCGCAGCCTCCAGCAGGGCCCTCGCCTTGTCCCCTGCACGCCGTCCGGTCTCGGACTGTTCGAGCGCACTGCCCAGCGTGGCCAACTGTGTCTCGAGTCGAGCCGCGGCACGCCTCACATTGTCCCGGGCCCCATCGCGGTCCGCATCCTGGCGTAGCTGCGTCAGGTAGTCCTCGTTCTCGGCCTGCATCGCCCGGATCTCGTCTTCGCTCATCGAGGAAACAGCGTTGACGGTGATCGACTGTTCGACCCCGGAGTCCCGGTCACGGGCCTTCACGGACACGATACCATCCGCCGAGATGTCAAAGGACACTTCCACGAAGACGGCTCCAGCGGGTCCGGGCCGGAGTCCGTGCAGCACGAACTCCCCGAGCAGATCGTTCTCCTCGGCTCGCAACGACTCGCCCTGCATGACCAGAATCTTCACGGACGGCTGGTTGTCGCGGACGGTGGTGAAGGTGTGGGTGGCCGAAGTGGGAATGGTTGTATTCCTCTCGATGAGCACTTCGTTCCCGCCACCATGGACCATGATGCCCAGGGAGTGCGGTGTGACGTCGAGCAGCAGGATGTCCTTCTGGTCCTGGACAAGTGCATTCGCCTGAAGCGCAGCACCGAGGGCAACGGCCTCGTCGGGATTGACTCCCTTGCGTGGAGGACGCCCGAAGAACTCCTCGACAGCACGCGAGACCGCGGGCATTCGCGTCATCCCGCCCACCAGCAGGATATCGTCGACCTCGTCGATGGTCAGGCGGGCATCCTTGATCGTCGCTTCACAGATCGACACCGTCCGGAAGATGAGGTCCGCGACGAGTTCGTCGAGCTTCTCTCTCGTGAGGCTGGCTTCGAGATGAAGGGGTTCTCCCTCTTCCGGAGTATGAATGAACGGACAGTTGATGGCCGCGCTCGGAACGCCCGAGAGTTCGATCTTGGCCTTCTCCGCGGCGTCCTTGAGCCGCTGCATGGCCATGTCGTCACCCTTCAGATCGATGCCGTGGGCCGAAGCGAAGTCAAAGAGAAGCCACTCGATGATGCGCGCATCGAAGTCCTCTCCCCCGAGAAAGGTGTCTCCGTTCGTTGCCAGGACGTCGAAGACGCCGTCCTGGAACTCCACGATGGACACATCGAAGGTTCCCCCCCCGAGATCGTACACCGCCACGGTACGGTGTTCCTTGCGCCCCACCCCGTACGACAGCGCCGCTGCCGTCGGCTCGTTGATGATCCGAAGGACGTCGAGACCGGCGATACGACCAGCGTCCCGCGTCGCCTGCCGCTGGTTGTCATTGAAGTACGCCGGCACGGTGATCACCGCCTCGTCCACCGTCTCCCCGAGATACTCCTCCGCGACCACACGCAGTTCCTGGAGAATCATCGATGACAGCTCGGGCGTGCTGTACACCTTGTCCCGAAGCCTTACGCGAACATCGTCATTCGGCCCGCGAACGAGCTCGTACGGCAGTGTCTCCATCGCGTGAACCACCGCCGGCGCCCCCCACTGGCGACCGATCAGCCGCTTGGCCGCATGGACCGTGTGTCGTGCATTCGTGATGGCCTGCCGCTTGGCCATCTGGCCGATCAACCGGCGACCGCTGTCACTGATGGCCACCATGCTCGGCGTCGTCGCATACCCGGCGCGATTCTTGATGACCCGAGGCTGACCATCGATCACGACCGCTACACAGGAGTTCGTCGTTCCCAGATCGATTCCGATGACATGTCCCATATGGCCAGAGCCTCCCTCGTTCGCCGCTCACCGCCCGGGTCAGTTCCGAGCGCGCAAAAGCCGGGCAAGTGCCTCGCGGGACTCCCGATCGTCCGGTCTCAGCTCGAGGGCACGGCGAAATGCCGCCTCGGCCCGGTCGAGCTCGTCTCGCTTCCAGTAGAGCATACCACGGACGCGATTCCACGTCGCGGATCTTGTCCCTACGACCTCGACATCCGCGAGCCACCGCTCTGCATCGTCCAGCCGATCGGGCAACCGAAGAAGCAATGCGGCCAGCCGGATGCGCAAGGCCGGATCGGGCACGAGACCACACGCGCGCTCCAGAAGCTCGGCCGCTTCCGCGTAGCGCTTCTCCCCGACCGCCTTCTTCGCCCGCACAACCAGCATCGACGCGGACGAACGAAGCGCATCCGCGTCGCCGGAGCTCGCGGGCCCGGGCGGCCCAGTCTCCCCCAATTCAAGATCAAGCCGCGCGCGTCGATCCGGGTCATCCAGCGTATGGTAGGCCTGACTGACCGCCTTGAAGATCCGATCGATCGCCTCCGCCGCATCCCCCACCTCGCGCCGAAACCAGCGGTCGGGATGGAAGACCCTCGACAGATTCATGTAGGCCTTGCGCAGCGCGGGCCGGGCCACGTCTCTCGGGACCCCCAGGAGCTGATAGGGGTGAACGCACTCCAGGTTCCGTGCGGCGTAGTCAATCGCGATCCACTCTCCTGCCGTGAGCACGGAGTCTGCGGAGCGTCCCGTCGCCGTCCTGCGAGGAGCTTCGGGCCAGTCCCGCGGCAAGGACGCCCCCAGAGCCTCGTCGATTTGATCGAATACATCCGAGACGCTCACCGATCGAGCACCCGAACGGGCTCCGCCCGCATCGGAGTGGGCACCACCTGAAGCAGAAGTCGCCGGCGAGGCACCACGCCACGGTGCGGTCGGGGCAGACTCCGACGGTGTCGGTGCAGTCCTACGGCTGGTGGCCGAGCTGCTCGACGAGCTTCGAAGCGCCCGGTTGGGGCTTGTGACCTGACTGCTGCGGCTCGTGGTCACGGAGCTCGCGCCCGCTCTCCTCGGGGACGACACCTGGCTGCTCCGACCGGATGAACTCCGCCGCGCCCCTCCAGGACCCGTGATCTCCACGATCCCGCACTCGATGAACGGGAGCAGCCGCGCCGCGAGCTCCGATGGCGTCATGCCTGCGATCTTGGCCACATCCCCCAGGGACGTCCCCCCGTCGATTCGAGACAGGAGGAATCCAACCTCCGCGTTCACGGGCGGATCCGAGGCGCCCGGCATTCGAACGAGCACCGGAACGCCATCCGGACCGCCAATTTTCCTGAGTTCATCCACGTGACTCCGCCGTCCACGACAGGTCCGCCAGCCGCTCCTTCGCACACCTGTTAGCCGAGGTTTCGACGGTGTGGCAAGGGCAGCCTCGCGTCGACGCTCTCGTCCGTGCGCCGAATCGGGTCAGTCGTGACCGGCAACAGTCTCCGTATCGCCCAACGCCTTCAGAAGACGCCGAAAGGCCTCGTCCACATCCCGACGGGTCGCGATCAGCGGCGGCACGAACCGCAGGACGTTTCCGCCCGCGGTGTTGATGAGCAGTCCCTGCCTGCGCGCCGCGACCACGACCGCGGATGCCGCGGTCGCTTCCAGATCGACCTCGATTCCGTTCATGAGCCCGAGTCCTCGCACCTCGCGAATCCCGGGACATCGGGATTTCGCCTCCTCCGCCCGCGCCCGGAAGTATGCGCCCACATCCCTCACCCGCTCCAGAAACCCATCCTCCTGCAAGACATGGAGCACGGCCAGCCCTGCGGCCGCGGCAAGCGGATTGCCCCCATACGTCGTTGCATGCGAACCGCGCTCGAAGCCACGCGCCACGCTTTCCCGGGCAAGCATGGCACCCAGGGGAACCCCTCCGCCTATTCCCTTTGCAAGGCTCATGATATCCGGCTCCACGCCGAAACCCTCGTAGGCAAAGAGATGACCCGTTCGGCCCATCCCGCACTGCACCTCGTCGAAGATCAGCACCAACCCGTTCTCGTCACAAAGCGTCCGAAGACCGGCGAGAAAACCGTCGCACGGCGGGACGATGCCCCCCTCTCCCTGAATCGGCTCGACCAGGATGGCTGCCGTATGGGGACCGATCGCGCCCTTCACCGACTCCAGGTCGTTGAACTCGGCCTCCACGAACCCGGGAACCATCGGTTCGAAGCCTCTGTGGTACTTGGGCTGCGCGGTGGCACTCAACGCACCGTACGTCCGTCCGTGAAATCCTCGGGCAAACACCACCACCTCGAACCGCGAACTGCCGCGCACGATCCGCTGGTAGCGACGCGCAAGCTTGATGCCCGCCTCGTTGGCCTCCGCGCCCGAATTGCAGAAGAACACCCGATCCGCGAACGACGCCTGAACCAGCGCCTCCTGGAGCAGGACCTGCGGCTCCGTCAGAAACGCGTTCGACACATGGAGGAGACGGTCCACCTGCCCGTGGAGTGCCTCCATCAGCGCCGGATGCGCATGGCCCAGCGACGAGACGGCGATGCCCGCCATGAAGTCGAGGTAGCGTTCGCCCTCCCGATCCTCGAGCCACATGCCCTCCCCTCGCTCCAGCACAACGGGCTGGGGCGCGTAGGAGAGACTGCTGGTTCGACCGGCGACCTCGACGAGTTCTCTGGTTGTGCGACGCATGGCATGTCCGGATGTGCAGAACGCTGCAGGACGGGCTCAGCAGGCCGCTCGAGCCCGCCTCTGCTCCACCCATATCGTTCCCGGAGCACGATGAGAAGCCCTCCGGAAATCCGGACATCAGGCCGAGGGCCTACAGGATGTATCTCGACAGGTCCTCGTCCTCCAGCACCTCGCTCAGACGCTCCCGGACGTACTCGGGCGTGATCTCTACCCGGGCACCATGCATCTCCGGCGCATGGAAGGACACCTCCTCGAAGACGCGCTCCATGATCGTGTGGAGTCGCCGGGCCCCGATATTCTCCATCGTTCGATTCACCTGATCAGCCACCCGGGCGAGCTCGTCGATCGCGTCATCGCGGAACTCGATCTCCACACCCTCCGTCCGCAGCATCGCCGTATACTGCCTCACGAGACTGTTCCGGGGCTCGCGGAGGATCTGACGAAAATCCGACTCCGTCAGGGAGGTCAGCTCGACACGGATCGGAAAGCGTCCCTGAAGCTCAGGCAACAGATCGCTGGGTTTGGCGACATGAAACGCGCCCGCCGCGATGAAGAGGATGTGATCCGTCTTCACCATGCCGTACTTCGTATTCACGTTGCTGCCCTCGACGATCGGAAGGAGGTCGCGCTGCACCCCCTCCCTGCTGACGTCCGGCCCCTGTACGCCCTGCCGGCCGGCGACCTTGTCGATCTCGTCCAGGAACAGAATCCCCTGGTTCTGGGCACGGTCAAGCGCTTCCTGCTGGATGGCTTCCTGATCAAGAAGCCTGTCGGCTTCCTCTTCCACCATCTGCCTGCGCGCCTCGTGCACCTTGAGGCGAACGGTTCGCTTCCGCCGCGGCACGAGGTTGCCCAGCATGTCGGAGAGGTTCATGCCCATCTCCTCCATGCCCGGGCGCCCGGGGAACAGCTCGAGCCCGGCAGGACGCCGCTCTGGAACCTGCACCTCCACCGGACGGTCCTCCAGCTCCCCCCCCCGCAACATGCGACGAATGACGTCGCGTTCGAAGCCCGACGTCCCGTCGGCACGCTGGAGGGCCTCGACCAGACGTTCCTCGGCCGCGCGCTCCGCACGCGTTCGAACCCGCTCCTGATGCTCGGCGCGCACCAGCGCGATCGCTGTCTCGACGAGATCGCGAACCATCGACTCCACATCGCGGCCCACGTACCCGACCTCCGTGAACTTGGACGCCTCGACCTTCAGGAACGGCGCCTGAGCGAGACGCGCCAGCCGGCGCGCAATCTCCGTCTTGCCTACACCCGTCGAGCCGATCATGATGATGTTCTTGGGAGCGACCTCCTCCCGCAGATCGTCCGGGAGCTGTTGCCGGCGCCAACGCGCACGAAGCGCCACCGCCACCGCCCGCTTCGCCTTGGCCTGGCCAACGATGTACCGGTCCAACTCGGTCACGATCTCACGCGGAGTCAGAGCCTCGATCATGCGTGTTCTCCTCCCCCACCGGGGGCGTTCAGTTCCTCGATCGTCAGACTGTCGTTCGTGAACACGCAAATCTCGGCGGCGATCCGCAACGCCACTTCGCACGTATCGCGCGGACCCAGATCCCCATGGCGATGCAACGCACGGGCGGCTGCCAGCGCAAAGCTGCCCCCGGAGCCAATGGCCGCGATCCCGTCGTCCGCCTGAATCACATCCCCGGTTCCGGAGATCAGGAGCGTGTGTTCGTCGTCGGCGGCGATCAGCAACGCCTCGAGCCGGCGCAACATCTTGTCCGTCCGCCACTCCTTGGCCAGCTCGACCGCCGCGCGAAGCAGATTGCGGTTCGCGTCCCGAAGCCGACCTTCCAGCTTCTCGTACAGGGTCATCGCGTCCGCAGTGCTTCCGGCAAAGCCCACCAGCACCCGCCCGTCCGCCAGACGGCGAACCTTCCGCGCGGACCCCTTCATGACGGTGTTGCCCATGCTCACCTGACCGTCGCCTGCCACGACCACGTGACGCCCGGACCGGACGGACAATATTGTGGTACCTCGAAACATTCCGGCTCCTCCCTGGAGTCACCCTCACCAGACCGGCTGACAGGGTAGACACGGCCACGCGGCGTTCAATCCTCCGCCGTGCGGTCAGGGGCGACTCGACCGGGGACGCGTGCCCGCGGATGGGCCGCGTCGTAGACTGACATCACCTTTTCCAGACTCAGATGCGTGTACTTCTGGGTCGTACTGAGACTCGCGTGGCCGAGCATCTCCTGGATCGCTCGCAGATCGGCACCACTGCCGAGCAGATGAGTGGCGAACGAGTGCCGCAGACCGTGCGGAGAAACCGGATGCCGAATCGCTGCAGCCTCCTCCGCCGACGCGAGGAGGCGGCGCACACTGCGCACCCCCAGCCTCCGCCCTCGAACGCTGAGAAAGAGCGGCTCCCCCCGCTCGCCCGCGGCGAGCATGCCAAGCCGTACGGGCAACCAGTCCCGGATGGCCTCCACGGCCCCCCGACTCAACGGCACGTCACGGTCCCGTCCACCCTTCCCGGAACGCACTCGGATCCACCCTTCGCCGAGACGCACATCCCGAAGGTCCAGCCCGACCGCCTCTCCGACCCGGAGCCCAGACCCGTACAGCACCTCCCAGAGCGCCCTGTCGCGAACCTGCAGGCGCTCGTCCCTCGAACCACTGGCGGCCACCAGACGACAGGCCTCATCCACATCCAGAAACGCCCCCAGCCGACCCTCACGGCGCGGCGCCAGCAGGCGTGATGCCGGATTGATGCGCAGCGCACCGCTCCGCTGCAGGAAACCGAAGAAGCCCCGCAAGGACGACACGTGACGCGCCATGGTGGCACGGCTCCATCCCTCGTGGCGCGCCCCGAGGTACCTCCTCAACGTCGCGAGATCGACCGAAGCAGGCACGGCCCGATCCGTAGCCATTTCCTCGAACCAGCCCACAAACGCCCGAACATCGGCCTCGTACGCCTTCAACGTGTTCCTTGCCCGACCCCGCTCGGCCCGCAGGCGATCGAGCCACGCTGCAATCGCCGGATCCCAGTGGTCTGTCGTCTCGGACATGGCGCGGGTGACTCGCGAACGTGGAGAAAGCTACCGTGAGCACGCAGGGGGCGTGGGGCCCGCCTGGTCAGTTTCGCTGGACACTTGCCCAGACGCAACTTTGTGCACCAGACCTGCTCACCGCTCCACGGCCCGGACGTGCCCGCCAGGTTCCATCACGACATGTCCCGACAACTCCATCGACAGCAGCGCCGCGTGCAGTCCACCCGGCTGAATGCCCGGCAATTCCAGAAGAAGCGCATCGAGGGTGACACCACCCCTGCCGTCCAGAATGGCCCAGAGCCTCCGCTCGACCGGGTCCGTCGGAAGCTGCCGTGCCGTCCGGGCCATCATGGGCAGCAGCGACGACTGGGTCGAGTCGGCCCCCGAACCCAGCAGGTCCCGAACGTGTCGCGCTGACTCCACCAACGTCGCGCCGGACCGGATCAGCGCGTGACACCCTCGAAAGCAATCGGCTTCCAGCGGACCGGGGACCGCCGCAACCGCCCGCCTGAGTCGCATCGCCTCCCGCGCCGTTCCAAGCGCGCCGGATCGGGCGGGCGCACGCACCACCAGCACGGCGTCCGCCAACGCGGCAATGTGTCGATTGCGCTCCACGAACATGGCGGGCATCGGCGCGCGGCCAGGCGGCCAGGCGCTCAACACCGCACCTCCAGAGCCCGCGATCCTGAACAGCGCCTCCCTGCTTCCGGCCGGTCCGGCGTGCACCAGCCCGCCCGCGAGGACGACAATCATCGGACGGCCGTGCGCGAGGGCCGCCTGATGCGCAAGACTGTCGATCCCGTAGGCTCCGCCGCTCACGACCGTGCAGGCGACCTGCGACAGAAGGTTGTCTATCCATTCACGCGCACGCAGCGCCTCACCAGGCGGCAGATGCCGCGTCCCCACGATGGCGAGACGCGGGCCGGGCGGGAGCTCGGCAACCCCCGCGACGACACCGAAAGGACCGGGCATGCCGGCCTTCTCCAGCACACCGTCGTTCTCGGCATCCCGCAGGGCAACCTCGGGCAGGCTGACCCTGGCCAGGTCCGCTTCCAGGCGCTGGCGCCCTTCCCCAAGCAGCACATCGAGGCAGCCACCTCTCACCGCCAGCGCCCTGCCCAGCCGACCAGGCAGGCAACCGCTCTCCGTGGCCATTGCGATCGCCTCCTCCACCGAGGCGCACCGGCGCCGCCATGCGCGAAGCTCTCCCGGCGAAACCAACTCCAGTGCCCACAGCGCTGCGAAGTCATCCATCGCTCCCGGTCCCTCCTGAGGAGTTCAGTCGTCGCGTGTCTCGCCGAGTATCACCCGTCGCGGATCAGCGGATCAATCGTCTCCCGGGAGTCGCCGTTGCGGCTCCAGCACGCAGAGCACGCCGGGCACCCGACCGAGGCAGCAGCGTCGACCCGTTCGTCGACGAGCAGCCAGACGCGCACCCGCTCGCCAGACGCCCCACGGTGAACGCTCTCCTCCAATCCCCCCTTGCTCCGCACCACGAGGGCACAGGCGCGCACCTCCGCCGCTAGCGCTCGACCACCGATGCGACGACGACCGTGATGTTGTCCGGGCCCCCGGCCGCGTTGGCCGCATCCACGAGGCGCCTGCACATCTCGTTGAGATCGGAGCGATCGCCGGAAACTACGCGAGCGATGGTCGCCTCATCAAGCGGATCGGTCAGTCCATCCGTACAGAGAAGGAAGAGGTCGCCACGCTGCAGTGAGGTGAACCGAACGGCAGGCTCGATCACCGGGGCAAGCCCAAGTGCCCGCGTGATCACGTTCTTGTACGGAAACTGGGGCAGCTCGTCTTCGCGTAGAATACCCATCTGCAGATACTCGTCCGCCAGACTGTGGTCGCGCGTGATCCGCTCCAGCCTCCCGTCCCGAAGTCGATAGGCGCGCGAATCTCCCACATGCGCCAGATAAATTCCCGTCTCGATGAAGGACGCCGCGACCATTGTCGTGCCCATCCCGCGGTGTGAACTCTCCCGCTGAGCGATCGCATGAATCACGGCATTCGCCTTGACCAGTGCCTCGACCAGACGCCGCTCCTCATCGTGCTCCGGAGCGCGACGCTCGAAGGGCCAACCATCGCGAAGGGTAGCCATGAGGGTGGCGACCTCCTGGTCATCAGGGGACTCGTCGTAGATCGCGCGCAAGGTCCGGAGCGCAAGATCCGAAGCCACTTCGCCCGCATTGTGCCCGCCCATCCCGTCCGCGACTGCGCACAGGGGCGCCACCCGGGAGATGTGAAACGCATCTTCATTGTTGGTTCGGGAACGCCCGACATCTGTCAGGCCGGCGAATCGAATGCGCATGAACCATGCCCTCCGTGGCGTCGGAGCGTGCCGCTCAATGCCTCATCTTCCACCCCACCGAAGAAATCGTCAATCACTGACGCCATTTCTGGTCCGGAATCCGTCCACCCGCTTCCGCGGAGCGCTGTTCCAGACTACCGCAAGGGCAGTAGCCAAAAGGATCACAAGGCCTGCCATGACCCACAGCTCCGGTTCCTCCGCGGTCTCATGACCTGCGCCATGGACCGCCCAGACGGCGATCAGGATCGCGGCGCCATTGTGAGCGACGTGCAGCACGGCTGCGAAGGCCCACCCTCCCGTTCGCTCCGCCGCCAGGCCGAGCAACAGACCGACACCGAAAAGCGGCAGCAGCGCTACGAGATCCGCATGAAGGGCTGAGAACACCACGGAAATCCAGACGAGGCGCCATGCCGTGGAACGTCGCAGGAAGCGCTCGCGGAACGCCCCCCGGAAGAGCAACTCCTCGAAGAGACCGGGCAGGATAGCGGCCACGAGCAACACCACCGGGAGCATCTCCGGCTGCTCTGGAAGCAGGATGCTCTCCATCATCGGTGCACGCCGCTCCGCGAGCGCCTCCAGCGCCGGAGAAATGTCGACAAGAAGCGCCATGACGGTATTCGACAGCAGCCCGAGAATCGTGCCCGCCAGGAGCCCCACCAGAACACCCCGAACTCCCAGCGTACCGCGAAGGAGCTTCAGATCGTGACGGGAGCGAATCAGAACGGCGAGACCACCCATTCCCAGTACCGTTCCCGCCGCAAGCCCGGCGTGGAACGGCAATCCGCCGGCCACGACGGCGAGGTGCCCGACCCCAAGCAACAGACCGGCGCCAGCCGTCCAGAGCACAAGCTCGGGGACATCACGCCATCCTGCTGCCGGAAGTCGATTCCGCATCCTTCTCTCCAGAACGGCACCGCGGTGCTCCGCGGAGGACATGACCCCCGAACGACCGACGTCCGCAAGAAGGGCGCCCTACGACGGCACACCTCCGGGGGCAAGCGAGCGGCAACCCTTGCCGCCCGTTCCAGCGAAGCCTATCCGCTCCCGGCCCCGACCCGGGCACGGCGACACGGCGACACGGCGACACGGCGACACGGCGACAC
>REDH01000189.1 GCA_007693585.1 Deltaproteobacteria bacterium
GGGTGTGCAACGACGACCCCGGGGAGGGTGCGGTGTCGGAACCGGTGAACATCGAGGAAGTACTCGAGCGCTTCCACGAGCGGCTGAGCGAGGAGGGTCTGAAGTCCACCCGCCAGCGGGACATCATCGTGGAGACATTCTTCCGGCTGAACAAGCACATCTCGGTGGAGGAGCTGCTCGATGCGGTGCGGGAGAAGGCCTCGCACATCGGCTATGCCACGGTGTATCGAACGCTGAAGCTCCTGGTCGAGTACAGCTTCGCGCATCCGCGGCAGTTCGGGGACGGGCAGACCCGGTATGACCCGATGGCCGAGGAGGACGACGAGCACGACCACCTCATCTGCGTGACCTGTCGGCGGGTGGTCGAGTTCGACGATCCGGTGGTGCAGGCGCGCATCGAACAGATCGCCCGGGAGCTGGGGCCGTTCGAGCTGAGCCGGCGGCGGCTGGAGCTCTACGCCCGGTGCACGGCTGACCCGTGCCCCTATCGCGACGCCGCCGGCGGTTGAGCGGACGGGGAGCAGGCTCCGTCGACGCAGCGGAGGTCGCCGTCACAGTCGGCGTCGCTTCCGCACTCGGGGAGCCCGATTCCGCCCCCCTGGCAGGTCGAGCTCGCGAGGTCGCACCGCAGGCCTTCGTTGCACTCGCGCTCGTCGACGCACGCCTGCCCTTCGCCGCCGGGAGCGCGCGTCAGGCACAGGCGCGCCTCGAGCCTGGGGACGTCATGGCACTGGAGGAGGAGGCTGGGGCAATCCGCGTTCGATGAGCAGGGCTCGCCGTAGCCCTCGCTGAGCGACCAGCAGGCCGCCAGAAGGACGCCTGCGATCAGGGCGGCCCCTCGGATCAGGAGCCCCGGTGGCGGTGTTGGGGGGGTCGTCATGGTCCTGTGCTTCGTCGTTCGTGAATGTGCGGGTTGGGGACCGATGCTGCGCGTTCCCGGATGATCCGGACGTTGTCAAGGGGCGAACCATTCACGGTGCGCTCTCCGCGACCAATCCCCGCTTCACTCCGGCTCGGCAACGCGGTACGGTGATCGCAGCGTACTTCGCCTCCGCTGGTTGGGGGCGGCTGCCTGTCCATCAGCCCCCGGTTTCCATGATCACGCCGACCTCGCTGCGCGCCCGTCTCGATGGCCCTCCCGCGCTTCGCGCCCTGTGGAAGACCCTCTCGCCGCTGCCCGGCGGGCGAACCCTGTTCAGTCGTGCCATCGGCAGGCTCGCGCCCTACACGGGCACGATCGACGCGCGGGTGGAGGAGCTGGAGCATGGGCGCTCGGTGGTGTCGATGGAGGACCGGCGTCCGGTGCGAAACCATCTGAACTCGGTCCATGCGATCGCGCTGATGAACCTGGCGGAGATGAGCACCGGGCTCGCACTGGTGAGCTCGCTTCCGGCGGGGAGTCGCTCGATCCTGACCGGGCTGTCCATCGCGTATCTGCACAAGGCGCGCGGCCGGCTGGAGGGGCGGTGCACGTGCGATCCGCCCGAGGTGGTGCGCGAGCGCCTGGAGCTGGTGATCGTGGGGACCATTCACGACGCGTCGGATCGGATCGTGGCCCGTGCCGAGGCGCGCTGGCTCGTGGGGCCGGCGAGATGACGACGGATTCGCCATCCGCGTTTCCTTCGGAGCCCGGGGTGGGCGAGGTGCTCGACGGCAAGTATGCCCTCGAGGGGCTTCTCGGGGAGGGGGGGTTCGCGCGGGTGTTCGTCGCCCGGCACACGGCGGTCCGCAACCTGCGCTGTGCGGTGAAGCTGCTCCGGCCGCAGTTCGCGAGTGATCCGGATGCCGTTCAGCGGTTCCTGCACGAAGCGGAGACGGCGGCCGCGCTGCGCAGCCGGCACACGGTACGGATCACCGATGTGGGCACCGCCTCGGGCCGGGTGCCGTACATCGTGATGGAGCTGGTCGAGGGCGTGCCCCTGGATGAGGTGCTCCGCGCGGAGGGATGTCTTGCCCCGGCTCGCGCAGCGGCGCTGACGATCGACGTCCTGCGATCGGTCGAGGAGGCCCACGAGCGGGGCATTGTCCACCGCGATCTCAAGCCATCCAACGTGCTGGTGGTCGAGGAGCCTGGCGAGGAGCGTCCGATCGCGCGGGTGCTCGACTTCGGCATCGCGAAGATCCTGGAGCCGAGCGGGGACCTCGAGGCCGGGCCGCTCACGCAGGCGGATCTGGTCATGTGCACGCCGACCTATGCGGCCCCGGAGCTGCTGGTGGGCCGGCCCGGGTACGGCACGGATCTCTATGCGCTGGGGCACATGCTGGCGGAGCTTCTGGACGGGAGGGCGCCGTACGAGGGCGGTCAGCCGATCGAGGTGGCGACCCGGCAGATGTCTCCGTCTCCCGTTCCGCTGGGTCCGCGGGCGAGCATCTCCGGCCTCGAGGGCGTGCTCGATCGCGCCCTGGCGAAGGATCCGGAGTCGCGGTTCTCCTCGGCCGCCGCGATGCGCGAGGCGCTCCTGGAGCGGCTTCCGCACCTGTCGGCCACTGTCGCTTCGCTCCCGGAGGGCGATGCACTCGACGCCGAGGCCACCGCACGTCTGCGGGCGCCGACGGTCCGGGGGCCGGATGCGCCCCCTCACCCGCTGACCCGTGCGCTGCGACGGCTGAGTACACCGATGCTCGCGGCGGTCGTCGGTGGGTCGGTGCTGGTGATCGCCGTTCTCCTCCTCGCCCTTCGCCCTGCGCCGGTTCCCCTTGCCGTAGCGGCCGCTCAGGATCTCGTGCAGGAGGCGATGGTGGCGACGTCCACCCGCCTCGTGCTCACCGCGGACGATCCGGGAGAGATCGAGGCTCATGTGGACGGTCGTTCGGTGGGCACCCTTCCCCTGGATGGCGCGCTGTTGCCCGTGTACCGTCCGGTCGAGCTGACGCTGACGTGGCCGGACACCGAAGGGTCCGGCACGACCCGGGTGATCCAGCACATCGAGCGGCCGGGGCCTTTCCGCTGGCATGCGAGTCGACCTGGCGCGGTGCAGGACGACGACTCCGGGTCTGCGGAGACGCGACCGAGCACGCGCAGCCGGAGTTCGGGTGGCAGTTCGGGCGGCCGGGGGCGCGCGGGCAGTTCCGGCAGCAGCAGCCCGCGCATCCAGCTCTTTGGTGGGGGAAGCGGGGGGAGCGAGGGCCGCGGGCGAGGGCGTTGAGGCCTGTGCTCAGTTGAAGGTTGCGCTGAACCGCAATCCGAAGCTCGATCCCTGCCAGCCATCGATGTTGGGTTCGCCGCTGCCGACGCTGTGGAACATGAA
Source organism: Deltaproteobacteria bacterium (assembly GCA_007693585.1). Classification (GTDB taxonomy): domain Bacteria; phylum Myxococcota_A; class Bradymonadia; order REDH01; family REDH01; genus REDH01. Next base: position 3,249 of record REDH01000189.1, read on the forward strand.
GCCGGCGGCGATCCCGACGCCCCACTGCGGTCCCACCCACCATTCCTTGCCGATGCCGACATCGATGGCGAAGCCAGGGTCGGTGGCGAAGGCGAAGCCGCCCCCTTCGAAGCTGGTGAACGCCAGCCCGACGGATCCGGTGAAGTAGACGTTGGCGTCGCCGAGGTAGTAGGTCACCCCGGGTCCGAAGGCGTTGAGGGTTCCTCCGTCGAGGGGTCCGAATTCCCGTTCGCTGTCGATGTAGAACTGCGACTCGGGCATGGTCCAGCCGAAGAAGGTGCCGTGGATGGCGAGGTTCGGCGCGACGATTCCGCCGATGGCGACATTGTAGTCGAGGGTGGCGCCGCGCAGGTCGAGACGTCCGGCCTCCGAGGCTTCGGAGCGGGTGGAGGCGTACCCGAGGCCGCCGGAGAGTCGCAGCAGGAAGCCGCTGTCGTGGTTGTAGCCGTGGGCTGCGCCGGGGAACGGCATGGAGTAGGGTGCCGCGCTCCGCGGCTGCGGAGGCGGGCGGTTGTCGAAGTACTGCGCAGAGGCGGCCCCGGTGAGCAGGAGGGTGGCGGCCAGGGCCGTCAGCGAGGCGATCGGGATGCGTGACATGCGGACCTCATGGGCGGGGAAGGGGCCGGCGTGCGGCCGGTGGCGCACGGCGCGTTCGCCCTTCCATGGAGAGCGGGTGACGGGGCGCCGGGACGCTGCGGAGAGACGGACGCGAAACCGTTCGGGCTATTCAAGGGATCTCCCGGCGGCAAGTGGAAAGGACCCGGCGGCGGGTGTCGTTACCTGTCGGGAGGCCTACCGGGGCCGGCGGTGTTTTCGGTGCCCGCGGATCATTTCGGCGACGCACGATGACCTCGTGGCAGCTCAGGCAGGGTGGAGTCCCCAGACGATGGGCACGACGACCATGGTGACGACGAAGACGATGAGGGCCATCGGGATGCCCACGCGGAGGTAGTCGGTGAAGCGGTAGCCGCCGGGGCCGTAGACGATGAGGTTGGTCTGGTAGCCCAGGGGGGTGATGAAGGACATGGAGGCGGCGATGGCGACGACGACGGCCCAGGGCCGAGGATCGACGGCGAGCTGTTCGGCGGTGGCCATGGCGAGGGGGAAGGCGAGGGCCGCGGCGGCATTGTTCGATAGTGTCTCGGTCATCGCGACGGTGAGCAGGTAGAGGGCGGCGAGGATGACCCAGGGCGGGAATTCTCCGAACAGGCCGAGCAATCCGCCGGCGAACGCGTCGGCGAGACCGGAGCGCAGGACCGCGGCGGCGATGCCGAAGGAGGAGGCGATGACGACGAGGACGGAGAGATCGACGGCGCGTCGTGCGGCGGGCAGCCCGATGCACCTGAACTGGATGAGGATGACGACGGCGATGGCGACGGCGAGGAGGGTGTGGACGACCCCTGTGCCCATGGCGACGACCATGGCGACGAGGGTGAGGAACGCGAGCCGGGCGAAGCCGTGTCGTGGGCGCTGGGCGTCGGGGAGCTGGGCGACGAGGTAGAAGTCCGTGGAGTCGGCCCATGCGCTCCGGAACCCGGGTGAGGCTTCGAGCATGAGGGTGTCTCCGGTCCGGAGGACGACCTCGCCGAGCTTCTGGTCGAGCCTCTGGCCGCCGCGATGGATGGCGATGACGGCGGCGTCGTAGCGGCGGCGGAAGTTGGCGGAGCGGAGGGTCTTCCCGACGAGAGGAGACGTATCGGAGAGGACGACCTCGTAGATCCTGCGGTCTCGGGTGTCGGGGGGGGGTTCGGGCAGGTCGTCCGCGGAGACGGGGAGAAGTCCGCGCGTCTTCTGGAGTTCGACGACGGTATCGGCGACTCCGAAGAGGACGAGCCGGTCGCCGGCGCGCAGTCGGTTGGAGGGGCGGACAGGGGCGATGCGGCGCCGCTGTCGCTCGATGGCGACGAGGAAGAGGCCCTGGAGGCTGCGGAGGCCCGCCTGTTCGATGCTCTGACCGATGAGGGGGCAGTCGGGGGCGACCTCGAGGGTGACGCCGTACTCTCGGGATGCGGCGCGGGCGGTCTGGTCCGGCGTGCGCCGGTCGGGCAGCAGGTGTCGTCCGACGAGGAGCAGGAAGAGGACTCCGACCAGTGTGGCCGGCAGCCCCACTGCGGTGAGTTCGAACATGCCGAACGGTTCGTGGCCGGACGCCGTCAGCAGCCCGCTGACGACGAGGTTCGTGGATGTTCCGATGAGGGTGCAGGTCCCGCCGAGGATCGCCGCGTAGGAGAGCGGGATGAGGAACTTGGAAGGGGGCCTGTTGTTCTTGAGTGCCCAGTCGCGCACGGCGGGGGCGAACATGGCGACGATGGGGGTATTGTTGAGAAAGGCGGAGAGCCCTGCGGTGGGGAAGAGGAGCCGCGCGAGGACGCGTTTGCGATCGAGGTGTCTGCCGAGCATCACGCGATTGAGCCCCTGGAGCGCACCGGTCTCCTGCATGGCGGCAGCGACGATGAAGAGGAGGGCCACGGTCAGGACGCCGGCGTTGGAGAACCCGGCCACGGCTTCGTCGATGCCGATGACACCGGCGCCCCAGAGCACCACGAGCGCGGTGAAGAGGATGGCGTCGGGGGGGAGCACCTCGCGGATGAGCGTGATGAACATCGCCACGAGGACGACGAGGGTGAACCAGGCCTCGGGAGGGAGTCCGCTCACGGGCTCTCCCCCCCGGGGTCTTCTCCGGCTGGTTCATCCGGAGGAGCGGAGCGGTGGATGTGCCAGTGGAGCTTCCCGTCCACCCAGACCTGCCAGACGCGCCTTCGGAGGGACGGGGGGACTCTTCTCTCTCCGATGTCCCGCAGGTGGTCGAGCACCCGATCCAGTTCGTCGATGCGCCGGATGCCCACGAGGGCCACCTCGGCGCCGTGCAGCTCCACCCGGACGGTATGGCCGCCGTCACAGGAGTTGAGGCACTGGGAGATCCGCACGTGGGCGTTGATCCCGCGTCGTGCGCAGGCCGTGCGGGCATGGTCGAGGAGCGTCCGTTCGTCATCGGCTCCCGCCGCTCGGCGCTCCGGCCAGCGGCAGCGTCGACAGATGGCGAGGCGGAGGTCGGGAACTCGGGGCATTGCGGGAGGAGGCGGGAATGAGATCGGGCGACATGGGTTTCGTCCCCTTGCCCGGATCGTCCGGACAGCGTACGCTGCTTTCGGATCCGCGGAGAGGTCAAGCACGATGTGAGGACACTCCGGAGGACGTGCGGCAGGATGGTGACCCCACACTGGCGGGGCCGGCACCGTCGCAGCGACCGCGAAGCGTTCCTTCCCCGTTGATTGCCTGTCCGTCGAGTCCGTGCGTGCTGCATTCGCGTTGGGGTGGTGCCGAACGGCACACCGAGGAGTGTTCATGTCACAGCCACCGGTCACGACCCTGGATGTCCGCTCCGCGATGGAGGGTGCGGGAGCGCTGGTCCGCCGCAGCCGTCCCGGGGAAGGCGTCCCCGAGCCGTTCGGCCGCCAGTTTCAGTCAAGCGCGGCGCTCCTGCTCGTGGTGGAACGCGGCGAGCTTACCGTGCGTGTTCAGCGTCAGGAGGTGGCCCTCCGGGCGCCGGGGGCTCTTCTGGTGCGCTCCGGGGTGACGGTGTCGGGCTGGGACGGTCGGTCCTCGGACTACTGGATGGTGCTGATCGAGGCGGGGCTTGCCGAGCACATCGGGACCGTGGAGGGGCTGCCGATGGAGGTGGCCCGCAACTTCGACGCCTTCCGCGACGTGATGGCGGATCTGGACGAGCCTCTGGGGTTGGGCAGCGCCACGGCGCAACGGCTGGGATTCCTTCTTCGCGAGCTCGCGCTGGAGCTGGAGGACCGGGACAGCGGTTTCCGCATGGCGACGAGGAGCCTGCTCGCGTTGATTCTGGTGCAGCTTCGCCGCCAGCAGCAGCTCCAGATGAGCCGCGAGTTCAGCCAGGATCATGTCCTGTTCAGCGAGGTGCTCGACTACATCGATCGACACTTCGATCGCCCGCTCGAGATGGGGGAGATCGCCGACGCGGTGGGGCGCTCCCCTGCGCACCTCACGACGCTGCTGCGGCGGTCCACGGGCAAGACCCTGCTCGGCTGGGTGACCGATCGCCGGATGGCGGAGGCCCGGCGCCTGCTTGTGGAGACCTCCGTGCCGGTCGCCGAGATTGCCACGCGCGTGGGCTACGGATCGCCCTCGTACTTCACCCGGGTGTTCGGTCGTCATGTCGGCGAGTCCCCTGCCCGCTTCCGCTCCCGGAACCGACGCCGTGTGCGCTGACCGGAGCAGAACTCACCGAGGAGAGCGTATGCCCTCGAGGCTTCCCGTGGGAGTCCGATGCCGGACGTTCGTGCTGCCGCTGGCGGCCCTGCTTCTTCCTCCGCTCCTCCTCTGGGGGTGTGGAGACGGGGACGACGTGCCGATGCGGACCGGGCAGACCGAACGGACGGATCCGGGAGGTCCGGGCGACGGGGTGTCCTCGACACGCTCCAGCATGGGGCCGTCAACCGAGGAGGCGCTGGCGACCCCGTGTGCGAGTCGAGGCCGGAGCATCTGCACACCGGCGGGTGACGCGGTGCTCCGCTGCGACGAGGACGGGCGCACGACCGTGCGCGCCCTGTGCGAGGCCGGGTGCCGCGACGGCGCATGCGTGACCGCCTGCAGCATCGACGGCACCGTCTTCTGTCGCGACGGCGATCGCTGGCGGTGTCGGACCGGGCGATCGCTGGAGCGCATCGGCCCGTGCCCTGCGGGCACGGTCTGCACTGCCGGCGAGTGTCTGCCGCGGGTGTGCGCACCGGGCACGGTGTCGTGCCGCAACCGGGATGAGGGGTTGGCGTGTGACGGGAGCGGCTACCGGGAGATCCCCTTCGACTGCGGGATCGGCTTTCGTTGCGAGGACGGCCTTTGTCTCGAGGGGGGCCGCAACGCCTGCGGCGGCAGTGCGGCGCTTCCTGCGCGTCCGGGCACCGTGTGCGGTCCCTGCGGGCTGGACACCTGGCGGTGCGACGGCCCGGACGCCATGCGGTGCGACGGCAACACCGAGAACGGATGTGGGGGATGTCGATTCTTCTCCAGGGAGATCGGTGACCTGTGCGGGCAGTGCGGAACATGGCAATGCGATCCCGCGGATCCCGACCGTCCCGTGTGCAGTGATCCCGGCTTCAATGCGTGCGGCACGTGCGGTCCGCTTGACGGGATGCCTGGAGCATCCTGTGGGCCATGCGGCCTCGACGCCCTGATCTGCCGGGACGGCGCCCTGACCTGCAACGGGGAGACCACCAACGCCTGTGGCGGGTGCTCCACCCTGCCGGACCTGCTCGGAGAAGCGTGCGGCACCTGCGCAACCGGTGCGTTCGTCTGCGACGGCGACGACTTCCTGCGCTGCGCCGAGGTTCCGTCCTGCACCGCTCGCCTCCTCGCCAGCGGGCGCGACCACCTGTGCATCGTGCGGGCGGACGACGGCCTCGTGTGCTGGGGTGCCAACGGGGACGGTCAGCTCGGCGTTGGCTCGATCGCCACCTGGCGGCCTCCTCAGCCGGTGGCTTCCGCTGTCGGCCCCGTCCGGACGGTCGCCCTGGGCGACCGCCACTCCTGCGCCATCCGGACGAACAACACGCTTCGGTGCTGGGGTGCGAACACACGCGGGCAACTCGGCGACGGCAGCACGAGCACGAGGCTCCAGCCCGCAAGTCAGCCCGTTCTCACCGCGGTGGCGGAGGTCGCCCTCGGGGACGGCTTCACGTGCGCGAGGCTGCTGAACGGTCGCGTGCGTTGCTGGGGTGCCAACGACCGCGGGCAGCTCGGCGACGGAGGCGAGGAGGACCGCACCACCCCGGGCAGTGGTTCCATCCTCGACCAGGCTGACGCGCTGGTGGCCGGGGCTCGTCACGCCTGTGCGCTAGGCGATGGTGAGGTGCACTGCTGGGGAGACGGGGCGCGGGGGAGGCTGGGTCATGGAGAGACGTCCCTCGCCCGGACACCGGTGTCCGTGAGTCTGCCGCAGGAAGCCGTCGCCATCGCCGCCGGGGAGGAGCACACCTGTGCCCTGCTCGAGGGAGGCGAGGTCCATTGCTGGGGCGCGAACACCTTCGGACAGCTCGGCGCGGACGGCGGCGATGCCCTCGTGCCCGTTCCCGTCGGCGGGCTCGCCGGCGTGCGCTCTCTTGCGGCGGGTGCTCAGCACACCTGCGCCGTGACGTCGGACGCCGTCTTCTGCTTCGGCGCCAACGATCGGGGGCAGCTCGGGATTTCCGGCGTCGCGTCCACGAGTACCCCGACGGCGGTTCCCGGCCTCTCGGGCGGATTCGAGGTCGTGGCCGGTGCCGAGCACAGCTGCGGCCTCCGGGACGACGGAACCTTGACCTGCTGGGGAAGCAACCGCAGGGGTCAGCGGGGCAAGGCCCCGGAGCCCGGCCCCTTCGCGCCGTCGCCGCTTCGCTTCTAGCCGCTCTGCTCTGGCGCGACTCCGGTTGTCGCCTCCGACCTTCTCCCCTGGTGACCATGAACGACCTGCAGAAGGAGCTCTCCATCGCCATCGACCTTGCCGTCGAGGCCGGGCGCCTGGCCACGCGGATCGGCGAGGGCCAGTTCCAGGTGACGCACAAGTCCGCCGACGCCAGCCCGGTCACGGAGGCGGATCGTCGGGGCAACGAAATCATCGTGGCGGGTCTGGAGCGGGCCTTCCCCGATGATCGCATCGTGGCCGAGGAGAGCATGAACCCCGAGCCGGGCGAACATCCCCGTCTGTGGTTCGTCGATCCGGTCGATGGCACGAAGGACTTCGTGCTGCGCAATGGCGAGTGGTCCGTGATGATCGGGCTGGCGATCGAGGGAGAGGCCCGACTCGGCGTGGTGTATCAGGCCCAGACCGATCGCCTCTACCACGGCATCGTCGGGAGCGGAGCCTGGCTGCGGGCGGGCTCGGAGGAGACCCCGCTCCGGGTCCGGAACACCACCGACCCCGCGCTGCTGACGGTGGCCGAGAGTCGGAATCATCCCGACCCTCGGATCGCGGCGCTTTGCGGCGAGCTCGGCATCCGGCAGTCCTACAGCCATGGTTCGGTGGGTCTGAAGCTGGCGCACATCGCCGAGGGGCGGGCCGACGCCTACTTCAACTTCTCCGGCCGTTGTTCGATGTGGGACACCTGTGGGCCGGACGCACTCATCCGGGCTGCCGGAGGGGATCTCTTCGACTTTCAGGGTCGGCGTCTCCACTACGGCGGGGCGTCCAGCGGGGTGAAGGGGGCGTTCATCGCCACCACGGCTGCGTTGCGCCCGCACGTACTCGAGCGCCTGGCCGCCCGACCCGACCTCGATCCGCTACGCGGGAACGCGCGCTGAACCCTTCACCGTGACAGGTCATCCCGATGGCATCCTTCTACGACCGGCACATCTTCTGTTGCATCAACGAACGCGACTGCGAGCATCCGCGTGGCTGCTGCGGCCGCGAGCGGGGTGAGGCGATTCGGGCGCGGCTGGCTCAGGCCATCCGCCGCGAGCGGATTCCCGGCCGGCTTCGGGCGAACAAGGCGGGCTGCCTGGATCGCTGCGAGCTCGGCCCGTGCATCGTGATCTATCCGGATGCGGTGTGGTACCGGATCGAGGAGATCGAGCGGGACGTGGACGAGATTGTCCGCGAGCACCTGGTGGCCGGTCGCGTGGTCGATCGCCTGCGTCTCCCGGACGCGGAGGAGGGTGGTCCGTGAGGGCAGGCCGAGCGTTGATGGCGCTGTTCGCCGTGGCGGGTCTTGCTGCATCGTGTGCGGGTCCGGGTGCGGCGGCTGCGCCGGCCGCGGTTCCGTCGGGGCAGCCCGAGGAGGCCATCGCGGCGGCGATGGACGGGTTGGCCGAATTCGTCGCCGGGGAGAGCGGCGCGACCCTCGGCGCCCGGGATGTGGCGGAACGCATCGCTCGGGCGCGCGTGATCCACGTCGGAGAGCTTCACGGTCACCCGGAGATTCATGCCGTGCAGGCCGGGATCGTGGACGCCTTCCTCGACGCCGGAGTGCCGGTGGCGGTTGCGGTGGAGATGCTTCCGTGGACAATGCAGGATCACGCGGATCTCTGGGCGCGCGGCGAGGTGGACGAGGAGGAGTTCCTCACGCTGGTGGACTGGCCGCGGACCTGGGGACACGCCTTCGCCGCCTACCGTTCGTTGTTCGTTTCGGCGCGGCGCGAGGGTGCGTCGCTGCTGGCGATCAATGCCCCCCCGGGTCTGTCCCGGGACGTGTTCCGCCAGGGGATGGACGGGCTCTCTCCGGAGCGTCGCCGGCTGCTGCCGGCGGACGTGGATCGCTCGGACGGCCCCTACCGCGAGGCTGTGATCGCAGCCCTCGGCATGCACGGTCACCTTCCGGAGGACGAGGACGAGCGAGCGGCCATCGAGGCGCGCTTCTTCGAGGCGCAGCTCGTGTGGGACGAGACGATGGCGGCCTCGATCGCCGATGCGCTCGAGAGCCTCCCGGGCACCGTGCGCATCGTGGTGGCCGCGGGGGCGATGCACGTTGCGGGAGGGGGAGGGATCCCGGACCGCGTGGCGCGCCGGGTTCCTTCGGTGCAGCAGGTCCGCATCGTCTGTCTGCCGCGGATGGAGGCGGCCAATCTCCAGGCGGCGGTCGCGCGCGCCCACCCGGGAGACATCGTGTGTCTTCCGCGGGGCGGGATGGATGGGGAGGCGCGGGGTGCCGGGGAGGATCAGGGCACCCGGTGAGTTGCCGGCTCAGTCGAGCATGAGCTCGCGGGCGGGCTGCCGCATGCAGTGGAAGCTGGCCATGGACGACCCGTAGCCACCGGCGTTGAGCATCACGAGGAAGTCTCCTTCCTGGACGTCGGGCAGCCGTGCGTCTTCGTCGAAGTTGTCGATGACCTCGTTGATGTTTCCGACGACGAAGTAGTGATTGTCATCGGATCGGGCCGGTCCGCGGTGTGCGTGGATGATCTCCTGCACGAAGCCGTAGTGTGCGGCCTGGGGGTGGGCGTTGAATCCGACGTTGAGTCCGACGAAGGTTTCTCCGCCCTTCTCCTCGACCATGGTGACCTGGGCGACGAGGATGGAGGAGTCGTTGATGATGTAGTCGCCGGGTTCGCAGCAGATCTCGATGTGGTCTCCGAGCCGTTCTCGCACGACTTCGGCGATGGCGCTGGCGTAGAGGTCGAGGTCGACGGGCTGGTCGGTGGCGGCGTGCGGCACGCCGATTCCTCCGCCGACGTTGACGTAGGCGAGATCGGGGAGTTGCTCGGCGAAGTCGGCGAGTCTGCGCACGGCGCGCAGGAAGGTCTCCAGTCCGCGTGCGAGCCAGCCGGAGCCGACGTGCATGTGCACGCCCTCGACGATGAAGCCGTAGCCGCGGGCGACGTCGAGGGCCTCGTGGAAGCGGTCGGCGTAGATTCCGAACTTGCTGGGGCGGGAGCCTGCGTAGGTGAGGTTCCCGGAGAGCCCGACCCCGATCTGCGGATTGATGCGCAGCCCGATTCTGCGTCCGGGGAAGCGTCGTCCGAGCTTGTGCAGCATGCTGATGGAGTCGACGTTGATGCGGATGCCGAGTCCACCGATGCGCTCGATGTCGGCGTCGCTGACCGCGGAGGCGGTGAAGGAGATGTGTTCGGGTCGGAAGCCGTGCGCAAGGGCGAGTTCGACCTCTCCCGGCGATGCGCAGTCGATGCCGCAGCGGCGGGAGTCCCGCACGGCATCGAGGACGGGCCCGAACCGGTTGCTCTTGGTGGCGAAGTAGACGCGGTGGGGCTGTCCTGTGCCGGCAAGGGCGGCGGCGAGCCGGCCGATGTTGGCCTGGATGCGTCTGCGGTCGTAGACGAGGAGGGGCGCACCGTGGTTCTCGGCGAGTTCTCGCACGCAGCGTTCTGCGAACCACAGGTCGTGGCCGCGGTAGTGGAGACGTTCGCGCTGCCACCACAGGTCGGTCGAGACCGGCCGTTCGGGTCGCAGGGTGCGGGCGTCGGGAACGACAAGAGTGTTCGTCATGGAACCTCCCGGCCCGAATCGGGCCCAGCGATAGCCGGGGCTCGACCCCCCATCCTCCCTGGGGGCGCTATTCCGGACGGCGTAGAGGATGGACCGGGAACGATCCCCGGCCGCCCTGTCGCGGAATGTCGGGCGGCCTGAGCCGGCCCGACGAAGGGCAGGGCGTGTAGCACCCTCGCGTGGGCGGGGCAAGCGAAGCTGGAGGTCGGGGGCAAAAAACCGTCCATACGGGACATGGCGGGGCCATCCGGTGCGTGGAGACAAAGTGCGTGACGGGGGCCGGGGGGGACCGCTAGAAGGGGGGCGACCCGGGAACGGATCGCTGTGGCACGGCGGACCCGAGGGGTCGGTGGCGGAACGCCCCCCGCGGCGCGCATAGCATGGGAGCAGTTGAGAATGGCGCAACCCCCGGCCAGTGGAGAGCACCTGCAGACCCCCCGGGACGAGTCCGCCGAGCGTGCGGTGCTGGGGGCGATCATGCTGCGACCGGATCTCCTTGCGGTGCTGGCCGACCGGCTGAAGCCGCACGACTTCTATCTGGAGCAGCACCAGGTGATCTACACGGCGCTGCTCGACCTCGATGCGGCGCGGCTTCCGATCGACATGCTGCTGGTGAGCAAGCGGCTCAAGGAGCTGGATGCGCTCTCGGTGGCCGGGGGCGCCGCGTATCTGCTCGAGCTCGCGAACAGCGTGCCGACGACGCAGAACGCGGAGCGCTATGCTGCGATCATCCGGGAGAAGTCGATCCTGCGCGACGTCCAGGGCTTTGCGCGAGCGACGCTGCAGGAGGCGGGCACGGAGGTGGAGGATGTCCCGGGGTTCGTGGACACGGTGGCGCAGCGCGCGCTCCGCCTGTCGGTGTCGGGGAGCGGGCGCGGCGCGCGGATCCTCCGCGACGTGCTTCGACCCGCGGTCGAGCGGGCCCAGGAGCGTCACGAGGCGGGGCACAAGGGTTCGCTGACGGGGGTCACGAGCGGGTTCTTCGCGGTCGACCGGATGACGAACGGCTGGCAGCCCTCCGATCTGATCATTCTGGCGGCCCGTCCGGGCATGGGCAAGACGGCGTTCGCGCTGAACATGCTGCTCAACGCGGCGATGGATCGGCGCAACCCGACCCCGGGGGTCATCTTCAGCCTCGAGATGAGCGCGGAACAGCTCGCCACGCGCCTGTGGTGCTCGACGGCCCGGATCTCGATGGAGGATCTTCGGCGGGGCACCATCGAGCCCACGGGCTGGAATCGCCTGTTTCAGGCGGTGGAGCAGCTGGGTCGGGCGAAGGTGTTCATCGACGACACCCCGTCGCTCCCCATCACCGAGATGATGCGCAAGTGTCGCCAGCTTCAGCACGAGCACCGCATCGGTCTGGTGATCGTCGACTATCTCCAGCTGATGACCGCAGGAGATGTGGGCCGGAACACGAGCCGCGAGCAGGTCATCTCCGAGATCTCCCGGAACCTCAAGGCGCTGGCCAAGGAGCTGAGCGTCCCGGTCATCGCGCTCTCCCAGTTGAACCGTGGCGTGGAGAGCCGAACGGACAAGCGCCCGATGCTGTCGGATCTGCGCGAGTCCGGCGCCATCGAGCAGGACGCGGACATCATCACGTTCCTGTACCGCGAGGACTACTACGCCCGGAAGAAGGAGGGGGAGGAGGACGAGGAGCAGATCCGCCCCACGAACGCCCCCGGCCTGACCGAGGTCATCATTTCCAAGCACCGGTCGGGTTCCACCGGCACGGTGGAGCTCGAGTTCCACGGCCAGTACACCCTCTTCACCAACCTCCGGCGCGACGAGGACGCCGGCGATCCGGGTGCTCCCCTCCCGCAGGATCTCCGGCCGCCGGCCCCGCTGGACGAGGGCCCCGCCTTCGCCGCGCCGCCGCCCGATCCCGACGGCACCCGGCCCCCGGTGCGGGTGGAAGAGCGCCCGTTCGTCGCCGCGGACACCGGCGACGACGGGGATGACGACCTCCCGATCTGACGGGTGGCTCCGCCGATCCGACGCGCCGTCCTGCGCGGCGGCCAACCTCAGCCCTCCGTCGCGCTGCCCCGGTCGCGCCAGCGGGCCAGCCGCTCGGCGATCTCCCGCTCCAGTCCGGACGAAGAGGGTTCGTAGTAGCGACGACCCCGCAGCCGGTCCGGCAGGTACTCCTCGACCACGTAGTGTCCGTCGAAGTTGTGGGGATACCGGTACCCGCGCCCGTACCCCATCTGCTTCATCATCCCCGTGGACGCGTTCACGAGGTGACGCGGCACCGGCAGGTTGCCGTGCTCCAGGACATCCTTGCGCGCGCGACCGTAGGCCATGAGGACGCTGTTGCTCTTCGGCGCCGTGGCGAGATAGGTCGCCGCCTGTGTCATCGGCAGCACCCCCTCGGGCAGGCCGACGAAGCGGAAGGCCTCGGTGGCCGAGGTCGCGACCTGCAGGGCGCGGGGATCCGCGTTGCCGATGTCCTCGGAGGCGAAGATCACCATGCGACGCAGGATGAACAGCGGGTCCTCTCCGGCCTCGAGCATGCGGACCATGTAGAAGAGCGCCGCGTCGGGGTCGCTGCCGCGCAGGCTCTTGATGAACGCCGAGACCACCTGGTAGTGCGCATCCCCCGCCTTGTCGTAGAGCAGCGTCTTCTTCTGGAGCGCCTCCTCCACGACCGCAGGCGTGATGAGTCCCGGCGTGCCCGCCGGAGCGGCATGGGCGGCGAGGTCCGCTGCCACCTCCAGCGTATTGAGCAGACTGCGCGCGTCCCCGTCGGCGGAGGCCACCAGCGCGCGCCGCGCCTCCGGGTCGAGGTCCGGCGGTGTGGGACCGAGCCCGCGCTCCGGATCGTCGAAGGTGCGCTGGAGGAGCGCATCGAGGTGGTCCGGGCCGAGCGGCCGAAGCTGCAGCACCCGCGTGCGCGACAGCAGCGCGGCGTTCACCTCGAAGCTGGGGTTCTCCGTGGTTGCGCCCACGAGGGTGATGGTGCCCCGTTCCACGTGAGGCAGCAGCGCATCCTGCTGGCTCTTGCTGAACCGATGGATCTCGTCGATGAACAGCAGGGTGGAGCGCTGCTCCATCGAGCCGCGAAGCCGCGCACCATCGACGGCCTCGCGCACCTGCTTCACGCCGCCGAGCACCGCGGACAGCGGCACGAACGTGGCCCCGACCGCTTCGGCATAGAGCCGCGCCAGGGTCGTCTTCCCCGTACCCGGCGGCCCCCACAGCACGAGCGAGCGCAGCGCGCCCCGCTCGATCAGGCCCCGAAGGAAGCGACCGGACCCGAGCAGGTGCTCCTGCCCCAGGTACTCGTCCAGCGTCCGCGGGCGCATCCGCTCCGCGAGGGGCACCCACTCTCCCGGCTTGCGCTCCTCGCGGTCGTGCACCACCCTACCTCCGGTCGACCTGGGTTCCCGTGAACGGAGACATCCCCCGTGGCGAAGATCATCGTGCTTTCCGACATCCATGGCAACCTGCCCGCCCTCGAGGCCGCCTGGCGCGACCTCTCGAGCCGGCCCGTGGACGCCCTCTTCTGCCTCGGTGATCTCGCCGCCTTCGGACCCTTCCCGGACGAGTGCATCCGCTTCGTCCGCGACGAGATGCGCCCCACAGTGTGCCTCCTCGGCAACACCGACCGCTACCTGCTCGAACCGCCCGGGGAACCCGCCACCGAGCGCCCCGAGGACATCCAGGACGCCATCGACTGGGCCCGAAACCAGCTCTCCGCGGACTCCCTCGACTGGCTCCGCGAGCGGCCCGGCGAGGAGCGCATCACCCTCGACGGCGTGGACATCGAGCTCGTCCACGCCGCTCCGGGAGACGACGAACGCGGCATCGGCCCCGAATCCACCGGGAGCGACCTGGACGAGCTCTTCGGCCAGCACGGCCCCGGCGTCACCTTCTGCGGACACACGCACGTCCCCTTCCGGGCGCGCCGCGGACAGCGCATCATCATCAACGTCGGCGCCATCGGGCTTCCCTTCGACGGAGACTTCCGGGCTGCCTACGCCCGCGCCAAGTGCGTCGACGGACAGCTCGTCCATTACGAACCACGGCGCGTGGCCTACCCCATGTCCCGCACCATCGAGTCCCTTGAAGAGCGCGACGTCCCCATGCGCGCCCGCACCGAGCGACGCCTCCGATTCGCCGAGCGCTGAGCCCACCCCCGACCGGACTCCCCATGCATCCTGCCCCACGCTCCCTCGCCGCCCTCGCCCTCGTCCTCCTGCTGGCCGCCCTGCCCGCCTCCGCGGACGAGGCCCCCCTCTCCGCCCAGGACATCGTCGATCGCGCCCTCGACACCCAGTCCCTTGGCTTTCGCTCCGGCGAGGTCGACATGACCCTCATCGTCCAGGACCGGGGTGGGGACATCCGCGAGCGCAGGCTGACCGTCCGGGGCCGCTCCGATGACGACGCCTTCCGCGCCCTCGTCCGCGTTACCGCCCCCGCCGAAGTCGCCGGACAGAGCTACCTCTTCCGCGAGAACCCCGGCGGCTCCGATGACGTCTTCGTCTACCTGCCCGCCCTCGACGAGTCCCCGCGCCGCATCGCCGGCGCACAGCGCAACGCCTCCTTCATGGGCACGCACCTCACCTACGCCGACCTCCAGAGCCGCGACCTGCGCGATGCCACGTACGAGCGCCACGACGACGAACGCATCGGCCGACACGACGTCTACGTCATCGATGCCCGGCCCGCCGCCAGCACCGAATCCGAGTACGCCCGCGTCCGGATCTGGATCCGGCACGGCGACTTCATCCCCCTGCGCGTGCGGTTCTTCGACGCGCGCGATCGCGAGCGGCGCACCATGTTCACCGAGGATCTCGGCCGACACAACGACCGCCTCTACGTGCGGCGCCTGACCCTCCGGCCCGCCGAAGGGGGCGCCACCACCATGGTCATCGACCGCGTCGACCTGGACGTCGACGTCCCTGCCAGCGAGTTCACGCCACAGAGCCTCCTGCAATGAACGTCCGCCGGTGGAAGCCGGGCCTCCGGGTTGCCGCGTTCGCGCTGTGCCTCCTCGCACCCGCCGCATCCGCCGAGGATCTCCGCATCCTCGACCCCGAGAACCCCGCCAGTCCCGCTCCGGGGGACGACGAAGGCCAAGAGGGCGTTCACGACCTCCGCATTCACGATCCCGAGAACCCCGCCACTCCCGCTCCGGGGGACGACGCAGGCGAAGAGGGCGTTGACGACCTCCGCATCCTCGACCCCGAGAATCCCGCCACTCCCGCTCCGGGGGACGACGCAGGCGAAGAGGGCGAAGACGGCCTCCGCATCCTCGACCCCGAGAATCCCGCCACTCCCGCTCCGGGAGAGGCCAGCGAGGGGGAGGACCTCGGCATCTTCGATCCCGAGAACGTCCCGACCGGGCCGGAGCGCCGGACCGGACCAGCCCTCTCCCCCTCACCCGCGTCCCCGTCCGTCGCCCCTGCGGGCAGCACGGTCTGGCGGGGCGAGGCGAGCGGGCGCCTGAGCAGCGACTTCCGCCGCGATCATCCCGGCGAGGAGACCCTGGAGAGCCTGCAGTCCTTCTCCCTGCGGGTGCGCCACCGCACCCCGGCGGGTCGGACGGTGCAGGTCGAGGGGAGGCTCTCGTGGTGGCTGTGGGGGGGAGGTCCGGAGACCGGCTCGCCGTTCCGCGTCCCGGACGATGGGGTTCGGGGCGAGGTGGAGGCGGATCTGCGTTCGGCCTTCCTCGCGGGGCGCAACGGCGGCTGGCTGTGGCGCGCCGGGCAGCAGACGGTGGTCTGGGGGTCGAGCGACCTGTTGCGCTTCGGGGACGTACTCCACGCACGCGACTATCGGCGCGGTCTCACGGCGGGGGGGTCGGACGCCCGGATCGCGGCTCCGGGTCTTCTGCTCACGCGTCCGTGGGACCGGACGGTTCTTCAGCTCGTCTGGTTCCCGTTCTACACGGCGGACCGGGTTCCGGTGCTGGGCACCCGGTATGCGCTGACCCGTGGCGAGCCGTCGCTGCTCGGGGTCGCGGCGCTTCCGGGGGCAGCGGACCTGCTCCTGGATCGACGGGCGCAGGATGCCGTCGCGGGGGCGTTGCTGGCGACGGGCCACCCCCGACCGACGCCGGAGAACGGAACGCTGGGCGCCAGGGTGACGCGGAGCGGTCCGGGTTGGGACCTGTCGGCGTCGTGGATCTGGGGCTGGGATCGCACGCCCTCGCTCGCTCTGTTGCCGGGCAGCGGCCTCGGCGGTCTTCCGGGGGACGGACTGGCGGGGGGCGGGTTGTCCGAGGGGTTGCTGGCGGAGCTGGCCGACCGCCTGCTGGCGGAGGCCGAAGGGACGGTCGACCGGGAAGCGCTGGCGTCGCTGCTGGAGGCGCTGGCGTCGGGGGTTCGCGGAGCGGAGTCGGGGTCGGGCGCGCCGTCGTCGACGGAGGTGCGCGATGCGGGCACCGCGCTGGCGGAGGCCGGGGTGGATCCCGAGGCGGCGCTCCGGGCGCTGGACGCGCTGCTGGCGAATCCGGACGGTGTGGGACCGTTGTGGCGTGCCGAGGTGGAGCGCCGCCATGTGCTGATGGTGGACGGGGTGGTGTATACGGGGGGCGTGGGGTGGCGTGGGGAAGTGGTGTTCAGCCCGTCGCGAACGATCCCCGTGCGCGGATTCGGGTCGGTGCGCCGGCCGGCGGTGGAGGGGACCTTCGGGCTGAGCCGCGAGGGGAGCGGCGAGGGGCTCGTGCTCAGTGTGGAGGGCTTCGTGCAGCGGTGGTTCGCGGAGTCGGGGGACGAGCCGGTGGCGCTGTTCCCGGAGCTGGACTTCGGGGTCGCGGGCGGCGTGCAGTTTCCGCTGCTTCGTCGGGAGCGGCGCACGGTCTGGGAGGCACAGCTCGGCGGGCTGTGGTCCGTGGAGCGGGGGGTGGCGGCGCTCACGCCGCAGGCGACCTGGCGTCCGGCGGAGGGGTGGGCGGTGGACGCGGGGGTGCTGGTGTTCGTGGACACCGGGCCGGGCGGCGTGGGAGCGGCGTTGCGTTCGGCCAGCCATGCGTTCGTGGGCTGGCGGGCCGCATTCTAGCCGACACGGGTCCGGGCAGCGCCCTCCGCGCCGGGGGGCGAGTGGCACGCGTGGGCACGCTCGATCGGCGTTGCCCGGATGGGTGGCGGGTCGCCTTCCGGGGCGAGCCAATCCGGTCCGGGCCCTCCGGGTCCGGGGATTCGTTCAGGCCGCGTTGCGGACGACTCGGCCGTTGACGAGCTTGAAGTCCTCGTGGAGTTCGCTGGCGACGGCTTCGCGGGCGTCCTCGTCGATGGTCCAGCCCTGCTCGGCGAAGATCTCGGCGATGCGTCGGGCGACGCGCAGGCTCTCCTCTTCGCCGGCGAGCCGGGGCTGGAGCGACTCGCGCAGTCCGTCGACGCCGTCGGCGCGCTGTGCGTTGGCGAGGGTCTGGATGGCGTTGAAGCGGACGGTCTCGTCCTCGTCGGCGACGAAGGGCAGGAGGGCCTGGTGGATGTCGGGGTGGGGATGATCGTCGGCGATCATCATGAGGTTCCGCTTCTTCTCGGGGTCGCGGACGTACTCGGTGTCCATGCTCCGGAGGAGGTCGGCGAGGAAATCGAGGTAGGCGTCCTTTCCGGAGAGGTTCCGGATCACGCGCAGGGGCCAGTAGACGGGATTGTCGGTGGTGCGGATGAACTCGCGGGTGACCTCCGCGGCGGGTTCGCCGAGGGAGACGAGGAGGTCGTGGACGAACTTCTTTTCTTCGCGATCGTTGGTGGTGGAGGGAGCGAGGTGTTCGAAGCGGTGGAGGAGCACGCCGATGGCCTCGCGGTCGCCGCGTGCGGCGAGGTCTGCAGCCATCTCGGCTGCGGCGAGGCGGTCGGCCTTCTGGTAGTACATGTTGGAGAGCTTCTTCAGGCAGGCCTTTCGTTTTCGGGCGCCGGAGGCCTCCGCGGAGAAGTAGTCGAACAGGCCCATGGTGGATCCGTGTGGGTTGGAGAGGGGGAGGGTGGGCGGTGCCGAGTGGCCTTCCGCGGGCCGTGTAGTGCCCGGAAACGGCGAATGTCAACCGGTGGGAGGGGTTGCGGGGGGGGGCCGTCGGGGGAAGGAGATTGACAATCCGCGCGGGCGCCGACTAGGGTGCCGCGACGCCTGCGGGCTCATCTCAAGCGATCAGGGATGCAATGGCCGACAACAAGGAAACCGGTGAGGAGGAGCGCGGGGAGTCGCCTGCGGACCTCGTGGATGATGCCCTCGCGGACCTCGCGGAGATTGCGGAGGAGGAGGAGGCGGATGCAGCGAGTCGGCCGACCCCGTCCCGCGACTACCCTGCGGTCGCGGCCGCGGAGGAGGACGAGGCGGACGCGACCGCGGTCTACACGTTCACGGCGGACGAATCTCCGCCTGGGGATCCGAAGAAGAGCGTGCTCTACAGCCCGGGGATGGAGGAGAACTGGGAGGGCCCGCTTCCGCGTCGCAGCCACCCGAAGGTCTTCCTGATCACGGCGGTGGCGGTGCTCGTGGTCGTCGGCGTGTTCTTTGCCGTGCTTCCCGGCGACATGCGGACCGACGCGATGCGCCTGATGACCGGGCACGACATCATCGAGGAGCGGGAGATGCGCGCGGCCGCGCAGCGGGAGGCGGAGCGTCAGGCGATCCTCGACGCCGCACCGCGGTACGGCACCATCGAGATCGTGACCATCCCCAACAACCTCCTCGTGCTCGCCGAGGGACAGGACCAGCTCATCTTCCCGGGCACGCGGCGCGACATGGTCGTGCCGACCCGCTCCCGCGTGGTCTATCAGGACGTCTCGGTCACCGAGCCGTTCATCTTCACGATCCAGGGCGAGGGGGTGTTCCAGGACCGGCGCGTCGAGATCCACCCGCACGGGCACCCGGACACCGAGTGGGTACAGCGCTTCTCCGGCGAGTACACCGCCACCGTGACCTACACGATGGACGCGCTGCCCGATCAGGCGCGCGAGGTCGCCTGGCGTCGCGGGTTCCGCCCGGCGGACTGGCCGGATCGTGACTTCCTCAAGGGCACGATCACGGTCAACACCGAGCCCGAGGGAGCGGCGATCGCGTACAACGGCATCCTGCTGCTGGACGAGAACGGCAACCCGGCCACCACCCCCTTCACCTTCTCGCAGCACCCGGCGCCGCCGAACGCCGAGGACCAGTCGCCCCGCGACGTCTACCTCTCGCGCGAGGGAATGCGCATCGAGCTGCTGCTCGACGGCTACGTGCGGACCGCCTTCGGCGTCCACGCGCACCAGTACCGCTGCACCCCGAAGGAAGGGGCCGACTGGCCCGCCGACGACGCCGAGGACCCCGACTTCTACGACCTGTGCGACTACACCTACGAGGTGACCGTCCCCCTCATGGAGCCCCCGCCCGAGGAAGAGGGTGAAGAGGGTGAAGAGGGAGAGGGCGACGACGGAGCCGAGGACGCATCCGCCGACGAAGACGGCGAGTAGGCCCGCGTGCGGATCCAGCGACGACGGCTCGATCAGGTGGACCACTTCGTGGCCCTCGACGCCGAGGGGCACCCGGCCGGGGCGTCCCTCGACCTCGCCCTGCTCGGTGGGCGGCACGGCTACGCACCGCGCGAGCTGCTTCAGCGCCTCGACGCCCCGGACGTCACCCTGCTCGCCCCTGTGCTTCCGGGAAAGATCGTGTGCGTCGGACTCAACTACCGGCACCACGCCGAGGAGATGGGGAAGGCGATCCCTGACGCTCCGCTGCTCTTTCTCAAGCCTCCCTCGGCAGTGATCGGACCGGGTGCGCCCATCGTGCTGCCCCCGGATTCGAGCGAAGTGCATCACGAGGGCGAGCTCGCGGTGATCATCGGGCGCAGCGCGTCCCGCATCTCCCCCGCCCGGGTGCCGGAGCACATCCTCGGCTACACCCTGCTCAACGACGTCACGGCGCGGGACATCCAGCGACGGGAGAACAAGTACACGCGTGCGAAGGGCTATGACACGTTCGCCCCCCTCGGCCCCACCATCGTGCCGGACCTCGATCCGGCCCAGCTCGTGATCGAGACGCGGGTCAACGGCGAGGTTCGCCAGTCGAGCAGCTGCGGCGACATGATCTTCCCCGTGGCGGAGCTCATCTCGCACATCAGCCACATCATGACGCTCCTTCCCGGAGACGTGATCTCCACGGGCACGCCCTCGGGGGTCGGACCGCTGCGTCCGGGGGACGTCGTCGAGGTATCGATCCCGGAGATCGGGGTGCTGTCCAACCCGGTCGAGGCGTTCGAGAGCGGGACGTCGCGGCCGACCTCCGCGGGCTGAGCACTCGCTCTCCGGGGCGCTCGGGACGCCCGGACGGCGAGGCCGGTTGGAGGGTCTTCGGTTCGTCCAGGGGCGGGGAGGTGGGAACCGCCCTGCTCCGGAGCACAGGGTGGGGGGATCGGGCGTGGTTCAGTCGCCGGTCGCGCGTCCGGCGACGAGGGTCTCGCGGATCCGTCCGCTTCGGGCGGCGAAGAGGAGCCTGTCGAGGGCTCGGGCGGGGTCGGTGTGGGCCGCTGGAGCGTCGAGGAGCAGGAGATCGGCGGGCGACCCGGGTTCGAGCGAAGCGTGGGGCAGCCCCACGGCCCGGGCGCCGTGCACGATGCCGGCGTTCAGGAGGGTCTGCGCCGGTCGCAGGAGTCCGCGCTCGGGGTGGGTGAGGGCGTTGCGGCGTTCGAGGCGCAGGCGTTCGTGGAGTTCGAGGAGCGCGAGCTCGCCGAGTGCGTCCACGTGGGTGTGGCTGTCGGTGCCGACGCAGAGGGGGACGTCGCGGTGGAGGAGGTCGCGGGCGCGGACGAGACCGTCGCCGAGGTCCCGCTCGGTGGACGGGCAGACGCAGACGGTGGCCCCGGAGCGGGCGATGATGTCGAGGTCGTCGTCGGAGAGGTGGGTGGCGTGGACCAGGACGGTGCGGGGGGAGAGGAAGCCGTGGTCCCGGAGGAGGGCGATGGGAGAGCGGCCGTGTTCGTCGTGGCACTCCTGCAGCTCGCGGCGCTGTTCGGCGACGTGGATGTGGAGGGGGGTGTCTTGGGTGTGGGCCCACTGGGCGATGGGCCGGAGCCAGTCGGCGGGGACGGCGCGCACGGAGTGCGCACCGATGGCGACGCGAGCGCCGAGGGGGCGGAGCTGCTGGTGGAGCTGGTCGGCGCAGGCGAGGAAGGAGGCGACGGACGGGAAGGCGAAGCGTCGCTGTGCGCCCGTGGCGGGGCGACCTGCGCCGGCGCGGTGGTAGGCGACGGGCACGAGGGTGAGGTGGATTCCTGCGCGACGGGCCGCCCGGGCGAGGGCGCTGGCGAAGGTCCATCCCTGTCCGGGGCGGTCGGGGTCCTCGTGGTGGAGGTAGTGGAACTCGGCGACGCTGCACCATCCCTGCTGTCGGAGGGTGCGATAGAGGTCGAGGGCGATGTCGTGGACGCGGTCGGGGGTGAGGTGGAGGGCGTGGTGATACATGGCCTCGCGCCAGGACCAGAAGTCGTCGTGGGGGCGGTCGGGGTGGAGGAGGTGGGTGTCGCCGCGCATGGCCCACTGGAAGGCGTGGGAGTGGGCGTTGTGGAGGGCGGGGATGGCGAGGTCGGCGACGGGGGAGGTGTCGTGGGGGGTGGCGGAGTGGTTCTCGATGTGTCCGTCGCGCAGGTGGAGGGTGACGCGGGGGATCCAGCGTCCGTCGACGAGGGCGGCGCGCACGGGGAGGAGGGTCATGGGGCGTGAAGGGGGAGGGTGAGTCCGGCGAAGGCGGCGGAGGTGTTGGGGAAGATACGTCTGGCGCGGTGGACGTGGTCGTCGAGGAGGGTGTCGGTGCGCCAGGGGGCGTGGTGGAAGAGCCAGAGTTGGCGAACTCCGGCCTTTCGGGCGAAGTGTGCGGCCTCGCTGGCGGAGCTGTGTCCCCAGCCGCGGTGTGCGGGGAGTTCGTGGTCGTCGAAGTGGGCGTCGAGGAGGAGGTGGTCGGCGCCCTGGGCGAGTTCGAGGAGGGCACTGTCCTGGAGGGCGTGCAGTTCGCAGTCGGGCACGAGGACGGTGGAGGTGGAGGGTGTGCGGACGCGAACGGCGGAGGCGCCGCCGGGGTGGGGGACTTCGCACCAGTCGACGAGGAGGCCGAAGCGTTCGAGGGAGCCGGTGGGGGGGAGGGGGGTGGTGGTGACGGGTGAGGCGCGCAGGTGCGCGGGGTGGACGGGGAAGAGAGCGGGTGCGAAGAGCAGGTCGAGGAGGGCTTCGGGGGGTTGGTTGTGGCGTGGTGTGGCGGCGATCTCGAGTGGGGTTCGCCCGTCGTAGAGGGGGGGGAAGTGGGGGAGTCCGCAGATGTGGTCCCAGTGGGCGTGGGTGAGGAGGATGACTCGCGGGGTGAGGGGATCGGCCTTCGGGGCGTCGAGGAGTCCGGAGCCGGCGTCGATGTGGAGGTGTCCGTGGGGGGTGGTGACGAGGAAGGCTGTGGTGGCTCCGCCGTGCCGGAGAAAGCGATCGCCTGCGACGGGCACGGAGCCGCGGCAGCCGAGGATGCGGAGGGAAGGGGGTGGGGTCATGGGGTTCGGGGTGGGAGTTGCGAGCGGGCGGGCCGTCCGGGGATGGTGCGGGAGGCGGCTCGGGGAGAGTGGGGCATGCGGGCGCGGGATTCAACCTGCGGGTGAAAAGGCGCGGTGGGCGGGGTGGGCGTGGTCTCGGCGGTTGCATTTCCGGACCCATGGGCTACGGTGCGCGCTCTGCCGTGGGGTCCCGGGCGTGGGGGGGTGGCGGCGGTCTCATCCCGGTGTGTCGATGCCTGCGTTTGCTCACGTTCGCCTGCTGGATGCCTTCTCCCGTCTGGAGGAGCGTTCCCGTCACCGTCTTCTGGCGCGGTTGTCGACGGGGGAGCTTGCGCAGGGCGTGGGCGAGCTGTCGACGGAGGCGGGCATTTCGTTGCGGGTCGGGCTGTTGACGGAGGAGGATCGGCGTTCGCTGGCGGATCTTTCGGTGGTGGCACCGGAGATGCTGGCGGGGATGCTCGAGCCGGGGATTCGGGGGCGTCTGGAGGGGTTGGGGCTGCTGTTCTCGTGGCCGGCGGCGGGTGGGGACGGCGGGGAATCGGAGGAGGTGGTGCTGCCGTTCGAGGTTCGGATGGCGCAGTGGGGGTTGTGTCCGGCGGAGGATGCGGATCTGGCGATGCTGCTGTCGGCACGGGAGGAGGAGGAGCTTCACGAGCTTGCGTTGCTGCACGATGTGGAGGGTGTGGAGGAGGGGGATCGTGCGGGGCTGGCGCTGGCGGTGGCGGCGGCGGTGCTGGAGGAGGACGCGCTGCGGGGGTTGTGGGATTCGCTTCAGCCGTCTTCGCGTCGTCTTCTGCAGTGGATGCTGGGTCAGGGTACGCCGGTGACGGAGGCGTCGTTGCGGGCGCGGGTGGAGCGTCGGGGGGGTGTGGACGGCGAGGGCGTACCGGCGGCGGAGCGGGTGTTGCTTCGGCTGGGTCTGGTGCATCGGCTGGAGGCGGGTGGCGGCGTGCAGTTCGTGCTTCCGCAGGATGTGCGGTGGTCCTTGACGCTGCTGCTGGACGAGGTGCTGGCGGAGGAGGCGGCGGAGCGTTGGCAGGATGTGCGTGGTTCGGCGTTGCCGTCGTTCCGGGACGTGTTTCCTCGCGGGGCGGGTGGGGATCCGTTGCATGCGGCGCGGGCTCGGCTGGTGCAGGGACTGGTGTACGGTCCGGGTCCGGAGCGTCCGATCGACGGGGTGCTGTCGGTGCTGGGGGTGCTGGACGCGGAGGGTTCGTCTCCGGGGGAGCTGGCGTCGCTGCATCTGGATGTGAGCGGTCCGGACGCGATGGCCCGCCATGCGATGCGGACGTGGCTGTCGGTGCTCAACGATCCGTGGACGAGCGGTCTGCTCGGGGCGTTTGGCGGGGATGCGCCGGCGATGGCGGTGGCGCTTGCGCCCGGGAAGGCGGGGGAGGCGGATCCGCTGGAGTCGGATCGTCAGCGGTGGAGCGAGTTGCTGGTGCAGCTTCGGGGGCACCTTCTGTTCGCGCTGTCGGTGCTTCCCGGGGGGCACTGGTTTCGGGTGGACCTCGTGGCGCGGTGGATGACGTCGATGTACGCGCTGGTGCTGCACCGGACGGATGCGATGGCGGTGTGGGGTCCCGGGGTGCCGGTGGATGCGCTTCCGCTGTCGGTGGCGGACATGGAGTCGGACACGGACGGGGCGGTGGCGGGTGCGTTGCGGGCGTTGTTCGCGGAGCTGTTCGCGCCGCTCGGGGTGTTGACGCTGGATGCGTCCGGGGGGTTGTTCCTGGTGAACGGCGAGGCGTTGCGGTCCTTCCGGGACGGGGATCCCGGTTTCGACGTGCTGTGGGGCATGGCGGAGGCGTACCTCGGCGATGATCTCGACCTGTGGCTGCCGCTGCCGAACGATCCCGGGGTGCGGGTGTCGGGGGTGGCCTCGTTGCGGTGGGTGTCGGAGACGGTGCTGGCGGTGGAGGACGCGGTGCACCTGCACGACCTGCTTCGGCTGGCGCAGTGGTCGGCGCCGATGCAGGACGGGGCGGGGCTGCTGTTCGTGTTCGACGCGCAGCATGTGGCGCGGGGGGAGGAGAGCGGGGGGGACGCGGAGGATTTCCTGTTGTGGTTGCGCGTGCGGACGGGGCAGGCGTTGCCGGCGCCGATGCGGGCGCTGTTCTCGATGTCGAGCGCGCAGGCGGACGGGACGGAGCCGGCGGTGGCGGCGGCGGTGGCAGCTCGGGTGGAGGCGTTGTACGATCGTCTGCGGAGTTGGGGTGATTCGCCGTCGCTGGCCGTGATGGAGGAGCTTCGGAGCTGGGGTCCTGCGGTGGTACGGCAGCTTCTTCCGCGGGTGGAGGGCTGGGTGAAGCGGCGTCGATTCGAGCGGACGGAGCTGCCGCACGTGCTGCTCCTGCTGGGGGAGCTCGGGGATGCGCGTGCGTGCCCCGTGCTGCTCCGGACGCTGGCGTATGCGGAGGACGAGGGCCTGGAGGGGGTGGCGGCGATGGCGTGCGCCCGGATCGGTCTGCCGGCGCTTCAGGGACTGGTGGCGCTGCTGAGCAACGGCACGGCGGGGATGGAGAAGCAGCTGGCGGCGGCGGCGACGCTGTGTTCGGTGGCGGTGCTTCACCCGTCGCTCTCGGAGGCGGTGTTCGATGCGGTGTCGCGGTTCCTGGAGGGGGAGGAGGTGGAGTCGGACGTGGTGACGATCGCGGGGGTCCATCTTGCGGAGACGGGTCATCCGGATGTGGAGGCGTTGCTGTACCAGCTCCGGGAGCAGGGGGTGTGGATGGAGGAGTTGATGCCGTTCGACGAAGCGGTGTGGGTGGCGGGGATCAGCCCGGGGGTGTGGGGCCATCCGTTTTACGCGGCGCCTCTCGCGCTTATCTTCCCCACATCGTCGGAGAGCCGGCACCTCACGGAGGAGGCGGGCATCGACGAGCTGCTTCGCGACAGCGGGCTGGCGCGGGACACGATCCTGGGCAGCCTGACGGGTCCGGCCTGGAAGCGGCGACGAAGCTGACGGGATTCCCGTGGTTCTGGAGGGAAGACGATGTGGACGAGCGGACGGAGTGCGCACCTGTTCCGGCTGGGGGGGTTCCCGGTGCGGGCGGACATCGGGGCGGCGTTCCTGCTGGTGCTGCTGCTGATCATCTTCGGGGGTCAGGGTCCGACGGGGCTGCTGCTGGGGCTTGTGATCGCGGTGATCACCTTCATGAGCGTTCTCCTGCACGAGCTGGGGCATGCGGTGGCGGTGCGCCGGCTCGGCTACGGGCAGAGTACGATCGTGTTCAGTTTCCTGGGGGGGGTGACGCAGTGGCGGGGTGCGCCGACGCACGGGCACAGCATCCGGATCGCGGCGGCGGGTCCGGCGGTGAGCCTGCTGCTGGCGATGCTGTCGTTCGGCCTGCTCTGGGTGTTCCGTGCGGCGGGGGTGGATTCGGTGCTGCTGTTGCGGCTGCTGTGGATCACGGGCTTTCTGAATGTGCTGTGGGGGGTGTTCAACCTGTTGCCGATCTACCCGATGGACGGCGGGAAGATCGCGCGGAGCTGGATGTCGATGCGGCTGTCGGCGACGGAGGCCCGTCGTCGTTCGCTGATGCTTTCGGGCGGGACGGGTGTGGTGCTGATGTTCGTGGCGGCGGCGATGGGGTATGTGTTCGTGCTGCTGCTGATGGCGCTGCTCCTGCTCCAGAACTGGAGAGAGTGGCAGGCGATGTCGGGAGGCCCCGGACGGGGCTGACGGGTCGCCGGAACAGCGAGTCGATGGAGGCCGCGAGATGAGGGAGCGACAGGAGAGGGCACGGCGCGGCGTTCGTGCGGGTTTCGTTCGTGCGGGCATGGTGAGCGGGCTGGTTCTGCTGCTGGTATCGGCGTGTCGGCCTTCGGAGGAGCCGGGGATGCCGGAGACGCCGCAGGCCCCGGTGGCCGAGCCGGCGGAGCAGGGGGCTGCGGACCCGGTCCATCGGTGTACGCTCTCGGTGGCGGAGGAGCGCATCGACGCGCTCGTGCTTCGTTCGGACGACGGGGGCTGTCAGGTGATGCTGCCGCTGGATCCGGCGCCCGGGGAGTATGCGGTGCGGGTGTCGGCGGCGGGCACGACGGACCAGGCGGCGGTGGAGTGGCGCGCGGAGGACGGGGACGGACTGAGGCTCGCGGATCGGGGGACGGTGGTGCTGGAGGAAGCGGGCGAGCGGTTGCGTGGGCAGATGAGGGCGGAGTCCAGTGCGGGGGCGGAGGTGCGACGTGCGGAGGCGCGTTTCGACGTGGCGGCCCCCGAGGAGCCGTGAGCGACGGGGGCACGACCTGGCGGGTGGACCAGCTTCCCCGCGGCCTGGAGGAGCTGGACGAGGCGGTACTCGACGAGGCGACGCGCCGCCTCGGGGTGACGGCTTCGGGGGTGGAGAGCTGGCGGGTCTCGCGTCGTGCGATCGACGCGCGGGGGCGCCGGTCCCCCCGGTTCGTGCTGTCGCTGGAGGTGGATCTGCGGGAGGGGGTGGTTCCGCAGGTGTCGGATGGTGTTCCTGCGCGTCGGGTGGTGGTGCCTGAGGTGCGCGCGATGCCCCGGCTGCTTCCCGGGGATGCTCGGCCGGTGGTGATCGGCGCCGGGCCGTGCGGCTACTTTGCGGCGCTGCAGCTCGCGGAGGCGGGGCTTCGTCCGGTGGTTCTGGACCGGGGCCGGGAGGTGGAGCGGCGGGCGAAGGACGTGTCGCGGCTGATGGGGCGCGGGGAGATCACGGCGGACTCGAACCTGTGTTTCGGGGAGGGGGGCGCGGGGACCTGGAGTGACGGCAAGCTGTACACGCGGGTGGGGGGCCCACGGGTTCGCGAGGTGCTGGAGACGATCGTGCGTCAGGGGGGGCCGGAGCGGATCCTGGTGGATGCTCGGCCCCATCTGGGGACGGACCGGCTGGTGTCCCTGCTCAAGCGGTTCCGGGCGGCGCTGACGGAGCTGGGCGCGGAGCTTCGCTACGACGCGCGGGTGGAGTCGATCGAGTCTTCGGGCGGGCGGTTCCGGGCGGTGCGGCTGGCCTCGGGGGAGCGGGTGGAGGGGACGCACTGCGTGCTGGCGATGGGCCACTCTGCGCGGGACCTGTACGCACGGCTGGCGCAGGACGGGGTGGCGATGGAGCCCAAGGCGTTCGCGATGGGGTTTCGGATCGAGCACCCGCAGGCGTTGATCGATCGGCTCCAGTACGGGGAGTGGGCGGGGCACGAGGCGTTGCCGGCGGCCTACTACGAGCTGAAGGCGCAGGTGGGTCGGGGCGCATCGGAGGTGGGGGTGTACAGCTTCTGCATGTGCCCGGGCGGGAGTGTGGTTCCCACGCCGACGCGGGAGGGCGAGGTGTGCGTGAACGGCATGAGTCATGCAGCGCGTTCGGGCAGCCGGGCGAACAGCGCGCTGGTGGTGACGGTGTCGCCGGAGCGGTTCGGGTCGTTGCTCCGGCGTCCGTGGGAGGGACATGGCGCGCTGGTGGGCATGGGGTTGCAGCAGGAGGCGGAGGCGGCGGCCTGGCGGGCCGGTGGGGGTGCGTTCCGCGCGCCGGCGCAGCGCGTGGCGGACTTCCTGGCGGGGTCTGGGCCGGGGGGGGAGCTTCCGCGGAGTACGTACCGTTGCGGGGTGACGCCTGCGGGTCTCGCCGGCCTGTACCCGGCGCCGATCGTCGATGCGCTTCGACTGGCGATCGAGCGATTCGACCGACGGATGCCCGGATACGGCGGAGAGGACGGTCTGCTTCTTGGGGTCGAGACGCGCACGAGCGCCCCGGTGACGATGCTCCGGGATCGGCAGCGGCTGGAGAGTCCGTCCATGGAGGGTCTGTACCCGGCCGGGGAGGGGGCGGGATACGGGGGCGGCATCGTGAGCGCGGCGATCGACGGGCTGCGGGTGGCGGACGCGATCGTGTCCTCGGTATCGGGGGAGACGGTGGGGGACCGGTTCGGGGGAGAGGGGCGGTAGTGCGAACGGTGCGTGCCGCCTGGATGGTTCGGCTGGCCCATGCGGGCGTCGGTGAGCGGTGGCTGGTGCGGGGCGGGTAGTCGCATCGCGTCAAATCCCAACCCGCCGGTTTCGCTACACACTTTCACTCTCCGGGACACATCCTGGGCGATGCGGGCCCCGAGCGGCACAAGAATACCCAGTGAACGGGTCGGGAATTCTCGTCGAAAGTCATCATTTTGACGTGACACCTCCAGAATTCGTCTGGTAGGACGGGGGGTGTACGGAGGAGGACACCCACAGATGTCAAGCACCTTGTCCCTGCAGCACACGCCCTTGCCCCTCGCCGGCCCGACCGGGTTGCGGAGGACGGGTCGGCGCGCGGGAGCGCAGGATGCCGATGGTTGGCCGTACGCATGTGGGGAGACTCCGTCCGTTCGGTCCTTGCCTGTTGTCGAGCACCCCGAGCACGAGAGGGACGCGCCATGAAGAACGCCCGCCATCGACTGCCCACCGGCCTCCTGGAGACCCTTTCCGCCCGCCGCGAGGCGGAGGATCCGGGGATGCTGACCATGCCGGAGCCCGCTGCTTCGGGCCAGCGGCGCGGTGCGTTCAAACCGTCCGATCGCCTGACCGGCCTGCTGCTCGGCTGCGCGATCGGGGATGCGCTCGGGATGCCCGTCGAGGGGGTGGAGAACGACGAGATCCTTCGCGCCATTCACCGGCTCGGGGGGATTCGGGACTACCTGGCGCCGCAGCCGCACGTGCTGCGTTCGCTGCGCCGGCTGCGTCCGGGTTGCTGGACCGACGACACGCAGCTCACCCTGGCGATCACCCGCAGTCTGGTGCGCGAGCGCGGGGTCGATCACGATGCCGTGGCTTCCGCGCACGTTCACGCGTTCGAGAACTTCGAGCTCCGGGGCTGGGATGCGACCACGAAGCAGTCCTGCCGTCGCCTCGCCCAGGGCACGCCCCGCACGCGCTCCGGAAAGCTCGGGGGTGCGGCGAACGCGGTGGCGGCGAAGATCGCCCCGATCGCGGCGGTCAGCCACCTCCGCGGCGAGGATCGCGCCTCGCTGCTCGACCACTGCTGCGCGGTGAGCGTGATGACCCACCATGATCCCCGCTCGGCGGTGGGGGCCTATCTGGTGGGCCTCCTCGTGCAGGACGCGCTGGATGCACCCCGACGTTGGGAACCCGAGGCGGATCGGTACGAGAGCCTCATGGAGGAGGCGGCCTGGGCGGAGTCCGAGCTGGCGGGAACCATCGGCACGACGGACGAGCCGATCAGCCAGCACCTGAGCGAGCTCTCCGACGCCCTCGACTCCGACGCGGACGAGCTGGCCGAGCTCTCGCATGGAGCGACCCATCACGCGTGGGCGTCCATCCCGTTCATCATCGCCCTGCTGGCGAGCCGTCCCTGGGAGTTCGAGGGGGGCGTGCTGGCTACGGTCAATGCCGGTGGCGACACGGACACCAACGGCGCCATCGTCGGGTCGATCCTCGGTGCGGCGTGCGGTGCGCGGCGCATCCCGCGCCGGTTCGTGGACAAGCTCGAGGAGGCCGAGATGATCCGGGAGCTCGGCCACGAGTTCGCGGTCTCCGTCGACTTCTCCTGACCCGCACGGGTCACCGACCGCGGTTCGGGGAGGGGGCCGGCCATGTGCCCGGGTCCGAGAGCGTGCCCTTGCAGGGCGGAGTGAACGTGGTCCCGGGCGCCTGCACGGTGCGGGGCGAAACGGGTCCTCGTCGGCAGCCGCGTCTGCGCCGGGTGGGGCGAACCTACTCCCCGGCGTCCTCGGTGGGATCCGCGAACTCGGCGGGGTCGGGGATCTCGGCGGGTGGCGGCGGCAGCGGGATGCCGCCCTCGATGGCCTCGGCCTCCGGGGGTGCGGCGTTGTAGGCTTCGCCATCGCCGGGCGGGGTGTCGGCGATGATCACGTTGCCGTCCTCGTCGAGAGGGTTGCCCTCGGGATCGAAGAGGTTTCCTTCGGCGTCCCGCAGGAGAGCGCGGCCGTCCTCGCTGAGGACGATCCTTCGTTCGGGCCGCTGGATCTCGCAGGGTTCGGTGGGGTCGTAGTCGGGGTCGAGCCTGGCGCGGTCCCGCCGGTAGATGTCGGCGAGGAAGTTGGCCCGGCCCTGGTCATCGGTGCGCACGACGTAGTACTCGAAGTAGACGGGCACGGGGGAGCGCAGGACGATGCCGGTTTCCTGGAGGGAGTCGAAGATCCTCTGGATGCGTCGCTCGTCCCACTGGCCGTCGTGTTCGAGCAGGTACTGCATGAACTCCATGGGTTCGGAGACGCGGACGCATCCGGACGAGGCCTGTCGGATTTCGCGACCGAAGAGGGCCCGCTGGGGGGTGTCGTGCATGTAGACGTTGTGGGTGTTCGGGAACATGAACTTGATGCGCCCGAGGGCGTTGTTGTCTCCGGGGATCTGCCGGACGAGCTCGACGCCATCGGCGGTGACGTAGCGTTCGTATCCCATTCGTTCGAAGAACTCGGGATCCTCGAGGAGCTGGGGCAGGAGGTCGTCCTCGACGATGCGTCGGGGGATGTACCAGTAGGGGTTGAGGACCATGTAGGTCATCATGAACGCGTCCTCGGGGGTCGCGTTGATCATTTCCATCTGGTTGGTTCGGGGGTTGCAGACGCGTCGGTTGTTTCCGACGACGACGCCGAAGCGCATGTCGCGCTGTCCGTCGCGCCAGACCTCGGCGTGGAAGTCGGGGATGTTGACGAAGACGAAGTAGTCCTCGTCTCCGATCCGGCTTTCGCGCCAGCGTTCGAGGGTGAGATCGATCTGCGCGAGGCGGTGTTCGGCGGGGATGTTCAGGCTCTGCCAGAACATGTTGTAGAAGCCGCCGGTGACGTCCATCTGGTGGGTTTCCTGGTACTCCCGGATGGCCTGGACGAGGGCATCGTCGAGGCGGTCGCTGACGTCGAGTCCTTCGCCGGTGTCGCCATGGTAGTAGCCTTCGATGCGGAGTCGTTCGCGCAGGAGGGGGATGCGGGAGTGGCTGCGTCCGGGGGCCACGTCGAAGGGTCGCACTTCGGGCCATCCGCCCTCGGCGACGATCCGGGCGTAGCGTCTGCGCTCGGCCATGAGGGGCGCGTACTGCTGGTGCTGCGGGCGGAGTTCGTCGAGCACGAGCTCGCGGACGGCGTCGGCGGTCCGGGCCGCGGCGAGGGCGGCGAAGGCGCCTTCCATGCGCTCGGCGACGATGTTCCGTCGTTCTTCCTCGGAGACGTTTCCGCGGAACATGCGGACGTTGGCATGGCGGAGGTCGAAGGCGTATCGCAGGTAGAGGTCGGCGAGGAGGGCTTCGGCGGCGGCATCGGCGCCGCGGCGCTCGAGCTCGAGGCGCAGTCGGAGTTCGTGCAGGGCGTGCAGGTCGGCGAGGGTGCCGGCGGAGGTCCCGTCTTCTGCGGTGTCGGCGAGTGCGGCGCGCAGGGCGCGTCGGGCGACGGTTCGGGGGTCGTTGTCGGGGTCGACGCGGTCGAGGAAGGGGAGCACCGTCTCGGCGAGCTCGTCGGTGAGCTGGAGGGAGGGACGGTGTGTCCAGGCGCGGGCCACGCGGGCCTGCAGTTCGAGGGCGTCGAGCAGGGTGTCGTCGAGGTACGTGGTCGGGTCGACACCCTGGTCGATGACGTGTGCGACGGCGTCGATGAGGGCGTCGGTTCGGGGGGTGGGCTCGCCGTACCGGAAGAAGAGCGGTCGGAACTCGCGCCCGGCGTAGAGGTGGGCGAGGAAGAGCCGGCGGCGCAGCGGGACGGTCTCGGTGGTGCCGACGAGGAGGTTCTCGAGGGCATTGGCCGGCAGCATCTCCGGGAGGAGTGAGGCCCAGAGTGCGTCGGTCTCCTCGGCGAGGATGCGGCGCGCCTCTTCGGCGGCGGGGGGTGTGTCGGCGGCGTCGGGCGCGGCTTCGGCGCTGGGGGTGCTTTCCCCCGTGGTGTCGGGGCGTCCGTCTCCGCAGGCGGTCGCGAGCAGCGCGAGGGCGAGCGCGGGGCCGAGGAGCGCCGACGGGGTGCGCGGGGCGTCGGGCGCGGGGCCGCGGGTACGCGGCGCGCTCATGGTGCCTCGCGCTCCGCGGGCGCTTCGGCGGGCGGCTCTTCGGCGTCGGCCGGGACGAAGCTCACGAGTCCCTGGGGAACCAGAAAGAGCACGACGAGGACGAGGACCACCAGGATGAGGTAGGTGGGCTCCTCGTTGCGGAGCTCGATGCGGGGGATCAAGGATCTGGCCATGGGTGTCTTCCGGTGAAAGACTGGGAGGGCGCCTGCACGTCGCGCGCCCGCGCGGGGACTAAACCGTGACCGCCGGACGGCGTCAACTCCAATCCCCGGGAAAGCGGGCCGCCGACCTCCCCGACGCCACCGACCAAGCGCCCTTCCCGATGCGTCCCCGGCCAACAGCCCACCCCGCCGTACTCTGGGTGGAGGAGCATGATCACCGCTGGAGCTTCCTGGGCCCCTATCTGGTGCTCTCGGTCGTCCTGAGCGTCTTCGTCAGCCTGTTCTGGCTGCTGGCGCTCATCGGCATGCACGCCGCCCTCGAGTGGACCCGCCAGCGCCGGCTGCACCCGAATCCCCGCTGGGTCGCCGGCCGGATCCTCTGGGAGCTGAAGCTGGATCTCGCCCTGCTGCTCTTCGCCCTGGTGATCGTCGTCTACACCGACGTGGTGCTCGGGCTCCTCGGCCTGGGCGCCGCCGCCCGCGCCGGAACCGCAGGCGCGGCGCGGATCGTCGCGTGGCAGCGCGGCATCCGCGGCTTCCTCATGACCGTTGACGAGATGATGATCGCCTGGAGCGGCACCCGACGCATCCTCGAGCGACAGAAGAACGGGGAGGACGACGGCGAGCCGGAGGAGGACGGGACCGGTCGCCCCGATGCCCCGGCGTCCGGCCCGGACCATGCGGCAGACGGCCGCAAGGTGGACGGCGACGACCCGCCAGCGGACGGCGATGGACTCACCGGATCCGCCCAGGTCGATGCGCAGGACGGGACGGGCGGCCCCGTCCAGGCGAGTCTGCCGGAGGACGTCCGAGACGACGTGGGCGAGGTCCTGATTGGCACCACCGGGCGGCCGCTTCCCGTCCACGTGGTGCGTCCCTGGGTGATGCAGTGGGGCCGCGGCGACATGATCTCGGTCCTGCTCCTCGTGGCCATGGCGGGCCTGCTCGCCCTCGCCCCGATGCTGGGCGGGCTGACCTGGGCGGAGATCGGCCGCGCCGTGCTCGAGGAAATGAACCCGCTCCCCCCCTCTTGAGTCGTCCATCGCACCACCCTACGATCCCTCCGATGCGCAGCGATGACCGCCGCGCCCTCCCCTGCCCACCGGCCTCGCGCATGACCCGCACCCTCCTCCCCAGGCTCCTCCCGCTCGCCGCGCTGGTCGCCGCGCTCTTCATGGTCTCGCCGCTGCTCGCCAACGACCCGGACCCCACGGAGCCGCCTCCCACGGAGCCGCCTCCCACGGAGCCGCCTCCCACGGAGC
>REDH01000160.1 GCA_007693585.1 Deltaproteobacteria bacterium
GTGGAGGCGCCGCGGAGCTCAGGGCTGGCATCGGGGGGTGGTCGGGGCGCCGCGCTGGAGGCGGCGGGCGAGGAGACCCATGCTGGCGAGGGGGGCGATGAGGAGGCAGGCGGAGTCCTCGGAGGCGAGGAGGACGAGGACGGCGTCCGCGGAGGTCACGAGGAGGGGGGGTTGCGGTCGGGAGGGGGCATCGAGGAGCTGCTGGACGGCGGCGTGCATGTCGCGCAGTCGGTCGAGGCTGGGGCGTGTTCCTTCGCCGGGCATGGGGAGCCAGAGGTCGCGGCTGCCGAGGTCGCAGCGCTGGAAGCAGTGGACGTGGTCGACGTGGGGGGCGAGGTCGTCGAGGGGGCGCGGGACGGGGGTGGGGTGGGGGCGGTCCTCTTCGGTCCAGGCGGCGGCGACGGCGAGGAGGTCGATGGCGGAGAGGGCCGGTGTCATCAGGCCGGCGCGCTCCTGGAGGTCGAGCAGGAGAGCGGGGCCGCGGAGGGTGGGGTCGATGGCGGCGGAGGCGGCGAGGCCGACGAGGGCGGCGGCGGCGAGGGTGGCGCGCTCCTCGGGGCCGGGCAGCTCGCCGGCGGCCATGCGTCGCTGGACATCGAGCGCGCGGGGGTGATCGATGGCGCCGGGCATGGCCCACGGCCAGGGGGTGTTGCCGCATGCCACGGGATCGACGGCGCGCTCGATGAGGGTGGTGCTGATGGGGATGGAGACTGGGCTGTTCGGGTCCAGGAGCGCCTCGACGGTGGCGAGGAATGCGTCGCATGTTCGGATGGCGCCGGCGGGTGCGAGGAGCGGGACGATGGGCAGGTCCCGGAGGTCCTCGTCGAGGGCGTTGGAGGCAACCCGGGGGAAGCTCCCCGATGCGCCCCGGAGCATCGGGGTCGTTCGCGGGGTGTGGGGTGCGAGCCAGGGCACGCGGGCGGCGAAGTCATCCGAGTATGCGGTCATCGGGACATCCATGGCGGAAAAGGGGGACGGTCCGCGCGGCAGGGGCCATGCGGCGAGGTCGGGGTCATTTGTCGTGCGGTGGTCCGCGGGCTGGTCAGGCGTCGCAGGGGTCACCGCGTCTGCCGGAGGGCGCGCTCCATGGTGCGTGCCTCCCTGCGACCTTCCGGAAGCACGGGCCGTGCCAACGCGGTGTACGCGCGACAGGTGTGGCGATGGTGTACAGACCTTCCTTCCCGGGGTCGGGGAGGGGAGCATATGACCCCTGGTGTCGGGCGAAATGCCCCACATCGATGGGGGAGCGGGCCACGGTGCGGGGCGGTGGCGGCGCAGGGGCGTTGCCTCCGGCGCGCGGGGGGCGACGCTCGTGCGACGCGGACGGATCGTGGACGGGGGGCGTTGCCTCGGGCGCGGGGGGGGGCGATGGTGGGTCGGGGCGGGCGCATCATGAGCGCCTGTGCCGTTGCCTCCGGCGTGCGGACGGCGTAGGAGCACGCGGCGGGGCGGCGGGCCGGGGCATGGATTCAGGGGAGTAGCGACCGTGAGCGGCGAGCAGCCCGACAGCACCGACCGGGATCGCGGCGCCGCCGCGCGTGGCGCGTGGGTGGTGCGCTTCCTGCGGGAGCGTCCGTCGGGGGGGGGGGCCGCGGTGGGGCTTCCGTGGCGGTGGTCGGCGAGCGCGGTGGCGGTCATGGTCCTCGGGGTGGCGATCGGGGCGACGTGGTGGGGGTCGTGGGGGGGCGCCCCGGTGTTCGACGATCACTATCTGGTGGTCCCGCAGCGTTGTTTCGGGGATCTGGAGCGGTTGTCGCGGACGGTGGCGTTCGTGTCGGACCATTCGTGCGCGTATCGGCCGGTGCGGTTCTGGACGTACCATGTGGAGCACGTGGTGTCGGGGGGTGCGTTCGCGGCGCACAAGGTGGGCAACGTGTTCTGGCACTGGTTGGCGGCGTGCGCGGCGTTCTGGCTGGCGGCGCTGGTGCTGTTGCGGACGGGTCGGGGGGCGGTGGCGGCGTGGGGTCTGGGCCTGGGGGTGGCGTTGCTGTGGGCGCTGCATCCGGTGCAGACGGACTCGGTGACGTACGTGTCCGGGCGGCGGGACATTCTGGTGGGTCTGTTCTCGCTGTTGTCGCTGTCGGCGTTGCTGCGCGGGGAGGAGAGTGCGGGGCGAGCGCGTGCGGGGTGGTGGGCGCTGGGGGGTGCGTCCTTCGTGCTGGCGGCGCTGAGCAAGGAGGTGGCGGTGGCGGTGCCGTTCCTGTGGCTGGCGTGGCAGTTGCGGACGCGTTCGCCAGGGGCGTTTGCGGCGGAGCACCCGGTGCTGGCGCGGGTGGGGATGGTGGGGGTGGTGCTTGCGGTGCTGCTGGTGCTGTGGCGGGGGGTGTTTCTCGACTACAGCCTGCTGGACGGCTGGTGGGGCGGGGGTCCGGTGTCGCACTACGCGACGGCGGTGGTGCTGCAGCTTCGGGCGCTGGGCCTGGGGCTGGGGGTGGTGCCGCTGGTGGGGGACTACTACCCGGAGACGATCCCGCTGGCGGCGGGGTTCGGGGAGGGTCGGGTGCTGCTGGCGCTGGGGGTGGTGGGCGGGGTGGCGGCGCTGGTTCCGGCGCTGTGGCGTTCGGGGCACCTGCTGGCGTGGGGGTTGCTCTTCTGGTTCGTGGCGCTGGCGCCGAGCGCGCAGGTGTTTCCGCATCACGAGCTGTTTGCGGAGCATTACCTGTACCTGCCGCTGTTCGGGCTGGTGCTGGGGGGGGTGGCTTTGCTGGACGGGCTGGGCCGGCGGGGGGGGCGGGTGTTTCGGCTCCTGCCGTGGGTCCCCGCGCTGCTGGTGCCGGTGCTGGCGGTGCAGACGGCGGCGCGCAACGCGGTGTGGGCGGACGAGTTCACGCTGAACCGGGCGATTCTTGCGGAGGCGCCGGCGAACCTGCGCGCGCGGTACAACCTCGGCAATTTCCTGCATCTGGCGGGGGAGCACGACGAGGCGGTGGAGGTGCTGCGTCCGTCGCGGGATGCGTGGGCGGGGTCGCACCCGCGGGAGGACTGGGTGACGCTGGAGGCCCTCGCGGGATCGGCGTGGATCGTGGGGGATGCGGAGCTGGTGGGGCAGGTGGCCCGCGCCATGCGCGAGCGGTTCCCGGAGCGGCCCCGCGGGCACGAGCTGGGAGCGCGCCTGGCGATGGACGCGGAGGATGCGGTGGCGGTGGAGCGTCATGCCCGCGCGTGGGTGGAGCGGGCGCCCGGGTCGACGGAGGCGCCGGTGACGCTGGCGCTGGCGCTGGCGACGCAGGGTCGGCTGGAGGAGGCGCTGGTGCTGGTGGAGGGCCTGGACCACCGCTCGTCCGCGGAGCTGACGGCGCTGCGGTGCCGGCTTGGCGGCGCGCTGGACCGGGTGCTGGAGGGGTGTCCTCCCTGACGGACGGGCCGGGCGTGGAGGCGGAGCTGCCCGGGTGCCGGGATGGCTTGTGATGCGGGGGGGATGGGGATACGCTCGCGGCGTGTGGGCGGGGGCGGACACGGACGCGGGAGAACAGGCCGGATGACGGCGCAGGACGGCGCAGGGGAGGCCCGGGAGGCTTCGCACGGGGAGCGGCTGGCCCGGCTGGATCGGGCGGCGGACTATCCGGTGACGCTGTGGGTGTTCAACCCGCTCAACCGGCGGGTGGTGGGTCGTGTGGCGGCGTGGGGGGTGAGCCCGAACGCGGTGACGGTGGCCTCGTTCGCGGTGGCGCTGTGCTGCGCGGCGCTGATGGCCTGGGCGGTGGTGTCGGGTCAGGTCTGGGCAGCGGCGCCGGTGCTTCTCCTCGCGCTGTGGTCGGGGCAGCTCGACGCCCTCGACGGGGATCTGGCGCGGTACACGGGGCGCGGGAGCCCGCAGGGTGCAGCGCTGGACATGCTGCTCGACCGGCTGACGGAGCTCGGGTTCGTGGGGGCGGCGGCGTGGGCGCTGGCGCGCACGGGGGCGGAGGCGACGCTCGCGGCGGCGGTGGCGGCCACCGGTGTGCTGTTCTACTTCTATGCGGCGGACGCGGTGGTCCGGCCGGCGCGCCGTGCGGCGGTGCATGACCGGCGGCGCTACAGCGTGGTCCGCGAGACACGCCGGGGCGCGGTGCGCTTCGGCCTGTTCGAGCCGTTCCGGCTGTTCTTCCCGGCGGTGGTGGCGGTGGGGTTCGCGCGGGAGGCGCTGTGGGGTGCGGGGGCGCTGTTCTGGCTGGCGGCGGTGTGGCAGTTCGGGAAGGCCGTGAGGCGGCCGAGGAGTGATCGAGCATGACGAAGCGGGTGTATGTGGGAATGAGCGCGGACCTGGTGCATCCGGGACACCTGAACGTGCTGCGGCACGCGGCCGCGCTGGGCGAGGTGACGGTGGGGCTGCTGACGGACGCGGCGATCGCGTCGTACAAGCGCCTCCCGACCATGACATGGGAGCAGCGGCGCGAGGTGGTGCAGGCGCTCAAGGGGGTGGCGGACGTGGTGCCGCAGGACACGCTGGACTACTCGGCGAACCTGCTGTCCCTGCGGCCGGACTACGTGGTGCACGGGGACGACTGGCGGGACGGGGTGCAGGCGGCGACGCGGCAGCGTGTCATCGACGTGCTGGCCGAGTGGGGCGGGGAGCTCGTGGAGGTCCCCTATACCCCGGACATCTCGTCGACGCGGCTCAATCGGGAGCTGGCGCGGCAGGGCATCACGCCGGGGGCGCGGATCAACCGGTTCCGGCGGCTGCTGGCGGTGAAGCCGCTGGTGCGGCTGATGGAGGTGCACAACGGGATGACGGGGCTGCTGGTGGAGCACCTGCGGCTGGAGGAGACCAGCGGGGTGCGGGAGTTCGACGGGATGTGGCTGTCGAGCCTGACGGACTCGACGTCGAAGGCGAAGCCGGACATCGAGGCGGTGGACGTCACGAGCCGGGTGCAGACGGTGAACGAGATCGTGGAGGTGACGACGCGACCGATCGTGTACGACGCGGACACGGGGGGCCGTCCGGAGCACTTCGGGTTCACGGTGCGGACGCTGGAGCGGTACGGGGTCTCGGCGGTGGTGGTGGAGGACAAGGTCGGGCTCAAGCGCAACAGCCTGTACGGGACGGAGGTGGCGCAGACGCAGGCGCCGGTGGCGGAGTTCTGCGAGAAGATCCGGGTGGGGCGGCAGGCGCAGGTCACCGGGCAGATGATGATCGTGGCGCGCATCGAGAGCCTGATCCTCGGCCGTCCGCACGAGGAGGCGCTGGAGCGTGCGCGGGCGTACATCGAGGCGGGGGCGGACGGGATCCTGATCCACAGCCGGCAGCCGGGGGGAGCGGAGGTGCTGCGGTTCTGCGAGGCGTACGGGAAGGAGCCGGATCGGCGGCCGCTGTTCGTGGTGCCGACGGCGTATCCGCACGTGCCGGAGGCGAAGCTGGCGGACGCGGGGGTGAACGTGGTGATCTACGCGAACCACCTGCTGCGCGCGGCGTGGCCGGCGATGACCCGGGTGGCGACGCGGATCCTGCAGGAGGGGTGCGCGGGCGGGGTGGAGGAGGAGCTGATGTCCATCCGCGATCTCCTGTCGCTGATCCCGGACGGGCAGTAGGACTCCGGCAGGGGGTCAGCCCTCGCGGCGCAGGGCGACGTCGATGAGGTCGGCGACGGCGAGGGGGACGGGGCGCTGGTTGATGCGGAGCACGAGCTGGCGCACGGCGCGGCGGGCGGGGGGCATGTCGGCGAGGCGGACGGGCTCGGGGGAGGGCTCGGACGGGGCGCGCGCGGCGGGGGACCGGTCGGGGGAGACGTGGCTGGCGGCCTTCATCAGCCTGCGCACGCGTCTGGCGGCGCGGGTGGGCACGAGGGCCTGGACGGCCGCGTGGGCCTTGAGGAAGGGCTGGACGTCGACGACGGCGGCGCCGTGGCGCGCGGCCTGGTCGTCGAACCAGCGGCGGGGGAAGAAGTGCACGTGCTTCGGCACCATGCGGTAGCGCCAGCGGCTGCGGAGCAGGCGGGCAGGGAGACCCTCCACGTGGGGCACGGCCAGGAGCACGAGGCCGCCGGGGCGGACGGCGCGGAGCATGGCCTCGAGAATGCGGTGGGGCTCGAGGCAGTGCTCGAGCACGTCCCAGGCGCACAGGACGTCGGCGGGCTCGGGGAGGGTGGAATCCGGGGTGAAGATGCCGCGTTCGAGGTCGATGCCGAAGCGGTGGCGGGCGGCCTCGACACCGGAGGAGGCTGGCTCGATGCCCGCGACGCGCCATCCGCGCTCCTGCGCGGCGGCGAGGAAGTCCCCGCGGCCGGCGCCGATCTCGACGAGGAGTCGGCCGTCGGGGGGGCCGACGAGGGCGGCGATGCGGTCCAGGCGGCGCTCGATGGGGACGCGGGCCTCCTCGGCGGCGAGGAGCTCGACGTTGCCCTTCGTGGTGTAGAGGGCGGCGATCTCGTCCGGCGTCTGCACGGGCATGAGGGAGACGAGGCCGCAGGACGCGCAGGCAAAGTGGCCATCGAAGCGGCCGCCGGGGTCGGGGAGGAGGGGCTCCGCGGGGAGCGTGGACCCGCACTGGGGACAGTGGTGCATGGAGTGGGACGGGGGGGGGCGGGACGGAGGGCGGGGCGGCAGCCGGAGGCCCGGGTGGCCGGGGCGGCGGCGGGTGGAAGACCCGGCAGGTTCGATAGCCCTGCCGCGGCGGGGCCACAAGCGCGAACGCGCAGGACGCTCAGGCGCATCAGCAGCCGGGCGATGGCCGCGCAATCAGCCGCATCGGCGCGGCCGAGAGCGCGGTGCGTGGGGAAACGCGGAGAACGTCCATGGCAAGCCGCGAGCCGGGCGATGCTCCGGCGGCGGACGGCGGGGGGTGACGCGCGTGCCCACCGTGGTATGGTCCGGGTGGGGTACCGGGAAGCCGGCTGCCCGGCCAGCGCCCTGCGGCGGTGGTCCGGCACCCCACGCCACGCGCCGTGGCACGGACCACGCAGAGCGCCCAGGCACCTCCCCACCCACCGCGCCACGCGCGCCTCCGGAGCGCTCATGACCCTGCACACCTTCCACTGTCCCACGCGCCTGCACCTCGGCCGGGACGCCCGACACCGCGTGCCGGACCTGCTGCGGGGCCGGACGCTGATCGTCTGCACCCCGGGCCAGTGGGCCCGCCTGCAGGCCGACGCCGAGCCCTGGTGGCCGCGGGAGGCGGCGGTATTCGCCGAGGTGACCCCGAACCCGGATCTCGACGCGCTGGATGTGGCCGCGGATGCGCTTCGCGGGCAAGGCATCGAGGGAGTGCTCGCCATCGGGGGGGGCTCGGCGATGGATGCGGGCAAGGCGCTCGCGGCGATGCTCGGCACCGGTGGATCGCTCCACCGATGGTTCCGCGCGGGCGAGCCCATCCCGGAGGCGGGCTGGTTGCCGGTCGTGGCGGTGGCGACGACGGCGGGGACGGGCAGCGAGGTCACCCCCTTCGCCACGATCTGGGACACGGCGCGGATGCGCAAGCGGTCCCTGTCCGGCCCGGCGGCGTTCCCGGCGGAGGCGGTGGTGGACCCGGTGCTCATGGCGAGCATGCCACCGGCGGTCACGCGATCGACGGGGCTCGATGCGCTGAACCAGGCCCTCGAGTCGGTCTGGAGCCGGGAGGCGACGCCGTGGACGGAGGCCCTCGCCGCGCGCGCGGTGGCCCTCGCCATGGAGGCGCTTCCGCAGGTTCTGGAGCGGCCGCACGACCTCGGCGCCCGGCACCGGATGGCCGAGGCCAGCGTGCTGGCCGGGGTGTGCATCGCGCAGACGCGCACGGCCCTGTGTCATGCGATCTCCTACCCGCTGACCCTGCACTTCGGCACGCCTCACGGGCTGGCCTGCGCGTTCTCGATGCAGGCGGTCTGGTCCGCGTGCGCCGGCGCGGACGACGGGCGGCTCTCCCGCCTCGCGCGCGCCACGGGTCACGGCTCGGTCGAGGCCTTCGGGTCGGCGCTCGCGGAGTTGCTGGAGCGATGCGGCCTCTCGGAGGCGCTGGCGGAGTCCCTTCCGCAGGACCACGCGGCCGTGCTCGCCCTCGTCGGCGAGATGCATGCGCCGGGCCGGTCGGACAACCTGATGGTGCCGGTGACGGAGGCGGTGCTGGCGGAGGTGGTGAAGCGGAGCCTGGCCCTCTCCTGAGGCTTCGCCGGCAGGGCGTCGAGGTCGGGAGCGGGGATTCAGGCGGGGGGCGTGCGGGCGAGGAACACGAACTGGAAGGCGTGGCGGGGGTCGACGCGGTCGACGAAGCGTTTTCGGGCGCCGAGGATGAGGACGCTGTCGGTGGCGTCGATGCTGTCGAGCACGAAGCGCGTGCGGGCGGCGTAGAGCTGGCGGTATCGGCCGCGGAGGCGGGAGTAGACGCGCTGGATCATGGGAGCGGGTCAGGGTCGGTTGCGTGCGGGGGGAGCGTTCCGGGCGGCCCCGTCCTCGGCGAGGTAATCCCACTGGCGGCGGGGGATGCGCCAGTCCTCGCCATACTTGAAGGCGAGGTATTCGTCCACGGGGGCGGGCACGGGGAAGTGGAACCCGCGCCAGCGGAGCGCGCCCGGGGGGTCGAGGAAGCGCAGCGGGACGCGGACGGGCACGGTCCCGCCCGCGCGCAGGAGGGAGTTGCGCAGGCGGCGTTCGATCCGGCGCAGGGACGGGTCGAGAGGACTGCGGCGTCCGA
Organism: Deltaproteobacteria bacterium; assembly: GCA_007693585.1. Taxonomy (GTDB): domain Bacteria; phylum Myxococcota_A; class Bradymonadia; order REDH01; family REDH01; genus REDH01. The sequence goes on from REDH01000160.1 coordinate 8,582, forward strand.
GGGCGGCGAGGCGGCGACGCAGTCCCGGGAGCGCGTGGTCGGCACGCCCCGGGCGGAGGCGTGCGGCCTTGGTGACGGCGAGCAGGGTGGCGAGGCTTCGGATGCGCACCCGCTGGCGCAGCGGGCGGGGCACACCGCCGGGGCGGCGCTCGTGCAGGCGGAAGAAGGCGCTGTGGGCGTGGCCGTCCGCCCCGCGGGTGAACAGCCGCAGGGTCACCACGAGCGCTCCGTCGCCGGCGGGCGGGAAGATGGCCACGGCGGTCCCGCCGTCGAACACGGGACAGCCGAGGGCCTCGAGCCGCTCGGTGATGCGGTCGCGCACGGGCAACCACTCGCTCTCCCACGCGCCGAGGTCGATGTCGGTGTCCCACGGGATGAGCTCGCCGCTGCGGACGATGCCGAGCAGGGCGCCCTGGTCGAGCCAGGGGTCGAGGCCCGCGCCGCGGACGGTGTCGAGCACGGTGCGCAGCAGGGTGAGCGGGTCGGGCGATGTCTGCGGGGTCACGGGTGCTCCACTCCATTCGCGACCCACCGGACCCGCCCGGAGAGCCGGGCGGGTCGTGCGGACAGGAGCCGCGGGGGCCCGGGCGGGCGCGAGCCATGCGCACCCCCTCCATTGTGGACGAGCCGCCGCCCCGTGAAAAGGGCCGCGGGAGTGGATTGGACGCGGCGACGTGTCGGGGGTAGCCTCCGCGGAGGCCGGACCGCGGACCGGACCGGACCACGCGAGGGAAGGGATGCGCATCCTCCTGGGGATCTCCAAGCTGACCGAGAACGGCGCCACGCTGTGGACCCTGCGGTTCGCGCGCTGGCTCGCCGCCCGGGACGTCGATGTGCACGTCGCCGCCTGCTCGACCGACGGCACCCTCCGCCCGGCCTTCGACGACATCGCCACCGTCGCCCCCGCGGCCGGCTGGCGCCAGCCCGCCCAGGTGTGCCGCCTCGCCGCCCGGGTCGCCCGCATCCGGCCCGACGCCATCCTCGCCTCCCTCGACACCATCGCCCCCGCCCTCGTCCTCGCCGGCCTCGCCTGCACCCCGCGACCCCGCACCGTCGTCCGCATCGCCCACCACCCGGGCACCCTCCTCGCCCCCTCCGCCGACCACCGCATCTACGATGCGCCCGCCGCCCGGAAGCTCCTCGCCTCCGCCCGCGCCGCCTACCCCCTCGCCCACCGCGTCGTCGCCCTCGCCGACGCCGACGCCCGCTCCGCCGCCGCCGTCTACCGCCTCCGCCCCAGCCAGCTCCTGCGCATCCCCAAC
>REDH01000162.1 GCA_007693585.1 Deltaproteobacteria bacterium
GGGGCGTGGTGCCGGGGACGGTGGTGCGGGGGGAGGGGGGGGGGGTGCTGTCGCCGCTGGGGGCCGGCGGGGCGGGGGCGCCGCCGGGAGAGCTCGCGCCGGCCTATCGGCTGCTGCGGCCGCCGCGCCCGGTGGGGGTGCGGACCGATGGCGCGGGGCGTCCGCAGGAGGTGCACCTGGGCGGGCGCTGGTGCCGGGTGCGGGAGGTCGGGGGACCCTGGCCGGTCAGCGGGGGGTGGTGGGACGAGGCGCGCGTGCGGATCTACTGGGACACCCGGGTGGACGGTGGCGGATGGCTGCGCCTGTTCGTGGTCCCGTGGCCGGCGGGGTGGTTCCACGAGGGGTGGTGGGACTGACGATGCACGCTGCGGTTGGCGTGGACGGCACCATCCGCTATGCTCGGACGCAACTCCGCAACTGCAGGGGCGTGAATTCGATGCGCATCCACCTGATCGGTACATCCACCTCCTGGCCCCTCGCGCTGGGAGACGCTCTCGGCGCCGCGCCCATGGTCCTGCACGACGATCCCGCGGACCTGATGCACGAGCTGCAGGCGGGGGATCTGGTCCTCGCGGGCTGGCCGCTGTCGCCGACGCTGCGCGCGGCGCTCCGTGACGTCGAGCGACGGTCTCCCGACGTGCGGGTGGTGGTCAGCCTCCCCGCAGAGGCCGAGCGCGTCGCCTGGCAGGAGGCGGCCGCGCTGTCCGGCGCCGATCCCGTCAGCCGCGACGCCGGCAAGGCCGAGCTCGCGTACCGGCTCGGGCGCACGCCCAAGCCTGGCCGGACCGAACCCGGGCTGACCCGGGCCCGCATCGCCTCCGTGGCCCTCTTCGATGCGGAGACCGGCCTGTACAACCGCCGCTACCTGCTCGCCCGGCTGCGCGAACAGCTCGCCGGTGCACGCCGCTACGGCCGTCCGCTCTCCCTTGTCCTGTTGCGCGTCGAGGGGCTCGGCGCCCAGCTCGACCGGCTGTCGTCCTCCGTCGTGGCCTCGATCACCGAAGAGCTGGCCGATCTGCTCGCCGCCGATCTCCGCGACGCCGACGTCGTCGCCCGGATCGGGCGCGACGTCTTCGCCTGGCTCCTCCCCGAGACCGAGCGGGACGGCGCCCTCGCCGCCGCCGAGCGCCTGCGCAGCACCCTCGGCGCCTCCCTCCACGGGCGCGGACTCCCGCTCGCCGTCCACATCGGCCACGCAGGCGTGGCCGATGATCCCACCAGCCCGGGCCGACTGCTCGAACTCGCCGAACAGCGCCTCCTGAAGTGACCCGCAGCGCCGATGGGACGGGGCGCGTCCAGACCGGTGGATTCGTTGACAACGCAATTCTCGCGGACGTACACTCCCCCACTGTATCCGAGCGGCCGCAATCCCCCTGCGTGGGCGGGCCGTCCCGCGGCCCACGCGACCCCGTGCCCGGCCGCTCCCGCGACGAGGTGAACCATGTCGGTCGATGTCCTGATTGTCGAAAGTGATTTCGACACCGCCAGCCACCTGGAAGGCCTGCTCGACAGCCGCGGCCTCTCCGGACACGTTGTCAGCGGCGCCGACGAGGCCCGCGAGCTCGTCCACGCGTTCCAGCCCCGGCTCATCCTGCTCTCCGTCGAGCTGTCCGGGACCTCGGGCTTCGTCCTCAACCGCGAGCTCAAGGCCGACCCGTCCACGGCCTCCATTCCCGTGTTCCTGCTGAGCGCTTCCACCCCGCCGGGCATCCTCGAACAGCACCGCTCGCGTCCCGACGCCGCCCAGGGCTACTTCCAGAAGCCCGTCGCCGACGACGCCCTCGTGCAGGCCATCGACCGCGAACTCTCCGGCGGCGAGGATGATCTCCTCGAACTTCAGGATCTCGACGCTCTCCTCCTCGACGACGCCGAGATCACCATCGATGAGGCCGAGCCCGCGAGCAACCGCGAGACCGCCGAGGTCGAAGCGCTCGGCGATCCCGCGCTGGACGAGGCCGGTCTCGAGGACATCGAGATGCTCGACGAGGCCGGTCTCGAGGACATCGAGGTGCTCGACGAGGCCGGTCTCGAGGACATCGAGATGCTCGACGAAGGCACTGCGGAGACGGTCGATGACGCCCTGAGCGCCGATGACCTGCTGTCCTTCGACGACCTCGACGACCCGGTCGTGGAGGACCCCCCGCCCGCGGAGCCTGCAGCGGCGGAGACGCCCCCGCCCGCGGAGCCCGCAACGGCCCCGGAGCCGGCTGCCGCCGACGACGAGATGGACGAGGATGCCCGGATGGATGCGCTCCTCGATGCGTCGTTCAGCCCACCGTCCAGTGAGCGACCCACCGCGCAGACGCCGGCCATCGAGCGCCAGGCAGCGGATACCGCGGAGCCGCCCGGGGTCGAGGCGGTGGTGGAGGAGCCTGCAGCGGCGGAGCCGCCGGCGGTCGACGATGCGGAGCTCCTCCGCCTGCGCGAGGAACTGGAGGCTGTGCGAGCGGCGGAACAGTCCGCGAAGCAGGAGATCGAGGCCGCGAAGGCTGCCGCCGCGGCGGCCGAGAAGGCCCTCGCCGATGCCCGCGCGCAGGCCGCTGCTTCGGCGTCCGAGGGCGAGGGCTCCGCCGAGGCCCTGGCAGGCCTGACGTCTAGCCTCGAAGCGAAGGAGTCGGAACTTGCGGCCGCGAAGGAGCAGCTCGAAACCCTCCGCGCTTCCGAGCGCGAGGAACGCGAGAGCGCCGAGAGCCGGGAAGCGGAACTGCGCGCGGCGCGGCGACAGATCGAGGAGCTGCAGCAGTCCCTCGATCGGCAGAAGGAGCGGCTCGAGGAGGCGGAGACCCGCGCCGAGACCGCGGCGGCCGAGGCCGCGAAGAACGCCGGCAACGCGCCGTCGGCGCGGGAGCTCCTCACCCTTCGCGAGACCCTCAACCGCAAGGAGCGTGAAGTCCTCGAGCTGAAGGACGACATTTTCAGCCGCGATCGCCAGGTGCTCGAACTTCAGGAGGAGAAGGAGGTCGTCGACCGCGGTCTCGCCGAGGCCCGGGAGAGTCTTGCCGCAAAGGAGGAGATCCTCTCCGAGAAGGAGGAGACGCTCGCCCGCGTGCAGCAGGAAGCGGCAGCGGCCCGTGAGCGCAATCAACTCCTCGAGCACCAGCTCGAGCGGGAGAAGGAGCAGCTCGCCGAGCGCACCGAGGCGCACGCATCCATCGAGAGGGAACTCGGGGAGGCCCGGGAGACCCTTGAGGCGCGGACCGGCGAACGCGACGGCCTGCAGGAGACACTGGACGCGACCCGAACGGAGCTCGAGGAGACCCGGACGTCCCGGGATGAACTGCAGGAGTCCCTGGAGTCGACCCGTGGCGAGCTGGAGTCCACTCGGGGTGAGCTGGAGACGGCGCGCGGCGAGCTGGAGTCCACTCGGGGCGAGCTGGAGACGACCCGCGGCGAGCTGGAGACGACCCGGGGCGAGCTGGAGACGGCCCGCGGCGAGCTGGAGTCGACCCGGGGCGAATTGGATACGGCCCGGGGTGAACTGGCGACGGTCCGGGGTGAGCTGGAGTCGACCCGCGGTGAGCTGGAGTCGACCCGGGGTGAGCTGGAGACGGCGCGCGGCGAGCTGGAGGAGCTTCGATCGAAGCACGCGGACGTCAAGGCCGATCGCAAGGGCCTGCGCGGCGAGCTGGAGTCGGCGCAGTCGACCATGGCGACCCTGCGCACGGCGGGGGATGCGGCGGTTCAGGCGCTCGTCGAGGAGCTGACCGGCACCCGCGAGGTGCTCGAGGCGGCGCGTCAGCGGATCGAGGGTCAGGATCTGTTCGTGGCCCAGCTTGCCGATCTGGTCCGCCAGGCCACCGAGAATTCCACGGCCCTGCCGTCTCCGCCGCCGTCGAACGGCGAGGCGGCGTCCCGCTGGCGCGACCTGGCCGCATCGGATGCGGCCGCCGTCGGGGCCGGATCCGGGGATGCGGGCGAGTCCGGGTCGGACGAGGCTGAGGATACGTCGGCCGACGCCGCGGGCGATGGGGACGGTCAGGGCGATGGGGGTCCATGGTATGCCGGAGACGCGGACCTGGCGCCCGATCCGGATGACGCCGGTCCCCCGCCGGTACCCGCGGGGGACTGAACCTGGGGGGTGTGCGCGGGGACGGGGCGGGCAAAGCCCCTTGACACGGGCGCATCCTTGCCCGAACATCCCGCCCCCTGTCTGCACCCCTGCAGACGACGGTGCGACGCCACGGGAAGTGGGGTCGACCTTGCCCTGCCGTGACCCGGATGCCCGATCGGCGTCCTGAATTCAGGTTTTCCAACGGAGAAGAGTCCCATGGCTGAAGGAGCGATTTTCCTCAACAGCGGCCCGCTGCTGAGCGGCGAGAAGCTGGAGACGCTGGAAGAGACCCCCGAGTGGTCCAACGACGAGGTGATCGGCGCAGCCTTCGAACGCGTGCGCGAGACCTTCGAGAAGCACGCCACGCTCCTCGCCGGGAACCCCACGGCCATGGAGACCCGCTTCTTCATGCTCAACCCCACGCTTCATGCGCTCGGCTACACGTACTCGGTGCACGAGCCGATCGACATCGGCGGCGACAAGACGGCGCGCGTGGACTACGTGACGTTCCCGAACGCGACCACGTTCTACGATGCACTCCCGCTGCGCCGGACCCCGGGTTTCTTCCACCAGTCGATCTCGGTGATCCGGGCGATGGAGTGGGGGCACACGTTCGAGGCGCCCGAGCTGGCCGAGGACGAGATCGATGACGGCAGCAACGTGAGCCCGGTGGACGAGCTGAACTTCCTGTTGCGCACCACGGGGACCGAGTACGGCATCCTGAGCAACGGGTGTGACTGGCGGCTGTATCACCGCGCGACCGCCCCGCTCCTCGACACCTTCTTCCAGGCCGACATGATCGCGGCCATGAAGTCGGAGTACGAGGACTTCAAGCGTTTCTTCCTCGTCTTCAACAAGCAGTCCTTCCTCAAGGACGACAGCGGCACGAGCTTCATCGACCGCCTGCTGCAGTAGCGCGCGGGCCGGGCCCCGCCCGAGGCGGGGCCGGATCGCTCCCTGTCCGGGGGCGGTCCTCGGGGAGTGACGTCCGACGGAGTCTCCGCATGGCGATCCTCCCCCTTCCTCCATCCGGGTCCCTTCCGCCTGTGGTGCGTCGCCTCGGCCTCCGGGACGAGGGGCGGATCGGGCGCTGGCTGGCCACCCATCCAGCGGAGTTCTCCTTCGTTGCGGGGTGGCTGCACAGCCACGGGGTGTTGCCGACGGCGCTCGAGGAGCGCTTCGAGTTCCTGGGCGTGGGGGAGGGCGACGCGCTCGAGGCGGTGGCGCTCACGATCGGCGGGGCGTTCACGGCCCTGGCCACCCATGATCCGGTCGTCGCCCGGGCATTCGCTGCGCATCAGCGCCGGGATGGTGCGGTGGCGCGGGCCGTGCAGGGCCCGCGGCCGGCGGTGAACGCCTACGTGGAGGAGCACCAGGCGACGGGGCCGGCTCTTCGGGTGGTGGCCGTGCCTCAGCACATCCGCCTGCTGCAGTCGCGGGACCTTCGGTACGTGCCGTGTCCCGGGCTGCGGCTGGCCACGGTGTTCGACGCGGAGGACCTGCTCCAGGCATCGCTTGCGATGCACGCGGAGGAGCTGGGCGAGCGCATTCCGGAGCGGGAGGTGGATGCGTACCGCGCGGGTCTCGTGCAGCAGATCGCGGCCGAGCGCATGTGGTGCCTGCGAGACCCGATCGACGGCCGCCTGCAGTTCAAGGTGGCCATTGCGGCGAGCGCACCGCAGGTGGCGCTGGTGGAGGGGATCTACACGGCGCCGGGCTGTCGGCGCCGGGGGATTGCGCGGGCGGCGACGGCGGAGCTGGCCCGTCTGCTGCTGTCGCGGCACGAGCAGGTGGCGTTGCATGCTCGGGACGAGAATGCGGCGGCGACGAGACTGTACGGGACGCTGGGGTTCCGTACGGTGGCGGAGTCGATGCTGGTGCTGCTGCGCGCGGACGGCGGGTCCGGTGGGGGCGGGGTCACCTGGGGGTGACGCCGCGGGAGACGTGGTCGATGTAGTCGATCTTGGTGAGGATGCCGACGAGGCGACCGCTCTCCATGACGAGCACGGTGAGGTCCCTGCTGAAGAACTGCCCGAGCATGGAGACCTTGTTCACGGGTTCGACGATGGCGAAGCGGTTCTCGATGCAACCCTCGACGGTGGCATCGATGTCGCCGCCCTGGACGAGCCAGTTGAGGAGGTCGCCCTCGGTGACGATGCCCTTGACCTCGGCGCCGTCGAGGACGGGGATCTGGCTGATGCCGTGCTGCCGGAGGATGCCGACGGCGTCCTGGATGAGGGTGTCGGGGTCGATGGTGACGAGCGCGTCGCTGCTCCGGGAGCCGAGGAGGTCGGCGACGGTGGAGTCGAGGCGGTCGTTCTGGAGGAAGCCGTTCTCCTTCATCCACTCGTCGTCGAAGATCTTCGAGAGGTAGCGTGCGTAGGAGTCGCACATGATGGTGACGATGTTGAGGGGTCGGTCGGCGCGCTCGGCGATCTTCACGGCGGCGGCGACGGCGCCGCCGGCGGAGCCGCCGGTGAGGATGCCTTCCTCGCGGACGAGGCGTCGGCAGAAGTCGAAGCACTCCTTGTCGGTGACGCGGATGACGTCGTCGACGTGATCGAAATGCATGGTGGAGGGGAGGAAGTCCTCCCCGAAGCCCTCGACGAGGTAGCTGTGGGCCTCGGTCATCTTCCCGGTGTGGAAGTAGTCGTAGTAGATGGAGCCGATGGGGTCCGCGGCGACGATGCGCACGTCGGGGTTCTTCTCCTTGAGGTAGCGCCCGGTGCCGCTGATGGTTCCGCCGGTGCCGGCGGCGCTGACGAAGACGTCGATCTTCCCTTCGGTCTGCTCCCAGATCTCCGGGCCGGTGGAGTGGTAGTGTGCCTTGGGGTTGGACTGGTTGTGGTACTGGTTCGCGTAGAAGGCGCCGGGGGTCTCGTCGGCGATGCGGCGCGAGACGCAGTAGTAGGAGCGGGGGTCTTCGGGGGCGACGTTGGTGGGGGTCACGACCACGCGCGCGCCGACCGCGCGCAGCGCCTTGATCTTCTCGTCGGACATCTTGTCGGGCATCACGAAGACGCACTTGTAGCCCTTGACCGCGGCGGCCATGGCAAGGCCGAGGCCGGTGTTCCCGCTCGTGGCCTCGACGATGGTACCGCCGGGCTTGAGCACACCCTCGCGCTCGGCGTCCTCGACGATCTGCATCCCGATGCGGTCCTTCACGGAGCCGCCGGGGTTCATGTACTCGAGCTTCGCCCAGATCGTCGCCGGGGTGTGGCTCCCGATCCGGTTGAGCTTCACGAGGGGGGTTCCTCCGACGACCTCGGTGACGGACTGGGCTACGCGCATGAGGATGGGCTCCGTTCGGGTGGGGGTGCGGGTGCGGGTGAGGGCGGTCCCTCGCCAACGCGGGGCCCGGCTCCTGCCTGTGCAGGCTCCCCTCCTAGCGGAGCGCTTGCCCCCGGGTCAATCGGCCCGTCCGCTTCCTTTGCGTCGGGGGGCAGGATCCCGTACGCTCCCCGGCGACCTGCCCTCCCGCCGCGGCGCGCTCCCGGCCGCCCCGCATCCCGCTCCTCCGCCCGCCCCCGAACGGATCATGCCGCACCGACGCCCCGCCATGACGCTCCCGGCCGTCACGCTGCTCGCCGGCCTCGCCCTCGCCGGCCTCGCGGCGGCCGGCTGTGGCGGCGATCTGCCCGACCCCAGCGTCTTCGAGGTCGTCGGCCCCGAGGACACGGACGACCTCGACGGTCCCTACCCCGTGGCCGCCGTGCTCATGGACCGCCGCGGCATCCAGGAGGCCCGCGTGCGCTGGGAGATCGACGGCGAGACCCGCTCGGCCCTCCTCGAGAACGTCCGCGACGACCGGTTCGAGGGCGGCATCCCCGGGCAGCCCGCCCTCACCACTGTGCGCTGGTGGCTGGTGATCCGTGCCGGAGGCGAGGTCACCACCTTCCCCGCCGATGCCCCGGCCACGGCCTTCGAGTTCCGCGTCCTCGAACCCCCGCCGCCGCCCCCGCCGGTGGAGTGCGGCGACGAGATCTGCGAGGAAGGCGAGATCTGCCTGCCCCGCGAGGGCTGCGTCCCCGCCTCCGAGTGCTCGACCTCCGCCGACTGCGAGGTCGGCCTCGTCTGCGTCGACGGCGCCTGCACTGCCGCCCGGGACGTCCCCGCCGAGCGATGCGGCACCACCGTGCCCTGCCCCGACGGACTCACGTGCCGCTTCGGCGAGTGCGTACCCGAACGCTGCTTCGTCGACGACGACTGCCCCCCCGAGCACCGCTGCTTCTCCGGCGAGTGCTTCGGCCAGTCCTCCCCCCTCCCCGACGGCTGCGACCGCGACGCCGACTGCGCCGAAGGCGAGCAGTGCGTCGTCAACCTGTGCGTCCCCCGCCAGTGCCGCAACGACCGCGACTGCGGCGAGGGCGAGACCTGCCTGCGCGGCTTCTGCCTCCCCTTCGAGAACCCCCTCCCCATCCCCATCCCCGAGTGCGTCACCGACCGCGACTGCCCCTCCATCCCCGGACTCTTCGAGACCCGCTGCGTCCTCGGCGTCTGCCTCCCCACCGACCTCCTCCCCATCCCCGTCCCCGACGGATGCACCGACGCCCGCGACTGCGATCCCGGCCAGACCTGTCTGGCCAACCTCTGCATCGATGCACAATGTGAACGCAACGCCGACTGCGGCCCCGGGCAGGAATGCCTCTTCGGCTTCTGCGCCCCCGAGGGAAGCACCGCCATCGGCACCTGCACCACCGCCGACGACTGCGTCGACGGCGGGCCCTGCGTCTTCGGCTTCTGCCTCCCGATCGACGTCCCGATCGACCTCCCCTTCTAGCCCCCCGAGGGAAGGGGACGTCCGCCGGCTCCCCCGACCTCCCCGACACCCCCCATGCTCTGCGCAAGCTGCCAGGCCCGGCTCCTCGCCCAGCAGACCGACTGCCTCGTCTGCGGCGCCCGTCAGCCCGGAAGCGCTGGCGCAGCCCACCTGCACGCCCACTCGCCCTGGGCCGCCTGGATGGCCGCCGCCGACCCGCGCGCCGAGGGGTGGCGCATCTGGACCTCGTTCTTCCTCGCCGGACTCTACGCCCCCCTCGCCGCCTCCTGGCTCGCCGCGCGCGAGGAGTGGACCGCCGGCCTCGGGCGCGGCGGACTTCCCCCCGCCCCCCCCAGCCAGCGCGGCGCCATCGTCCTGCTCCTCTCCATCGCCCTGCCCATCCTCCTCATCCTCGTCCTCGGCTACGTCGTCTCCATGTTCGACGTGCGCCCCAGGCCGCTCGGCTTCTCCCCGGTCATCGTCGGGCTCGAGGCGCTGCCCACCGCACAGCGCTTCCTGTGGATGAACCTCCTGCTCAGCGCCATCTACCCCGCCTTCGCCATCCACGCCCGCCTCGTCGACCGCCGCTTCGAACAGCTCCTCGCCCGGCTCACCCACGCCGACCCCGTCATGCTGCAACGCTACCGCGAAGGGCGACCCTGGCGCGTCGCCGCTGCCCTGCTCGGGCTGCTCCCGCTGGTCGTGCTGATGATCACCGCCCGGCTCCTGCTCGACCATGGCTGGAGCGAGGTCCAGTACCTGCTCGCCCTCCTCTACATCGTCGCGCTCGCCGTGGCCGCCTGGGCCACGAGCTGGCTGGCGCTGCAGCCCGCGCTCCGCTTCCGCTCCCTGCTCCACGCAGGGCCCTGAGCCGGGACGGGGACCGCGCGGCGACGCTCGGCGCGGGAGCGGAAGCGGACGGACCGGCCCATCCGCCGGTCGCCGGCCGGAGTGCGCTGCCGGGGGCTGGCCACCGCTCGGCGGCCGGGACGGGTCG
>REDH01000084.1 GCA_007693585.1 Deltaproteobacteria bacterium
ACCTTGCTCGCCGAGTTCCCGCCGATCGAGCAGGCGCTCGAGGGCGCGGGCTTCTGTGGATCCACGAGCGCCGTCGGGATCTGGAAGACCCGACGGCGGACCTCCGCGTCGCTCGACATCGACGTCCAGGTGGACCTGCTGGTTCCGACGACCGTCAGCCCGGGCACCGGCCGACGCGCGGCGCGGCTCCCGGGACACGGCGTCAACGCGGCCCGCAAGGTGGATGGGCTCGAGGGCGTGCTGGTCGACGTGGCCGAGCACGACATCGCCTCGCTCGAGCCCGCCGAGGATTCGCGGGTCGTGCGTGCGAAGGTCGCGGGACCGGGCGCGCTCCTTGTGGCAAAGATGTTCAAGATCCACGAGCGGCGCGGCTCGACGCGCGCGAACGACAAGGACGCGCTCGACGTGCTCCGCATTCTCCAGGGCATCTCGACCGAAGAGCTCGCTCTACGTCTCGGGTCGATCCTGGGGGACAGCCTCAGCGCGCGGACCGGTGCGCGGGCGCTGGAGCTCTTTGCCGAGCTCTTCGGTAGTCGGGGCGGAAGAGGGGCTGTCATGGCCGCACGCGCGGCTCAGCCTGTGATGGACGCGGACCAGGTGCGCCTCACCTGCGAGGCACTCGCTGGCGACCTGCTCGATGTAATCAAGCCATGACCGACCACGAAGACGATCACCACGCGGGTGAGCCGCGGACATTGAACGAGGCGCCATGGTGCCTGTAGGTGCGTTTGCCGATCACCGAACACCAGATTCGGGATCGGGACACTGGACCGTGTAGCCGGCTTCCTCCGAGTTCCTCAACGAAGCTCCGGAGGTGGCGACACGCCCCCACAGCAGACGCATCCGACCGCGCTCAACCGATTCCTGCTCCTCTGCCCGTTCGCGCATCCAGGCTCGCGGAGGTCCTGACTTTGCAGCGGTGGCCGGTCGCTGACGCTGCGGGTCGCTCGTATGACGGATCAGTGGTGCGGATGGAAGAGCAGACACGGCCGGAGGGCAAGCTTGCGGTGACGTTCGAATACGACGTGAACGGCAACCGCCTGTCGCAGATGCTGACGATCGCGGGGGTCACGGAGACCACCACGTATACCAATGACGCGCTCGACCAGCTCCGGTCATTCTCGGTGCTGCCGGGGGCGGGCTCGGAGGCGGAGCCGCGTCACACGTGGTACGTGGTCTTGCCTCGGTTTCGTAGACACCTGAGATGAGTCGCGGAGCGACTTCAAGGAGGCGTCCGATGAAGAGAAGAAGGCGTCGCTCATTCAGTCCCGAGTACAAGACCGAGGTCGCCGCGCTGGTGCTGGACCAGGGGCGGACTGTGGGTGATGTCTCCCGGGAGCTGGATCTGACGGAGTCTGCAGGGCGCGGCTGGGTGGCTCAGGCACGGATAGACCGCGGAAGTGGTGTCCCGGACGCGTTGACGACGGAGGAGCGTGAAGAGCTGCGCCATCTTCGGCGAGAGAACCGGCAGCTTCGACAGGAGCCTGAAATCCTGAACAAAGCCGCGGCCTTCTTCGCGAAGGAAAGCAGGTGAAGTTCGCCTGGATCCACGTGGAGAAGGCCCTGTTTCCGGTGGGAGCGCTGTGCAGTGCCGTGGGGGTGTCCCGTCCTGGCTACTACGCATGGCGGGCACGTGCGCCTTCGGCGCGCTTGCAGGAAGATGCGCAGCTCTGTCTGCAGATCACGGCGGTCTTCCGGCGAAGTCGGGGTACCTATGGGGTTCCGCGCATCCACGCCGAGTTGCAGGAGATGGGCATACGGACGAGCCGCCGCCGGATCGCCCGAATCATGCTCGAGGCTGGCCTCACCGCGTCAGACCGCCCTCGCAGACCCCGTGGGCGGCCCTCTCGACAGAACCCTCTCGCCGAGAGTCTGATCCAGCGCGACTTCACGGCAGATGCACCGAACTGCGTCTGGACCGGTGACATCACCTGCATCTCCACCGCAGAAGGCTTCCTCTTTCTGGCCGTTCTCCTGGATGTCTTCAGTCGCCGCGTGGTGGGTTGGGCAGCGGCACCTCACCAGCGTTCGGAGCTCGTGCTCGACGCCCTCGCCGGTGCGCTGGCGCATCGTCAACCGCAACCAGGCGCTGTTCATCACTCCGATCAGGGCTCTCAGTACGGCGCCTACCGTTACCAGCGAGCGCTGAGGGATGCGGGGTTCCGATGCAGCATGAGCCGGCGGGGAAACTGCCTCGACAACGCCGTCACAGAGTCCTTCTTCGCCGCCCTCAAGCGCGAACTCATCGACCGAAAGCGCTGGCTGCATCAGGACGAAGCCCATGCCGCCATCAAGGACTACATCGAACGATTCTACAACCCGATCCGGAGGCACTCAGCACTCGGGAACATCAGCCCCATCGAGTTCGAACGCCGTCATCGACATCAGGAGGCGAAGGCGGCATAACCAAAGTGTCTACGAAAGTGAGGTAGTCCCAGATAGATCTCCTCGGCCGGAAGCAACGTCTCCAGTATCTCGCGCACCTCGGAACCGACCATCTGAACCTCCGTCGTTCAGTCCGAAAACCGATGACGGTAGATCACGGAGCCGATCCCGCGACAAGCCCGGAAGTGGCACTTCAGGCCTTGGGTGGACGGCCATGGGTGACGGGGGAGCGTCCCGGGGACGGGCGGGGCCCTTGACGGTTGCGCGGGGCCATGGTCCCGTGGAGGGGACGCCCGCCCGGTCATCCTCGGCGGTTTCGGGGTTCCCCGGGGCTGCCCCCATCCTTCGTGGAGGACGCGATGCTCGCCCTTGTCCCGAATCGTCGCTCGCTGCTGCTGCCGCTGCTGGCGGTGGTGTTCCTGTGGTCGTGCGACGAGTTTCTCGACGACGGCGAGGCCACGGGGGTCCTGTCGCTGCCGCCGTTGTGCGACGCGGCGGAGGTGGTGTGCCCGGGGGACTACTACATCGGGCAGTGTCCCGAGTGGCGGGGCACGAGCTGTCCGCAGTACCATCCGACGGGGCAGATCCGGAACTGCACGCGCATCACGGGCGAGCTGGTGATTCACGGTCACCGGGATGCGCGGGTCTATCTGCCGAACCTGCGCGAGGTGGACGAGGACTTCTACGTGTTCGAGAACGGTTCGCTGTCGAGCCTGGACCTGCCGTGTCTGACGCGGGTGGGGGACTGGTTCTGGGTGAAGGACAACCCGGGCCTGTCGGCGTGCGACGTGCAGGATCTGCGGGACGGGCTGGAGCGCAATCCGAGCCGGACGTGCATGGACGGCAACGACGGGGCGGTGTGCAGCCAGAGCGCGTCGGGCTGCTGAGCTGCCGCGGCGGGGAGGGGTGCGGACCGATGCGTGGTTCCCGGTGCGAGCCTCGCGGCGGGGGCGTGCTCCAGGGGCTGTCACAAGGGAGCCACGGAACCCCGCCCGACGGTGGAATCAACGCCGTGGACCACGACGATTCAGGCAGTTGCAGCCAATCCGACCCGCCGAACAGTGCCATGCCGGCTTGAACCCCGGACTGTGCGATCACCCTGGGTGTGCTCCGGGGAGCGCTTCGGTCGGGATTGCGCGGTCGGGGTGGGGGACACAGGTGCGGGGCGCGCCCGGGAGAGTCCTGTCGGGCGTCGGGGACGGGATCCGGGGTTCGCGGACGGTCCCTGTCGATGTCAACCGCAGCCACGGAGACGCAGCATGAAGATCGCAGGGAACGTCGCACTCATCACCGGTGGGGCCTCGGGCCTCGGGGCGGCCACGGCGCGGGTGCTTGTGGAGTCGGGGGCGAAGGTCGTGCTCGTGGACACGAACGAGGAGGCTGGGCAGTCGTTCGCGGCGGAGCTCGGCGAGGGTCGGGCGCGGTTCGTGAAGACGGATGTGTCGAGCGCCACGGAGGTCGAGGCGGCGGTGAAGGCGGCCGGGGAGATGGGTCCGCTGCGCATCGCGGTGAACTGCGCGGGCGTGGGCTGGGCGGCGCGCACGCTGAAGCGGGACGGGACGCCCCATGATTTCGACCTGTTTCGGAAGATCATCGAGATCAACCTGTTCGGGACGTTCAACGTGCTTCGGCTGGCGGCGAGCGCGATGAGCGCGCTGGAGCCGGTGGACGGGGAGCGGGGGGTGATCGTGAACACGGCGTCGGTGGCGGCGTTCGACGGGCAGATCGGCCAGGCGGCGTATTCGGCGTCGAAGGGGGGCGTGGTCGGGATGACGCTTCCGGTGGCGCGGGACCTGGCGAAGTCGCTGATCCGGGTGATGACCATCGCGCCCGGGACGTTCGACACGCCGATGCTGCAGGGCCTGCCGGAGGAGGTGCGCACGGCGCTGGCGGCGGGCATTCCCAACCCGTCGCGGCTCGGGGACCCGGCGGAGTACGGGGCGCTGGTGAAGCACATCGCGGAGAACGCGTACCTGAACGGCGAGGTGATCCGCATCGACGGCGCGCTGCGAATGCCGCCGAAGTAGGGGTGCGGGGCGCGGCGGTTCTGGGGGCCGGGGCGCTGTGTCGGCGCTCGCGCTGGCGGTCTCCATTGCGGAGCGCCTGGGGCGTCCTCGGGCGTCCTGAGGGGCGGGGCTCCGGGTACGGTGTGGGCCACGGGGTGGACCTCGGTCTGCGGGGCTGGCGACTCCGGTGTCTGCGTACGTCTTGTTGACGCGTCGCGTCATCATCTGGAGTGCCGGTGCGGTGGGCGTGATTGACAGTCGGGGCGGGGATGCGCGACACGTGGGGGGACGGGCTGCATCGCAGTCGTCGGGTTCGCGGGTCTCGCGTGGAGGCCACCCGGCGCCGGCACCCGTCGGGGGAACGGCGCACGGGACCATGGGCCGCGACGACGGGTACGACATGGGCAGAGAGCCAGCGCAGACCCGCACGCCGGATCCGGCGCGGCTGCAGCGGCTGCTGACATTGTTCGGCAACGAGGCGGTGCGTGACACGCTCTATGACGGGCTGATGGTGGTTCACGCGACGGGGCTCGTGGAACCGCTCAATCGTGCGGCGGTCACGCTGCTCGAGTCGGCCACGGGGCGGCCGGTGCCGGCCTTCTCGCCCGACACCTCGGCGCTTGACGTGGTGGACAGCGAGGGGCGTCCGATGCCGCCGCCGGAGCGCCCGGCGCAGCGCGCGGTCGTGCGGGGCGAGACGGTGCGTGGCGAGGTGTTCGGCCTGCGTCGGCCCGATCCCGAGACCGGTGAGCCGGTGGTGGTGCGGTGGTTGCGGGTCTCGGCGCTGCCGCTTCCGCGTGATCTGGCGCCGGAGGCTCCGGCAGCGTTGCTGTCGCTTGTGGACGTCACGCCTCGGGTGTCGGCGGAGCAGCGGCTGCGGCAGAGCGCGGCGGCGTTCGACAACACCACCGAGGCGGTGGTCATCTCCGATGACCGGGGACGCATCGTGGCGGTCAACCCGGCCTTCACGTCGCTGACGGGGTACCCTGCGTCGGAGGTCATGGGTCTGGGTATGGATGACTTCCCCTGCACCATCGCGAACCGGGACGTGTTCGCGCAGATCGGGCGTGCGCTCGCCACGGATGGCCAGTGGCAGGGCGAGACGGTCGGTGTGCGGAAGGACGGGTCCGGATTCCCCGCCTGGATGACCGCGAGCGCGGTGCACTCTCCCGAGGGGCGACTGCTCAACGTGGTCACGGTCTTCAGCGACATTTCGCCACTCAAGGAAGTGCAGGACCGCCTGGCCCATCAGGCGCACCACGACGATCTCACGGATCTGCCCAACCGGGTGCTCGCGCGCGAGCGGCTGCAGGAGGCCCTCACCCGCGCCACGCGTGACCGCTGCGGGGTGGCGGTGCTGTTCCTGGACCTCGACCGCTTCAAGGTCGTGAACGACAGCCTCGGCCACGTCACCGGGGACCACCTGCTGCAGGCCGTCGCCCGGCGGCTGCGCGAGGTGGTCGGCGATGCGCATCTCCTCGCCCGGATCGGCGGCGACGAGTTCCTCGTCATCGTGGACCCCGCCCCCGATCGCGCGGCCCTCGCGGCCCTCGCCGACCGCATCATCGCCGCCGTGGATCGGCCCTTCGATGTGCCCGACGCGGAGGAGATCTACATCGGGGTCAGCGTCGGAATCACGCGCTTCCCCGGCGACGGCATCAC
Organism: Deltaproteobacteria bacterium; assembly: GCA_007693585.1. Classification (GTDB taxonomy): domain Bacteria; phylum Myxococcota_A; class Bradymonadia; order REDH01; family REDH01; genus REDH01. Next base: position 6,054 of record REDH01000084.1, read on the forward strand.
CGCCGATGACCTCATCCGCAACGCGGACGCCGCGCTCTATGCGGCCAAGGACGCCGGGCGCGGGGCCCACCACTTCTACCGCGAGGACCTCACGCGCGCCGCCGCCCGCCGGCTCCGCCTCGAGCAGGACATGCGCCGCGCCCTGCGGGACGACGCCTTCCTCCTCGCCTTCCAGCCCATGGTGTCCATGGACGGGCAGCGCGTCGTCGGCATGGAGACCCTGCTGCGCTGGCGCGAGGACGACGAGGAGCGCGTGACCCCCGACGTCTTCATCCCGGTCGCCGAGGACACCGGGCTCATCCGGCCCCTGGGCGAGTGGGTCCTGCGGCACGCCCTGCAGGAGATGCGGCGCTGGATCGATGCGGGTATCGCGCCGAAGCGCATCGCGGTGAACGTGTCCGCCGCCCAGCTCCGCCGGCAGGATTTCGCCGTCCTCGTGCAGCGGCTCCTCGAGGAGAACGGCATCGCTCCGGGGCAGCTCGAACTGGAGCTCACCGAAGGCGCGCTCTTCGCCGACACCGACCGCATGCTCGACCTCCTTCACGACCTCGATCGGCTCGGCGTGCGCGTCGCCGTCGACGACTTCGGCACCGGCTACTCCTCGCTGGCCTACCTCCAGCGGTTTCCCATCCACCGCCTCAAGATGGACCGCTCGTTCGTCAGCGCGCTTCCCCACTGTCCGCAGGGGACCGCCATCGCCTCGGCCATCGTGAACCTCGGTCGGGCGCTCGATCTCGACATCCTCGCCGAGGGCGTGGAGCAGGACGCGCAGCTCGCCGCCCTTCAGGCACTGGGCTGCAACGCCTGGCAGGGCTTCCTGTGCGCGCCGGCCCTGATGCGGGAGGAGGCCTTCGCCTTTCTGGCGGCGTGCGCCCGCGGCGCACCACCGGCCACCTGGCCCGGCAACGGGGCGACCTCTCGGGATGCCCTGTCCAGCCTGGACCTCCCGGCCTCCCGGCCAAAGGCCTGAGCGCTCCCCCGCCCGCAACGCCTCGGCGACCCCGGGAGCGCCGCGTCGCCCTGCCCACCGGTGGTGAAGGCCCGAGCGCTACCGCGCGCGTCAGCCCTCCGGCGGCGCCACGCAGCCGCGTCGCTCAGCCCTTCGCCGGCCCCACCCACACCTGCTGCGCGTTGACGAACTCGCGGATGCCGTGCGGTCCCAGCTCCCGTCCGTAGCCCGAGCGGCGGATGCCGCCCGAAGGCAGTCGCGGGTCCGTCTTCACGATGCCGTTCACCGACACCTGCCCGGCGAAGAGGTCACGGGCCATGGCCACCCCCCGCTCGGTGCCGGTCCACACGCTCGCCCCCAGCCCGTAGTGCGTGTCGTTGGCGATGCGGAGGGCCTCGTCCGCGTCGGTCGCCCGCAGGAGCACGGCCACCGGCCCGAAGGTCTCCTCCCGGGCCGCGCACATCGCCGGGGTGACCTCCGTGAGCATCGTGACCGGGTAGAAGAACCCGTCCCCCGGGGGCACGGCGCCGCCCATCCGCACCGTGGCGCCCTGGTCCACGGTCCGCTGCACCTGGCGATGCAGCTCCTGACGGAGGTCGTCGCGCGCGATGGGGCCGACATCGGTCCCCTCGTCGAGGGGATCGCCGACGGTGAGCGCGCCGAGGCGCTCCTCCAGCAGCGCGGCGAAGCGGTCGTGTACGGCGTGCTCGACGATGATGCGCTTGGCGGCGATGCACGACTGTCCGGCGTTGATGATCCGGGACAGGCAGATCACGCGGGCGGCCTCCTCGAGATCCGCGTCGGCGAGCACGATGGCGGGGTCCGACCCGCCGAGCTCGAGCACGGCCGGCTTGATCTCGCTGGCCGCGATGCCGGCGACGATGGCCCCGGCGCGGTCGGAGCCCGTGAACGAGACCGCCTGGATTCGCGGGTCCCGGATCAGGGCCTCCACGGCCGGGGTGGCGACCGTGACATGGGCCATGACTCCCGCGGGCGCCCCCGCGTCCGCGAAGAGCCCGGCGATGGCCCGGGCGCTCAGCGGAGTGTGCGGATCGTGCTTCATGACGCAGGTGTTCCCGGCCATGAGCGCGGGCGCGCAGAACCGGAACGCCAGCCAGAATGGAGCGTTCCACGGCAGGATACCGAGCACCGGGCCGAGCGGGAGGTACTGGACCCAGGAGCGGCTCGCGTCGGAGTCGATGTGCTCCTCGGCGAGGTAGCCTTCGGCGTGCTCGGCGTAGTGCTCCGCGGCCCAGGCCGCCTTCAGGACCTCGCCGCGCCCCTCACCGATGGGCTTGCCCATTTCGCGGGTCATGATGGGGGCGAGGTCGTCGACCCGCTCGCGCATGAGCCCGGCCACGGTGCGGAGCACGCCTGCGCGCTCGGCGAACGACGTGCGTCGCCAGGCATCGAAGGCGCTCCGGGCTTCGGCGAGCTTGCGCTCGACGACGTCGGGGGTGTCGACGGGCACCCGCTCGAGGAGGGTGCCCGTGGTGGGGTTGATCACGTCGAGCATGGTCAGTTCTCCTTGCGGGTCTTGCGGGCGCGTCCGGTTGCGGGGGGAGTGCCTTCGCGCGTGCGGTCCTTCGCGACGTCTTCCCTGAGGGCCTCGGGGTCCGCACGCTCGTTCTCGCTGACGGGCTCGCCTCCGGAGAGGGTCTTCCCGTCGTTGCTGCGGCGTACGAAGCTGCGGTCGAGACCGAAGAAGGACTCGCAGCTGTCGCGGGTGATGAGGAAGGTCTCGGAGGTGCCGCAGGTCTTGTCGCCGTCGACGCCCCAGACCCAGGGGATGAGGTGGATGGTCATGCCCTCGCGCAGGATGGCCGGATCGCCCTGCTTCAGGCTGAGGATGTACCCCTCGTCCCAGCTCGGCGGGAAGGCGATGCCGATGGAGTAGCCGGCGCGGGTGATGAGCTCGGCGCCGAAGTCGTTGTCGGCGATGATGTCGCGGACGAGCTTGTCGGCGTCGGAGACGGTGAGTCCGGGCCGGAAGACACGCTCCACCTCGGCGAGGGCGAGCTTCATCCGCTGCTCGGCCCGGGTCATGGAGTCGCTGGCTTCGCCCATCAGGCAGGTGCGCATCATGGCGGTGTGGTAGCGCCGGACGCAGCCGCCGACCTCGAGAAAGACGTGTTCGTTCTTCTGCAGCTCGCGCCCTTCCCAGGTGGCGTGTCCGATCATCGAGCGGGGGCCGGAGGTGATGTAGGGCATGACGGCGGGGGCTTCTCCGCCGGCGCGGAACATGGCGTCGCTGACGGCGGCGGCGACGTCGTTCTCTGTGGCACCGGGCACGCAGGCCTCGAATCCGGCGCGCATGCCGGCCTCGGTGGCGCGCGCGGCGCGGCGCATGAGCGCGATCTCCTCGTCGGACTTGCAGATCCGGCCTTCCTCGACGATGCCGAAGCAGTCCTGCACGCGCCCGTCCCTGAAGTTCGCGTGGAAGCGATCCTGCTGGTAGGCGGGGAAGAAATAGCTGTTCCGCTCGTAGCCGATGCACTTGTTCATGAGCCCGAACTCGCTCAGCCCGGACACGAGCATCTGGATGGCGTCTCCGGTGTCCCAGTAGGGGCGGGTGATCTCGACCCAGGTGCGGGCGAAGACGTTCGACTCCTCGAGCTTTCGGGTGATCATGAAGGGCTCGCCCTCGAGGGGAACGACGATCGCCTGGAAGAAAGAGTACCCGGTGGTCTGGTAGTCGGTGAGGTAGAAGAGGTTCTTCGGGTCGGAGATGATGACGGCGTCGAGACGGCGCTGCTCCATGCGCTCGCGGAGGGCCTGCAGCCGTCGCTCGTACTCGCCGGAGGAGAAGGTCATGTCATCGCGCTTTCTCATTCGGCCTCCCGGATCGCGGCGTCGAGGGCGTCCCCGAGGATGGCGAGGCCGCGGTCGAGCTGATCGCGCTCGATGGTGAGCGGCGGAATGAGCTTGAGGACCCGGCCTCCCGAGCCGCAGGGACCGATGACGAGTCCGCTTTCGAAGCACCGCCGGGCGACGTCCTTCGCGAGGGCGCCGTCGTGGACATCGATGGCCTGCATCATGCCCCGCCCGCGGACGGCGAAGCGGTGTGCAGGGTGCCGTTCGGCGAGGTCCTGCAGCGCCGTCCGCATGGTCGCGCCCTTCTCGCGGACCTCCCCCATCAGGGAGTCGTCCTCGAAGTAGCGGAGTGCCTCGCGGCCGGCGACGAAGGAGATGCCCTGGCCGCGGAAGGTGCCGGTGTGCTCGCCGGGGGACCAGTGTCTGTCGTGCTCGGGCTTGACGAGGTTCATGGCCATGGGGGTGCCGAAGCCGCCGATGCCCTTGGCGAGGCAGACGATGTCCGGATCGAGGTCCATGCCGTCGAAGCTGAAGTAGCTGCCGGTCCGGCCGCAGCCGGCCTGGATGTCGTCGACGATGAGCAGCGCGCCGTGGTGGCGGGCGAAGGCCTGGGCGGCGTGGAGCCACTCGCGGGAGGCGACGTTGACGCCGCCCTCGGCCTGGATGACCTCGAGGACGACGGCGGCGGGCGGCTCGAGGCCGGCGGAGGGGTCCTCCCAGGCGCAGGCGGCCTGGCGGAGGGCGTCGACGCCTCCCCCGGGCGCGTTCTCGAAGGGCAGGCGGATGACGTGCTGGAGGGGTACGCCGGCCGCGTTGCGGAAGTACTGGTTCGCGGTGCAGGCGAGGGCGCCGAGGGTCATGCCGTGAAAGCCGTGGCTGAAGGCGACGACGGTGGAGCGCCCGGTGACGCGGCGGGCGAGCTTGAGGGCCGCCTCGACGGCGTTCGTGCCGGTGGGGCCCATGAACTGCAGGCGGTGGTCCCAGCCGCGGGGCGCGAGGATGGTGTCCACGAAGGCCTGGATGAACTCGCGCTTGGGCGTGGTGGCCATGTCGAGGCTGTGGATCATGCCGTCGGCCTCGAGGAACGCGATGATGGCCTCCTTCATGCGGGGGTTGTTGTGCCCGAAGTTGAGCACGCCGGCCCCGGCGAAGAAGTCGATGTACGAGCGGCCGGCCTCGTCCGTCATGGTGGCGCCGCGCGCGCTCGCGAAGACGGTCGGATAGGCACGGCTGTAGCCACGGATCTCGGATTCCCAGCGTTCGAAGACGTGCATGATGTGTGGTTCTCCTGCGGTGAGGACAAGAAGGATGGGAAGCGACGCCGCATGGCGGGTCAAGTGCGCGGGCGCGGGCGCCGCGCCTGTGCGGGAGGGGCGGAGGGACCGCCGGGGGAGGGGGACATGGGCCGGGAGCGCAGGCTGCGCAAAGCGCGGTGCGTCATCCGGCGGTCGAGGGGCGGGAAGCGGGAGGGGCGGGGGTTGACCCGGCGGGCAGGACGGGCGCTCCGGCGAGGCGTGCGAAGGTCCGGATCACCGGCGCGAGGAGCGCGTCGTTGAAGTCGTATGCAGGGTTGTGGCACGGGGGCTGGTGGGCCGGGCCGTCGTCGGCGCCGATGAGGGCGAACGCGCCGGCGGTCTCCTGCAGGTAGTAGCTGAAGTCCTCCGAGGCCATGATCGGGAGGGGGGTGGTGGTGTCCTGCCAGTCCTCGCCCAGCTCGTGGCGGAGCGCATCGCGGCACGCCGCGGCGGGGCCCGGGTGGTTGACCGTGGCCACGTAGCGCGGGAGCGGTTCGAAGTGGGCCGTGGTCCCGTGGGCGCGGGCGGTCCCCTCGATCACCTCCGCCATGATCCGGTAGAGGTGATCGCGGTCGGCCGTACGGGCGCAGCGGATGGTGCCCTCGATCACCGCGAAGGGCGGAATGACCGTGGCGTTGCTGGCGGCGTCGATGCTGGACACGGTGAGCACATGGGGACGCTGCGGGGGGACGCGCCCCGAGAGGACATGCTGCAGCGCAACCGTGATCGCCGCAGCGGTCGTGACGGGGTTCGCGCAGGCCTCCGGCTGGGCGGCGTGGCCGCCGCGCCCGGACACGGTGATGCGGAAGGTGCCGTTGGCCGCCATCACGGTCCCGTTCGGACACACGGCCCGGCCGAAGGGGATCGCCGGCCAGTTGTGCCAGCCGTAGATGCAGTCGATGCCCGCCATCGCGCCGTCCTCGATCATCCGCTCGGCGCCGTGGCCACCTTCCTCCGCCGGCTGGAAGAGCAGGGTGACCGGGCCCGGAAGATCTCGCTCCCGCGCCTTGAGCCACCCCCCCAGCCCCACCAGGGTCGCCGTGTGCCCGTCGTGACCACAGGCGTGCATCCGGCCCGGAACGGTCGACTGCCACGGGAGATCGGTGCTCTCGTGGATGGGCAGGGCGTCGATGTCCCCGCGGAAGGCGAGGTGCGGACCCTCGGCCCGCGGCGCGAGGGTGGCCAGGGTGCCCGTGCCGGCACACGCCCGCCACGGAATACCGAGCTCGTCGAGGCGTGCCCGGATGGTGGCGGCGGTCCGGTGCTCCTGCCAGGCCAGCTCGGGGTGCTGATGGAGCTCGCGGCGCAGGGTGGTGGCGCGCGCGATGATGCGCGCGAAGTCGGGAAGGGCGACGGAAGAGTCGGTCATGGGGGACTTGCGTGGGGGGTGGGCGGCGGGACGGGCGCGATTCGGGGCACAACGTGGATCGGCACTCGAGGATTGAACAGGGGAGCCCCGGGGACCACCGAACGCGCGGGCGGGTCTCGCCTCACACCAGCAGCCGTCTCAGGACGTCGATCGCATGGGTCAGGCCGTCGTTCGTCACGTCCAGGTGGAGCGCAGCACGATAGCGCCCCCCACCGCCCGTGATCAGCACGCCGTGCTCGGCCGCCGAGGCCACGACGAGATCCCCGTCGCGGCGAAGCGGGTGGGCCGCATCCACCGTGAAGTAGACAAGGTTGGTGTGCAGCGGGCCGTACTCGACGCCCGCCGCAGGGAGCTCGCCAAGCGCCCGGGCCAGCACGTCGGCGCGACGGTGGTCTTCCGCGAGACGGGCCCGATGATGAGTGAGGGCATGGTCCGCCGCCGCGGCCAGGATCCCCGCCTGTCGCATGCCGCCCCCGAGCATCTTCCGGAACCGATGGGCCCGCGCGATGGTCGAATGGTCCCCCACCAGAATACTCCCGACGGGAGCCCCGAGGCCCTTGGAGAAGCACAGGGAGACGGTGTCGAACGGAGCGGCTGCCTCGCGCAGCGACTGCCCGGTCACGGCGAGCGCGTTCCAGAGGCGGGCGCCGTCGAGATGGGTGCGCAGGCCGCTCGCCCGGGCGGCCTGCGCGGCCACCGCAAGGGATGCGTGGGGAACGACGACCCCGCCGCAACCATTGTGGGTGTTCTCGAGGCAGAGCAGCCGCGTGGGGGCGTGGTGCGGGTCCAGGCCGTCGTGCACGAGGGAGGAGAGGCGAGCACCGTCCAGCGCGCCGTCCGCCGAGTCGATCGCTCGGCACAGCAGCCCGGAGATCGCCGCCGCGCCACCGCCCTCGTAATTCAGGATGTGGGAACGCGCGTGAAGCAGGACCTCGTCCCCCGCGGAGGTCTGGGCCCGGAGGGCGAGCTGGTTGGCCATCGTGCCGGACGGGACGAGGAGGGCGGCCTCCTTCCCGGCTTCGCGCGCCACACGCTCCTGGAGCGCGTTGACCGTGGGGTCGTCCCCGAACACGTCATCGCCGACCGGGGCGCGGGCCATGGCCTCGCGCATCGCTTCGGTGGGACGGGTGACGGTGTCGCTTCGGAAATCGACGATCATGGCATCACTCGGGGCAGGGAAGGGCCGCACCCCATGGCCGGACCGGCGGGGCGGGTTCGGGCAGCCTGCCCGAACCCGCGTGGCGCGCCAAGCCCGTCGGGGTTCGGGTCGGGCTGCAGGACGCGGCTCTTGCATTTGTCCTACAACACCGGGCGACACGTTGAATCGGGCGGGCTGGACCGTCTAGCGCATGGGCCGGCGACGGAGGAACGTCCTCCACGCGGCCAGGCGGACCGGAACACATCCGGTGCGCACGGACCACCCCATGCAAGGAGAGCCCGATGAACGAGAGAATCCACACCAGCCGACGAGGGAGGATGGCCGTCCTCGCGGCGTGTCTTGGCGCGGCCGTTGCCCTCGCCGCGGCCTGCGCGGATGAGGGGGAAGGCTTCGGAGGATCCGCCGCGCCGTCGTCCGACGCAGGAACACCCTCGGGAGACTCCGGCCCCGCAACGGCACCCTTCGCGGTGGCTTCATCCACGCCGAGGAGCGCGAGCTCGTCGTGACGGGACCGTGGTCGGACGCGAGCGGCACCTACGGTGTGCTCTGGGGGGTGGACCTCGACAGCGGCGACCGAAGGATCATCAGCGGGACGTTCCTCGATCCATCCGCAGGCTTCAGCCGGGTGACCACCGGTGACGGGATCGACTTCACCCGGCCCTACCATTCGCTCATGGGTGCGGACGGCCAGATCTACGTGGCCGACAACATGCTCGTCGGCCGGGTGCGGGTGATCCGGGTCGACCCCGAGACAGGCGACCGGGAGCTGGCCTGGGACAGCGAGGATCGCGAGAACTGGGGGTGGTGTCCGCACCTGAGCCCCCGCGCATCGGACCAGCAGCAGCCCGCGGACGACATCCGGACGCGCACCTTCGCCATGGACGCGGCCGGCAACTTCTTCTTCGGCAACCAGAAGGGCGGCCGCAACAGCGGTGTGGCCATCCTGCGCATCAGCCCCGACGGCCAGACCTGCTCGGATCTCACCCGCTCCGGCGCTTCCCTGCAGAACGGATACGTCGGCAACGGGACGGGAACCGGCTACGACGTCGTCCAGGGCGACTACTCCGCGCTCTCCGTGCAGGGAGATGTGATGTACGCGGTCAACATGCTCAACAACGCCCTCATCGAGATCGACCTGGCCACGGGGAACCGGCGCCTGATCTCCTCGGCGAGCAGCATGCTCCTCGTCGGCACCGGACCCATGGGGCGCGATGGCATCCCGAATTTCTACACCCTGCCCGACCCGCTCGATGACGACTCCATCTGGGTGGTCGGCGACGAGGGCAAGACGCTGATGGTGCGTGTGCACAAGCCGACCGGAAACCGGTTCCCCATCTCGCCCGAGCTCAACCTCCCGAAGTGGGAGCGCTTCGTCCACGGGCCCATCTTCGTGGGCAATCTGGGTGCCGGGGGGATGTGGTTCGACCCCGACGATCCGGATCGGGTCTACTTCGCCCACGACACGCGCGGCATCGTCGTGGCCGAGATCAGCACCAAGAACAACCGCATCCTCTCCCTGTAGGAGCTGGTCGCACGCCGCCCCGCCTGCTCCGCCGTCGGTGGGGGGGTGGGGCGGTGTTCAGTGGAACGTGGCGGAGAATCGCAGGCCGAAGGATGGCCCGGACAGGATGGTGTCGTCCTCGTCGGGCACGCGGTGCCAGCCGACCGCACCGGCGATGCCAAGGCTCCAGCGCGGACCGACGAACCACTCCTTGCCCAGTGCCAGATCGAGCGCGAACCCCGGGTCGCTCTCGAAGGTGCTTCCCGGGACCTCCAGGCTGAGGAGCGCGAGTCCGATCGAGGGGGACAGGTAGAGCGTCGGGTCACCGAGCCAGAAGGTTCCACCGAGTCCGATGCTGGTCAGGCTGAGGGTCGCATCATCGGCCGTGACGCTCTCGCCGGCGAGCGATACGCGCGGACTCGGCACGGCCCACCCGAACAGGTTGGCGTGGAGGGCAGCGTTGCGCCCGACCACGGCCCCGATGGCGAAGTTGTAGTCGAAGCCGACACCGCGGAGATCGAAGTCGACATCGTTCGCGCCGGTCGTCGCGTACCCGAGACCGCCGGAGAGCCGGAGGAGGAAACCCGGCTCGCGCGCCGTGCCCTGTTGACCCTGGGTCGGGGTCGCGCTGAAGGCGGGGGTCTGCCGCTCCTGCGTCGGGCGGTTGTCGAAGTAGCCGGCGTGGGCGCTGCTCACGGGCAGGGCGGCGGCGATGCCCGCCGTGACGAGGGCGATGAGGAGGGATCGGTTCATGGCAGAACTCCTTGAGGGCCCGGGGGCGGCGGCGGACTTCTGTCGCCTGGGTGTGTGCTGGGTGGTGCGCCGGTCAGATCTTGTCGGGCACGATGCAGCGGGCGAGGTCGAACAGCATGAAGACAAGCGCCCGCTCCTGCGGGGTCAGCCCCGAGGAGGTACAGCCCGTCGGGAAGGGACGGTTCGGCGACGAGTTGTCGCCGGCGGAGACGTGGATGTCGCTGAACACCACGCGGCCGCACTGATCGGCCGGATCGTCGAACACCGGGGTGTTGAAGCTGAAGTACTGGGTGAGGGTGCTTGGGCATCCGCCGCCGAAGCCGGGCAGCACGCCGATGCAGCGTGGGTTGATGGACACCCATTGGGTGGCCAGGTCGCTGTTGATCTCCCGGATCGAGCCGCGGGCCTCCTCGATCGGAAACTGTCCCGGCGTGTCTCCCGGGTTGCCCGTCAGCTCCATCCAGGCAGCGAGCTGCGTGCCCTTGTCGAAGGAGATGTCGATGATCCCGGTCTGGTTGTCGGAGATGCCGCTGGATGAGTTGCCCCAGTCGGCGACGGCCCGGAAGTCGTCGGTGCCTCCGCTGAGCCAGATGTAGTGCAGGTGCGAGAGGAACACGCGGCCGCCGGCATCGGAGAAGTCCTGAAGGGCCCTGCGCGCCCGGTCCGACTTGTCGTTGGCGTTGGTGTTGCACTCGCACGAGTGCACGATGATGTCGTACGGGAGGAGGTTGTCCAGCTCGTCCCACCAGCTCATCGAGCTGGGGAAGCTCGGACCGCCGCTGAAGCTGTCGGTGCCGCCGCGGCCTGCGTAGAGGTGAACGCGCCCTTCCTCGGAGGGAACGGTGAACTCGCTGTCGTCGATGCCGATCTTGCGCAGGAGGCACTCGAGCGCGTCGCAGCCGCCCGTCGTGACCGCGAACTGCGGGATGTGCCCCTCGCTGGAATTGCGGGGAAGCCGGGTCATCTCGCGGGGGAGCTGGTTGATCTGGCAGGGATCCACCCGCGGGATGGTGACCTCGCGTCGCCACTTGCCGACCTCGATCACGAGCGGGATGTTGTCTCCCTCCGGCACGCCACGGAGGATGAACTGACCGTTCAGGTTGGTCTCGGTCTCGACGATCGGGAAGCCGCTCAGCGGCTGGCCACAGGGCAGGCACGTGGCCCCGGTCGCGATGGGCACGAGCGGCCCCGAGGGCACGTAGACGCTCACGTCCGGCAGCGGGAGCTCCATGGAGGGAATGGTCACCACACCCGTCAGGGTGGTGACCGGCTCGCCGGGAGGGCAGCGGCCCGGAGGGGGCTGGGTCGGGGGGGCGTCCGTGGTGGACGAGGCGCCACCCGGCTCACCCGACGTGTCGCCGGGAGGGCCTCCCCCCGAACTCGAGACGTCGCCCGGCAGCGCGCTCGTGCCGTCGTGAACGTCCGAATCGCCTCCCCCGGGCTCGCCCCCGCTGCCCCCGCCGCCCCCGGGGCGCGCGGGGACGCACTGCCCGTTTCGCTCGACCTCGTTCGGGCCGCACGACAGCGGTCCGTCGTCGTCCGAACTGCAGGCGGGAAGGAGGAGGAGCAGGGCCGAAGCGGCGAGGGCCACCGGCAGCGCGGAACGGACTGGCGATGCATTCATGGGTGCTCGTCGGTTGTGGGCGCAGGAAGCGAAGGCCGGCAAGGCGGCTATCCCCCCCCGCGCAGGTGCTCCGCGTGCGGGCAGGGTAGGGGAGAGGGCGATCCGGTGTCAATGCGCGCGCAGGCAGGAAGCGATCGCGCGGGCCACGCTCGGCTCGTCCCGAACCGCGTGCACGCAAGCCCATGCAGGCCCCCGGGCCCGACGCCTCCCCTGCGGCCTGTCCGTGCTCAGATCTTGTCCGGCACGATGCAGCGGGCAAGGTCGAAGAGCATGAACACGAGGGCCGCTTCCTGGGCGGTCAGCTCGCTGGTGCGGCAGCCGTCCGGAAAGAACACCTCCGTGGAGCCGTCCCGGCTCCCGTCGGAGGAGCGATCTCCGCCCGAGACATGGATGTCGGAGTGGACGACGCGCCCGCACTGATCGTCGGGCTGGGCCCCGATCGGCGTGTTGAACGAGATGTACTGCGGCTGCTCCTCGACGGGCGGCGGACACGGGATGAAGGGAAGGTTCAGGCACTGGGGCGTGATCCACGCCCAGCGCGTCGCGATGTCCTCGTTCAGCGTCTGAACGGAGGCCCGAACGTCGCGGATCTCGAAGCGGCCGAAGGTATCGACGATCTCGTTCTCGAACATCCAGTCAGCCATCTGCTGCCCCTTGTCGAAGTCGCGATCGATGGTGCCCATGGCCGGCGAACGGATGTTCTCGCCGAAGTTGTTCCAGGTGGCCACCGACTGGAAATCGTCCGGCCCGCCGCGCAACCAGTAGTAGTGGTAGTGAGACAGGAACATCCGCCCCCCGGCATTGGCGAAATTGCGCATGGCCGTGGTGGCCGACAGGGGCTTGCTCGACGTTCCCTCGTTGCACTCGCACGACATCACCACGATGTCGTACGGCATGAGGTTGTTCTCGTTCGACCACCAGGAGGCCGCGGAGGTGAACGAGGCTCCCCCGTTCATCGAGGGGGCGTAGCGCCGCGTCCCGGCGTTGCCGGCGAACAGGTGCACCCGGCCCCCGCCCGCCTCCGGCGTGAACTCGCTGTCGTCGATGCCAATCTTGCGAAGCAGGCACTCCATCGCATCGCATCCTCCCGTCGTCACCGCGAACTGCGGGATGTCCCCCTCCGACTGGTTGCGCGGAAGCCGCGTGAGATCCTGGGGAAGCGCGGTGACCGTGCAGGGCTCCACACGCGGCACATTCACGATCCGGCGCCACTTGCCCACCTGGATGACCAGCGGAATGTTGTCCCCCTCCGGCACGTTGCGCAGGATGAAGCGACCCTGGTTGTCCGTCTCCGTCAGCACGATCGGGTTGCCCGTGATCTCCTCCCCGCACGGCACGCACTGCGCCCCCGGGGTGATCGGCAACGGATCCGAGGCCGGCACGTACACCGTCACGTCGGGCAGCGGGAGCGCGCCGGAAGGAATCGTCACCCGGCCCGTCAGCGTCGTCGCCGGCTGATCAGCCGGACAACGCCCCGGCTGCGGGTTGGGCGACGTCTCGGATGGGAGATCCCCCGACCACAACGGGTCCTCGGAACTCCGACCGCTCGTGGTGTCCTCCTCGACGCTCGGGGACTCCGACACGTCGAGACCGGACGTCCCGTCCGCCACGTCACTCGCCTCCCCCGGGGGGCCCGGATCACCACCCGGATCACCCCCGAACGGCACGCACACCCCGCCCCGCTCCCGTTCACCGGGCGGGCAGTCCGCTCCGTCGTCGTCCGAACGGCACGAGGGAAGCAACAGCAACCCGGCCACGGTCACCACGAGAAGCGTCGACACGCGAGAACGACAGGGGCGAGGGGACGAGTGGCGCATGGAGCATCCGGATACGGGTCAGGTGCGGCCACCGGCGGAAGCCGGGACCGACCGAAGGATAGGGAATTCGGTAAACCTGTGTCAATCCGGTCCGGCCGAAGCGGCACGCACCGCACGGCCTTGTCGCCGCCGCGACAACGCCTCCGCAGATCCCGCACGCCCCCCCTGCGGAGCCCGTTTCCCGACCACGGCGCCCCGCGCAACCCGCGTTGCGCCCGGGAACGCCGCCCGCCTCCCGGCTCGGCCAGACCCCTCGCGACCCCCCCGCCCCGACCATGGCCCGAGAAGGGTTGTGCACATTGGATTGCATGTGTTATGTAACGTGCGTGAGCTTCCCCCTCCGACCCATGACTCATGCCGCCACGCGTTCGATACTCCCCGGATATGCTGCTCGACGCCGCCTGCGACATCCTGCGGGACGAAGGCCTGCAGGCGGTCACCGCGAGGGCCGTGGCCGCCCGGCTCGGTTGCTCCACGGCACCGGTCTTCACTCACTTCAGCGCCATGGACGACCTGCACGAGCAGGTGCTCGACCGGGCGATGGGAACCTTCGTCGACCACGTCCGCAGGCCGCAGGCCGACGACCCCCTGAGGAGTGTGGCGCTGGGCTGGATCTCCTTCGCCATCCACGAACCCAGGGTCTACGCCGCCATCTTCCTCACACCCCACCCCTGGTACCGGAAGTGGGGGCGGCTCCGGCGTCAGCTCGCCGAGGCCATGTCCTCGTTCCCCCGGTACGCTCCACTCGATGGAACTGCGCGCTTCGCGCTCGTGGGCCGGGCGTCCATCGTCCTGCATGGCATCGGCATCGAGTGCTGGTCGGGACGGCTCGATGCCCGGCACCCGAACGCCCTCCTCGACGCCGTCCTCGAACCGATCATCGCCTCGGCGCTCCACAGCCCGACCCTCGACGACCTCCATTCCTCGACCCCTTCATCCCCACCCTCGGAGACCGAACCATGAACCGAACCGACCACGGCGGCGACATCGTCGGCGAAGTCCTCGCCGCCCACGGCGTCGCCTGCCTCTACAACCTCTGCGGCGGCCACATCTCCCCCATCCTGCAGGGCGCCAGCCGTCACGGTCTGCGGGTCATCGACGTCCGCGACGAGGTCTCGGCGGCCTTCGCCGCCGACGCGGCCTCCCGCATGACGGGCATCCCCGGCGTCTGCGCCGTCACCGCCGGTCCCGGGGTCACCAACACGGTCACCGCGGTGAAGAACGCGCAGGAGGCCCAGCAGCCCCTCCTCGTCCTCGGCGGGGCCACGGCAACCGTGCTCCGCGGACGAGGATCCCTGCAGGACATCGACCAGCTCGCGCTCATGCGCCCCGCGACCAAGTGGGCCGTGCGCTGCAATCGCGTCGCCGACATCGCCCCCACCCTGCGCAAGGCGTTCAAGGTGGCCACCAGCGGCGTCCCCGGCCCCGTGTTCGTCGAGATCGCCGTCGACCTCCTCTACCCCAAGGAGATCGTCGCCGAATGGTACGCCAAGGAGTCCGGGGTCGACCGGATGAAGGGCGTCGTCGGAAAGGCCGCGCAGCTCGCCGTGAAGGGGTACCTCGGACACCAGTTCCACACCCCCCACCTGCCCTTCGATGATGCACCCAGGGATCGCGCGCCCAACCGCGCCGCCGTCGAGCGCCAGCTCGACGAGGTCCGCGCACTGCTGGAGCGCGCCGAACGGCCGGTGCTCGTCATCGGCAACCAGGCCATGGTGAACCTCACCCCGGCCCGCGCCGAAGCCCTCGCCGACGCCGTGCGCACCCTCGGCATCCCCACCTTCCTCGGTGGATCCGCGCGCGGACTCCTCGGCAGGTTCAGCGACATCCAGTTCCGCCACAAGCGCAGCGCCGCGCTCCGCGAGGCCGACGCGGTCCTCATCGCAGGGTTCCCCTTCGACTTCCGCCTCGGATACGGCCTCAAGATCAACCGCGACGCCACCATCGCGAGCATCAATCTCGACAACGACGCCCTTGTGCGCAACCGCAAGCCCGAGATCCCCGTGCTCGACCACCCCGGGGAGTTCCTCATGGGGCTCGCCCAGCGCGTCTCCGGCGCCGGACGCTGGAAGGAGTTCCACGACACGCTCCGCGTACGCGAGGTCGTGCGCGACGAGGAGATCGCCGCAAGCGCACGAACCGCCACCGAGCGCGTCTGCCCCATCCACCTCTTCCTCCGCATCGAGGAGATGATCGCCGACGACAGCGTCCTCATCGTCGACGGTGGCGACTTCGTGGCCACCGGCGCCTACATCGTGCGACCGCGCGGCCCACTGCGCTGGCTCGACCCCGGCGTGTTCGGTACCCTCGGCGTCGGCGGAGGCTTCGCCATCGGCGCCGCCAGCGTTCGGCCCTCCGCCGAGGTCTGGCTCTTCTACGGCGACGGCTCCTCCGCATACAGCCTCGCCGAGTTCGACACCTACGTGAGAAACGGCATGGCCCCCATCGCCATCATCGGCACCGACGCCTCCTGGCAGCAGATCGCCCGCGACCAGGTGACCCTTCTCGGCGACGACATCGGCACCCGCCTCCTCCACACGGACTACCACAAGGTCGCCGAAGGATACGGCGGAAAGGGACTCCTGCTCACCCGCCCCGAGGACATCGACGACGTGCTTCGGGAGGCCCGACGCATCGCCGCCGAGGGCAAGCCCGTCTGCGTCAACGTCCACCTCGAAGGCAGCGACTTCCGCGAAGGATCCATCAGCATCTGAGGCGGAGAAGGGCGCGGCGAGCGGGCCCGGAAGCAGGTTCCCCGCGCTCCACCCTCCGGAGGCCAGGATGCGAACAGGGACGCTCGCCTCCACGTGGTTCGCCACCAGGAAGTGCGGCCCCCCCGGCTTCACCTGCCGGATGCGGCATCGAATCGCCGGAAAGGCACGGTGCGGGTCCGAACGGAGGACGTCACGGCCCGAGGTGCTCCCGCATCCCCGAGAGCAGCGAGACCGCGTTCGCGCCGAGGTCCGCCGAGTGGTATCCCCCCTCCTGCACGACCAGGGTCGGAAGGCCGAGGCGACCGATGCGTTCGCCGAGCACCGCATAGTCGCCCGTGCGAAAGGTGAACGCACCGATCGGGTCGAGGTGGTACGTGTCGAACCCGGCCGCGACCACCAGCCAGTCCGGCCCGAAGCGCTCGACCGCCGGAAGCGCCTCCTCCAGCAGCACGGCCATCCACGCGTCGAAGTCCGTCCCCCCGGGAAAACAGAAGTTCAGGTTGTACCCCTCCCCGCGACCCTGCCCCGTTTCGTGAGGAAACCCGACGTAGAACGGGAAGTACTCCTTCGGATCGCCATGCAGCGAGAGCGTCAGCACCCGGTCGTCCCGCCAGAACGACGTCTGCGTCCCGTTGCCGTGGTGGAAGTCGATGTCGAGCACCGCGACCCGGCCGTGACGCCGCAGGTAGCGCGCGGCGATCACCGTGTTGTTGAAGTAGGAGTACCCCCCGAAGAACTCCCGCGTGGCATGGTGGCCCGGAGGGCGCGACAGGGCGTAGACCAGACGGTCCGACCCCCGCTTCAGCCGCCGGGCACCTTCATGCGCACACGCCGCACTCCATGCCGCCGCCTCCATCGTCATGGCATTCAGCGGTGTTCCCGAGTCGAAGCAGAAGCAGCCGGCGTGTCGCAGGTTCGTCGGATCGCCGCGACGAATGAACTCCCGCGGAAACACGCTGGGGTAGAGCGTCTCCCCCGGCGGCATGCGGCTCGCGGTGTGATAGAGCGTCAGGAGGTTGTTGCTGTGCGCATCGCGAATCGCCGCCAGCGGCTGCTGCCGCGGCTCGATGACCTCGAACGCCTGTCCGTGCCCTCGCAACGCGCGGAGAATGCTCTCGGCCCGCGCTGTCGTCTCCGGATGATCGATCTTCTCGCCGAACGCCCACTCGTAGAGCGGCTTGAACGCGAGCTGCTCCGGATGAAAGTAGCAAGGTGTCCGTGCCATCCGGTCCGACCTCCTGAACGTGCCATCGTCGACCCATTGCCCCGCATCGCCTCCCCGGAGACAAGCGGCAGGGGCCATCGGCCGACGCTCTACCACATTTCGTCCCGGCGCGCTCCCGTGCACGGTTCGCGCTGCAGCGCGCACGTCGCTCCGCACCCGCGTCCCGGTCCGGGTGCACGCCACCGGCCGAGTCCCGGGCGCCGCGCGGGTCTGCCCTCGCGACGCGCAGCGTCAGCCGATCCTTCCGACCAGTGCCTTGTCGGCGCGCCGTCGGCAGCCTAAGACTCCCCGGCAAGGCACGAGCGGTCCACAGCAGCGCAGACGCCATGAGCACCCCCTCCCCATCGCTCCCTCCGAAGCGTCAGGACCGGTTCCTGAAGGCTCTCGGCCATGGGAAGGCAGCGGGCCGATGGCTGCACCGGGCCCTCCCCGGTCTCGCGCTCGTGCTGGCGGCGTGCGCCACGTCGTCGCCGACGTCCCCGCCGCCCCCCGAAGGCGCGACCGCGCACTTCGCGATCGTCGAGGACGCCACCTGGCTCTCCGGTCCCGACGGCACCGTCCCGCAAGCGCCGGACACCCGCCCGATGGACGCCGCCCGCGAGGCGAGACTGCTCGCGCGGTTGCAGCAACTCCCCTTCGCCGTCGAGTACCCCTTCGCCGGCTGTCAGGACCGCGCCCACGCCGCCTGGCTCACGCTCCCCGGTGACCTCCGACGTGACGTCTTCAAGGTGTGGATCCTCGGCGGCTCCCTGCTGACCATCGCCTTCGACGGCGCCATCCATCCCCGCCAGCGTCCCGATGTCGCCTGGGACTTTCACGTCGCCCTGGCCTGGAAGGACACGGACGGCACCACCCGAGTCTTCGACCCCGTCGTCCTCGGACCGACCCCCATGGCCCTCCACCGCTGGCTGGACGCCCTCCACATCCCCCCGGCCAGCGTCGTCCTCCCGCTCGCCCCGCAGTACTACGCCTTCCATCAGGTCCAGCGCGGACAGGACGCCGCGTTCGACAAGGGCCGAACCCCCTTCAACGGCAGCTTCTACCCCTACGAAGGCCCGCTCGCAGACGAGAACTGGATCCCCCACAACCTCGCACGCGACGCCGTCGGCGCCGTCCTCGATCACTCCTCCTGCACACCGCTGACCCACCTCGAACCCCGGCCCGCCGACCTCGGCGAAGCCCTCGCCGAGCTCGCACAACGCGGCTGCTCCATCGACAGCGCGTGCGCCGAACTCTGCCAGCTCTACGCCGAGCGCGCCGCGCTCTGGACCTCTCTCGTCCACCCCAGAATCGCCAGCCTGGACGCCACGGACGATGCACACTGAACACGCGGCGAACCCGCACCGCGACGACCGCTTCATCTCCGCCGTCGGCCGCCTCGCGCTGCCCGCCCTCCGCAGATACTTCGGCGCCACCGTCACCGGCGTCGAGCACATTCCCCACGGCCCGGCCCTCCTCGTGGGCAACCACAGCGGCGGAATGTCCACCCCCGACACCTTCCTCCTCTGTGGAGCCATCCGCGACGCGCGAGGCGTGCGCGACGTCCCCTTCGGACTCGCCCACGACACGGCCCTCGGTGCTCCCCTCATCGGCCCCCTCCTCGCACGCATCGGAGGCGTCCGCGCCGATCACGAGTCGGCAGCTCGACTCTTCCGCGATGGACGCAAGGTGCTCGTCTACCCCGGTGGCGACCTCGACGCCTTCCGCCCCACCCGACTCCGACACCGCGTGTGCTTCGGCGGCCGCCGAGGCTACGCCCGCCTCGCCGCGCGACATCAGGTGCCCGTCGTCCCCGTCGTCGCCGCAGGCGCCCACTCCGGCTTCCTCGTCCTCACCGACCTCGCCGACCCACTCGCCACCTCGGGCCTGCTCGGGCCCCTGCGCATCAAGACCTGGCCCATCACCCTCAGCATCCCCTGGGGGATCCTGCCCGGACCCGCGCCGCCCTACCTGCCGCTGCCCACCCGCATCCTCGTCGAGGTCATGCCCCCACGGCCCCCTCCACCCACCGACGCGACCGACCGCGACATCGAGGCGTTCGACCGAACCCTCCGGGCAGACATGCAGCACACCCTCTCCCGACTCGCCCACAGCCGGCGCCAGGCAGGATGCTGGGCCGTCCGCGACTGGTTCTCCCGCACCCGCCGCCACCCATGACTCCAGCGCCCCCGGCGCGATCCCTCACCGCCACGAACCGTCCGCCAGACTGTCCAGCGTCAGCTCCTGCGGATCTCGCCTCCGCACGTTCTCCAGGCGAAGCACCCCGCGCGGACAGACCTCCGCACACAGACCGCAGCCAACGCACGACGCCCGCACGAAGTCCCGGTTCGCCTGCGCGTAAGCCCGCACGTCGATGCCCATCTCGCAGTACTTCGAGCACAGGCCGCAGGAGATGCACATGTTCCGCTTCACCCGGATGCGGAATCGACCCGCCTTCTGCACCAGGCCGAGAATCGCCGCCATCGGACAGAAGTAGCGACACCAGATCCGCGTGCCTCCGATCGGGTACAGCCCCGTCCCCACCGCGCCGGACAGGCCCGCGACCACCACGAGCCCGTACCACCGCCGCGTGCCCTCCGCCCACCCCCCAACCGCGGAACCCTCCGGCAACAGGGCGGACGCGAACCAGAGCGCCGTGCTGGCCACCGCGATCAGCAGCACGCCGTGCACCGCGAACTTCTCGAACCGCCAAGCGGTGGAGCCCTTCTGCGACAGATGACGCCACGGCTCTCCCGCCGTGTTCGCCAGCCCGCCGCACCCGCACACCCACGAACAGTACCAGCGCTTGCCCCACAACAGCCCGAGCAGAGGTGTCAGCACCAGCGAGGCGAAGAACGCGTAGAGCACCAGGATCTCGCCGAAGTACTCGAAGTGCGCAGGATCCAGATACTCGATCTTCAGGGGCCACAGGTACGAGAAGTAGTACTCGGGATGCCCGAAGAACTTGAGCAGAATCGGCACACTGAACGCGAAGGATACCTGGAGGAAGAGCACCGAGAACGTCCGCACCATCTGGTACGGATTGTGCCGGTAGCGGTGGAACATCCACGCGCCCCCCACCAGCATCGCCAGCGTGTACAGCAGGGCGTATAGCGTCCAGCGATTGCCCGCGTAGGAGAGCCCCGACTCCGCGCTCCCGAAGGATAGCCACTGGGCACCGAAGGCGTCGAGATGCACCGTGAACGTCCCGTAAAGCCAGGCCTGCGCGCGCTCGACCCCGGTCTGCGGATGGCCGTAGTCCACACCGAAGTACAGCACCACGTAGAACCCGGACAGCAACCCGAACAGCAGCCAGGCCGTGAGTCCACGGTTGCGGATGTCGTGGGCCAGTCGGCCTCCGATGGTCTGCCGGATCATGTGGACACCTCCCCACCGTGGAGCGGCACCCGGACCTCGTCCATTCTGTCCAGCCGCACATTGCGGAATTCCACGTCGTAGCGGGCCCGGTGCAGGTGATCGCGCACCCAGGCAACCGGTCGCTGCTCGCGGATCCACCGTTCGAGAAGCTCGTGATCCCAGTCGGAACCGAGCCCGATGAAGCCGATCAGTTCACCGCCCGGCCCCTCCAGAAGCCGCTGACTCAGCGGCCGGCCGGGAGCCCGCCGAAGGAGAGTCGGGGTCTCCGGGGGAAGATCCGCGGAGCGCCCCACCGTCGTATAGGGGATGTCGATGAGCATCGCGCTGTTGTAGAAGATCGGTCGGCGATAGGCGCGAGTCCCCCCGGCCGCGTTCTCCCCGGCCACCTCGCCCTGCGCCCGCGCACTGTACCAGATCGTCTCGATGAAGCGCTCCCCCTCCGCGCTCTCGACCTCCGCACAGTCCCCGCACGCGTAGACATCCGGAAGGCTCGTGCGCAGGTGATCGTCCACCAGGACTCCCCGGCCCAGTGCCGGCGCGGTCCGCACCGTGCGCAGCGCCTCGATGCGGGGCTCCACGCCGATGCAGACCCCGAGCATCTCGCACGGAAGCACCCGCCCGCCATGGGTCCGGACCTCCCGGACACGACCCGCCTCGTCCGCCGCCACGGCGAAGGCCGTATCGCCCGCGATCACCTCGATCCCGTGCTCGCGCATCCGCGCGACCACCATCGCTGACTCCTCCGCCGGCAACGCCGTGGGCCAGTACCGATCATCCCGCAGCACGAGGGTGACCGCCACCCCATGGTGATGAAGGCACTCCGCAAGCTCGATCCCGATCAGCCCGCCGCCCACCACCACCGCCCGCTGCGTGGATGGGGTCAGCGCCTCGCACCGATCCAGGTCCGCAAGCGTCACGAAGTGGACCACCCCCTCGCGAATCTCGTCGAGACCCTCCAGGGGAAGCATCCGAGGCCCGGCACCCGTGGCCAGGATCAGACGGTCCCACGCCAGCGTCGCACCCCCGTCCAGCGTCACCGTCCGGCCCTCCGCATCCAGGTCCACGACGCGCCCGCGTACGCGACGAATGCCCTGCCTGTCCCAGACCTTGCGCTCGTACGGCTCCAGGTCGCGACGCGAGAGCCGGTCCAGAAAGGCATACATCAGCGCGGTGCGGGAGAAGAAGTAGTCCGACTCGTCGCTCACCAACGTGATCTCCAGCGAGACGTCGCGCTTCCGCGCCGTCATCGCCGCGGTCACACCGGCCACGCCGTTTCCGATGATCAGCAGATGCATGGTTCCCGGGTCGAAGTCATCTCACACGCTGGAACGAAAACGGGGGATCGGACGGCGGCGCGGGGCTCCGCACCGCGTTCTCCCGAACGGGAGGGCAGGGCGGGGCATTCCCGCACGGACCCCCATTGCGGGGCGACCGCACGTCGAGTAGAGCACGCCCGAACCATGACCCCCAGCGGAGGATACCATGGGACGCGACTTCGAGAACCGAAAGCAGGCGATGTTCAAGCGGTGGGACCGCATGGCCAAGGTCTTCTCCCGGATCGCCAAGGACCTCACCATCGCCGTCAAGGCCGGCGGACCCGACCCGGACAGCAACCCCGCCCTCCGGCGCGTGATCCAGAACGCCCGCGCCGCCAACATGCCCAAGGACAAGGTCGAGGCGGCCATCAAGCGGGCCGCGGGACAGGACGCCGAGGACTACCAGGAGCTGGTCTACGAAGGCTACGCGCCCCACGGAGTCGCCGTCCTCGTGACCACCGCCACCGACAACCCCACACGAACGATCGCCAACATCCGAGTGCACTTCAACAAGGGCAACGGAAGCCTCGGCACGAGCGGCAGCGTCAACTACCTCTTCAAGCGCATGGGCGTCTTCCGAATCGACGCCGGAGGACTCGACCTCGAGGAAACCGAACTCGCCCTCATCGACCATGGCCTCGAGGACATGGAACAGGCCGAAGGCGAAAAGGGGGAAACCCTCCTCGTCGCACGCTGCGACTTCAACGAATTCGGAAGCCTGCAGTCCGGGATCGAGACCCTCGGCCTCGAGGTCGTCTCCGCCGAGTCCGAGTACGTGCCGCTCAACACCGTCCAACTCGACGACGCCCAGGTCGACGACGTCCTCGCGCTCGTCGACCGACTCGAGCAGGACGACGACGTCCAGCAGGTTTTCCACACCCTCGCCTGACGCGCACGGTTTGGTGTCGCGCCCTTCGGGATTCGGGGGGACGCGCATCCAGCCGGAGACACCCTCCAGCGGATACGGCGCACGATCGTGCCCCGGTCTCGTCAGCTCCGGTTCGTCGGGATGAGGCTGCTCCCCAGCACCGACGGCACCGGTCGTGACACCCCCGCGTCAGGAAGGTTCTCTTCCCACCACGACAGGGCGTCCTCTTCCGTCCACGCTCCCACCCCTTCCAGTGCGCCGAGCAGTTCACGGAGCTCGGATGCACTGGCGGGCCGATCCTCCGGATCCTTGCTCAGAAGTTGCATCACCAGGCGCTCGAGAGATGCGGGAATCACGAGGTTGCGTCCGCGCTCCGACGGCGGCCGGGGAGCCTCCGTGAGGTGGGCCATGCACGCCTGGACGGCCGATGAGCCCTTGAAGACACGATGGCCACAAAGCAGGAAATACGCCACGCAGCCCAGCGAGTAGAGGTCGCTGCGGGGATCGATCCGATCGCCGCGGATCGTCTCCGGAGCCATGTAGTGCGGTGTGCCGAGGATGGTCTCGGCGTTCGTCACCCGCATGTCCGGGGGCGCGTTCACCTCCCGCACGAGTCCGAAGTCCAGCACCTTCACGAAGTCGGCCACCCGCCCCATCCGGAGCACCATGATGTTCTCCGGCTTCACGTCCCGGTGCAGGAGGCCGATGTCGTGCGCCTCCGCCAGCGAACCGCAGCACTGACGAAGGAGATGGATCACACGGCCGGGGAGGAGCGGGCCCTGCAGGGCCACCAGGTCGTGCAGCGTGATGCCGTCCAGCAGCTCCATCGCGTAGTAGACCTGGCCGTCCTCCGTTCGGCCGTAGTCGTGCACCCTCACGGTGTTCGGATGGCGGAGCATCGCCGTCACCTGCACCTCCCGCTCGAACCGGACCATCGACGAGGAGCCGGGATCCCCCTTCAGCACCTTCACCGCTGTCGGCCGCTGCAGAAGCGCGTGACGAGCACGATACACCGTACCCATACCCCCCGAACCGAGGGGGATCTCCAGCGTGTACTGGCCGAGCTGACGGGCCTCGTCGACCTGCTGCTGCAGCCCGCGCACCCGTGCCGTGGCGAGCACGCCGAGGGCGAACAGCAGCGTCAGGAGAAGGCCGAACAGCGCCACCGTGCCCGCCTCCCTCGGCACGGCGGCGGGCGCCGTCGACTCCGCCACCAGCACCCAGTCCCGGCCTGCGAACGCCAGCGGTGCAGACGAGGAGAGCACCCGGGCGCCTTCCGATGGCCGGATGCCCCTGCCGTGGAGGGTGACCGCCGGCACGTCCGTGCGGTCCTCCAGCCGCAGGTGGGCGCTGTCCGAGAGCGGAACCGCCTCCAGGATGCGGTCGAGCAGCGCCTCGAGCCGCAGCACCGCGATCACGTACCCCCGCAACGAACCACCCTCCGGGCGCTCCCGCACCGCCAGGTAGAGCGCGATCGCATACTGGCCCGGCTCGTCCTCGATCAACCGGAAACGGCCGGACGCAAGCGGCGCGTCCCGAAGGGCGGCCTCCTCCAGTTGACCACGGCGGCCCGGCTCCGAAGCCAGATCGAACCCGACCGCGTCAGGGCTCTCGGGCACGATGTAGGCCAGCGGGACATACCACGCCCGCTCCTGGGCAGGCAGCAGCGCGCCATCGGCCCCCGGCTCCCGGATGGTGAAGCCGTCCAGCCCCTCCTCCCGCATCGCCGACTCCACCGCCGAACGGTCCGCGTGAAGCACAAGGGGGGCCCACTCCAGCAGCGAGACCGCCGGAATCCGCTCGATCGCCCAGCCCACGAACGTCCGGAACCCGGTGAAGGACAGCTCCGGTTGCGCGTTCACGTGGGCCCGCATGGCGTGGAGCACGTCCTGGAAGTCGTCGAGCTGGCGCTCCACCACCCCAGCCGCCCCCTGCAGCTTCCGGTCGAACGCCCGCAGCTCGCTCCGCGTCACGTCGCGGGCCACCAGCGTCGACACGACGAAGGTGGACAGCACCCCGATCACCATGACACTCAGGGTCGCCGGGAGCGCCCACGGAACCCGCCCCACCCGGGTCAGCGACAGGGCGCGGCCCAGACGGGTCAGGTGGGTGGTCTGCGCTGTGGTCTCGCGGGTGTCCAAGGGTATGCCCCGACCGAGTGCGCCAACGTGGCGATGGCATCCATTCGAGATGCGCTGACGGAGGAATCACCGTGCATGTCCATGTCTACGCGAAATGCAGCACCTGCCGCAAGGCCCTGCGCTTTCTGCGGGACCGATCGATCGAACCGGAGATCAGGTCGGTCATCGACTGCCCCCCCTCCCGGGACGAGCTGGCGCGGTTGCACCGCTCCAGCGGCCTGCCCCTCCGCAGGTTCTTCAATACCAGCGGACGACGATACCGCGAACTGAACCTCTCCGCCCGGATGGACGCGCTCTCCGATGAACAGCGCCTCGACCTTCTGGCCTCCGATGGCATGCTCCTGCGGAGACCCCTCGCCGTGCTCGACGACGGCACCGTGCTCGTCGGGTTCAGGGCGGAAGAGTGGACGCGAGCGCTCGCCGCGGCAGAATCCTGAACCCGGGGACGGGGAGGCCGCGGACACCCGCGGACTTCAAGCCCCGCCGTCCTCGCCTCGCGCATGGACAAAGGCCTCGAACTCGGCGCGGGGCGAAGGGCGGTGCATCAACCAGCCCTGCATGCCCCAGCACCCCAGCTCACGCAGCCGGGCGGCTTGCAACTCCGTCTCCACACCCTCGGCGATCACCTCGAGCTCCATCGCGTGCGCCATGGCGATGATCGTGCGAATGATCGGGAGGTCCACGACCTCGTTATCAATGTCCCGCACGAACGACTGGTCGATCTTCAACTGGTGGATCGGGAGCTGACGCAGCGAGCGAAGGCTCGAATACCCGGTGCCGAAGTCGTCCATGCTGAACCGCAGGCCACGACCCCGAAGCGTTCGCATCGCCGAAGCAAGGTCATCCGGGTCCGTCGCGAACACCGACTCCGTGAGCTCGATCTGAAGCCGAACCAGCGGGAACGTGAAGCCCTCCAGCAGCTCGAGGGTCTCCGGAACGAACTCCGGGCGCTCGAACTCCCGGACGCTCACGTTCACCGACAGGGCGATGTCCCGGAAACGGGGATCGTGCTGCCAACTCTCAAGCGCCGCGCAACCCAGGGCGAGGACGCGGCGGCCCAGCGGAACGATCAGGCCCGTCTCCTCGGCCAGGGGAATGAAGCGGGCCGGCGACACCGCGCCGAGGGCAGGATCGTCCCAGCGGGCCAGGGCCTCCGCACCGATGATGCGGCCATCCATGTCGAACTGCCCCTGGAAGGCGAGGTGCAGACGATCCCCGTCGATCGCCGCCCGCAGGGCGCCGGCCATGGCGATCCGCTCGTCGATCCGCGTCTGCATCGCCGGATCGAAGACCTGAGCCCGATTGCGGCCATCATGCTTCGCCCGGTACATCGCCACGTCCGCCTGCTGAAGGACCGTCCCCGCCTCCGCCTGCCCGTCGAACAGCGCGATGCCGATCGATGCCGCCATCGGGAGATGCGCCGCGGCCGACGTGCGGAGCGGGCTGCCCGCGTCCACGGCGAACCCGGAACGTAGCGCATCGAGCAGCCGCTCCGACAGCAGCTCGAGCCGATGGGCGGCAGCGGCCTCGCTCTCCGGAAGATCCTCCACCAGCACCACGAACTCGTCCCCGCCCATCCGCGCGACCGTGTCCTCCTCCCGGCAGGCGTGCCGAATGCGCGAAGCGACGTCGATCAGCAGCACG
Organism: Deltaproteobacteria bacterium; assembly: GCA_007693585.1. Taxonomy (GTDB): domain Bacteria; phylum Myxococcota_A; class Bradymonadia; order REDH01; family REDH01; genus REDH01. The sequence goes on from REDH01000084.1 coordinate 32,600, forward strand.
TCCCCCGCCTCGTGGCCCCGGGTGTCGTTCACATCCTTGAAGTCGTCGAGGTCGAGAAGAAGCAGGGCGCCATGGCCCGGCTGGCGGCCCTTGCGCTTGATCGCATGTTCCAGTCGGTCGAGCAGCAGGCGCCGGTTCGGCAGGCCCGTCAACGCATCGTGCAGCGCCAGCCGACGGACCTCTTCCTCCTGCTCGCGCCGCCGCGTGACGTCGAGCAGTGAACCCGCCAGACCCGCGGGCTGCGCAGACCCCTGGGTCTCGCGAACCGCCCGGAGCTGCACCCAGCGCTCCGCACCGTCCCCCCTGACCAGCCGAAACTCGAAGTCCTCGTCCGGCGGCGCGTCCGAATCCCGAACGTCATCGAGCAACGCCGACACCGCGTCCCGGTCCTCCGGATGCACCACGTCGAGCAGGACGCCGCCGAGACTCCGCAGAACGCTCAAACCCGTCAGCCGCTCCCACGCACGGTTGAGTAACGTCCACCGGAGCTTCGAGTCCGTGCGGAACACCACCTCGTGAAGCTGATCCACCAGGGCGCGGTATCGGGCCTCCTGGTCGTCACGCTGCGCCGTGATGTCGGCATGTGTCCCCACGATGCGGACCGGAGCACCGTCCTCCGACCACTCCACCACACGCCCACGACTCAGGATCCAGCGCCAGCCACCCCCGCGCGAACGCATCCGGAACTCGAGCACGAGCGTGCCCTCGCCCCGCTCCCCGTACCGGCGCGCCGCGGCCACGACGGTGTCCCTCTCCTCCGGGTGCAGGAGCGACAACCACGCGTCGAAGCGGTTCGGAATCTCCTCTTCCTCGTACCCGAGCATCTCCTTCCAGCGGCGCGAATAGCGGACGTCGCCCGTCAACACGTCCCAGTCCCACACACCGTCCCCGCTGCCCTCCAGCGCGAACTGCCACCGCATCTCGCTCTCCCGAAGGTCCCGCTCGGAACGCTTCCGGCGGTCGATGTCCTGCGTCACCCCGTACAGGCGCCCGTGACCCGGCCCCGTCGCGTCCAGATGACCGATGAACCGCACCCACGACGAATCCGAGCCAGCCTGCAAACGCAGCTCTTCGTCGAACCCCGCTCCCGTCCGCGCCGCCGCATCGATCAGCCCACGCACCCGCTCCCGGTCCCTCCCTGCCAGAAACGTCGACAGATACCCCTCCAGCGTCGCTGTCTCATCGACGGCCAGGCCATGCAGCGCTGCCGCCACCGAGGTCAGCCGCACCCCCCCGCTGGACAGATCCACCTCCCACCCCCCCACACGGGCCACCTCGTTCGTCTCCTCCAGAAACCGCCGCGTCCGGGCCAGATCCTCCAGCGCCTCCCACAACCGCTGCTCGTTGTGCCGCACTGCGGTCACGTCGATCACGTACCCCGTGAACCCCGTCGGCTCCCCCGATGCATCCCGCACCACCGAGACGTGCTCCAGAACATGGCGCCACGAACCATCCGCATGCGCCACGCGATAGGCGTAGTGGCGGCGAGGGGGATTCGAGTGCGCCAGGGTCGCCTCGGCCGCCACCGTCACCGACTCCAGATCGTCCGGATGAACCAGACCGGCGTACCCGCCCTCCAGGGACAGCATCTCCTCGGGGGTCCGGCCCAGCACCTCCTCGACGTTCGCCGATATCTCCTCGACATGCCAGTCGTCCCCGGGAGACCATCGAACAGTGACCACGGGGCCCGAGTGGAAGTACGGCTTGCTCAACGTCGTCGGCTCCTCACCAGGCTGGTCGCTCCGCAAGCCTGATCGCGTCGTCGGAATCCACCACCGAACAATGACGGGAACGCGGAACAACCGTCAAGCGGCCGCCCCCACTTCTGCGCCAGAGGTGCGCCCGAAGGGAACAGTCTCCGGAAACCCTCGACGCTCCGGGACACAGACACACCAGGCCCCCTCGCCCCGAAGCCTCGTCCTGCGCGACGCCCACAACGCACCTCGTCATGGCTTCGAACCGGACTCGGTATTGAACGTCGAACGAACGTTCGTTATCCTCAGCCGCGGAGTCGACCTCCCACACCCCGAGGACAATGCTCCCCCTCTCCTGGTGGCCCACGGCCCTCCGCCTCGCAAGACTGCGAACCGTCTCCACGGTGCGGGCGGCCGCAGCTTCGGTGCGCAACAGCCCCCGCGACCCGTCCGAGCGCCGACACGACGCCTCCACGCTGCAGGCCCTCCTGCGGAGGGACAGGGACGAACGGCAGGCGCGCCTCGAGCAGGCCCGTGCAGCCGGCCTCTCCGCGGCCGGCGCCTTCCGGGCCACCCTCGTGGAGCGGTGCCCCGAAGGACAGCGCTCCGCCACGCTGCGCTTCCGACGGGACGATGGCCTGCCCCTGCGCTTCCTCCCCGGACAGTTCCTCACCCTCGAGGCGTCTCCGCACGGCGACCCGGTGGCACGATCCTACAGCCTCTCCTCCGACCCGGCCGAGGGTGCGACCTTCGACATCACCGTGCGCGAACGCCCCGGGGGGGTGTTGTCTCCCTGGCTCGTGAACGGGATCCAGCCCGGGCATGTTCTGACCTTCGCAGGCCCTTCCGGCGCCTTCGGCATCCGGGAGGACGAGTCCGCCGCCGCATGGTGGCTCGTCGGGGCCGGCGCAGGCGCCACACCCCTCCTGTCCTGTGTGCACGGCCTGCTCGCGCGTCCCGACCCACCGGCGGTCCGCGTCCTCCTCCAGGACCGAACCCCCGCGGACGCCCTGTTCCACCCCGGGCTCGATACGCTGGCGGAACGGCAACCGAACCTCGTCGTCGACCGGGTCTACACCCGGGGCCCGGGTGCGACAGGACGGTGGAACTCCCCCGCCGACGTGCTGGACCACGTCCGGCCAGGGTCGAACGACCAGGTCCTGCTGTGTGGCCCGGGGCCCTGGATGAGCCTCGTCCGATCCGCCCTCGCGGAACAGGGCTTCCCCGAGGAACGCGTGCGCACCGAGTCATTCGCGCTCTCCCCACCATCCGAGCGGCCCGTGGGGGCCGTCCACGCCGTCCGCCTCGCACGCTCCGGCCGGCTCATCGCGGTGCGCGACGACCAGACGCTGCTCGATGCCACCCGGGAAGCCGGAGTGGCCTTGCCCTTCTCCTGCGGCATGGGCGGCTGTGCCGCCTGCAGACTGCGGGTCGTCGAGGGACAGGTGGCCATGCATGAACCCAACGCACTCAGCGCCGACGAACGCCGCGAGGGATATGTGCTCACCTGCATCGCGTGTCCCCGGTCCACCCTCGTCATCGATGCCTGACCTCCCCCGGAAACGGACCAGCCCATGAACGCCACAGAGAGACTCACCTGGTTGATGCCCGTCGCCATGAGGCGCCGCGTCGAGCCCCTGCTCGAGCTCGTCTCCCTGCTCCGCGAGGTCGAGAACCCATCCAGAATCGCCGCGCTCGCTCCGTCGGTCGCCCGGGGATTCCTCCTGCGGCTCGGGCGAAAGCACGAGCGGACCGAAGTGGTGTCCGGTCATGCCACCCACTTCGACTGGACCTACACCTCCGACTTCCCGGAGATGCGGGAGCTCTACCGCCGCGCCAAACAGAACCAGTGGGACGCCGAGACAGCGCTCGACTGGTCCATCGACGTGGACCCCCACAACCCGGAAGTCCCGATGCTCCCATCGAACTTCCTCATCGTCGACGATCTCCCGCTGGGAGTGCGCCTCACGGTCCGCGAGGAGCGGGAGCTCTCCCGCTGCGTCGTCGCCTGGATGCTCTCCCAGTTCCTGCACGGGGAACAGGGCGCACTCTTCGCTTCCGCACAGGTCGTCGAGTCCGTCCAGTGGCTCGACGGAAAGCTCTATGGGGCCACCCAGGTCATGGACGAGGGACGACACGTCGAGACGTTCCACAGATACATCGACACCAAGCTCAACCGCCTCTACGTCATCAACGACAACCTCTTCACCATCATCGACTCCC
>REDH01000122.1 GCA_007693585.1 Deltaproteobacteria bacterium
TCATCCCGAAACCCCGGCAGCGCCGCGCTCTTCTGGCCCGGGTGAACCATCGACAGCGAACCCTCCCCGGTCAACGGATCCACCCACCCTTCGAAGTGACCCACCGTGCGCATCGCCGGCTGCGCCAGCGACGGGGTGGATACTCCGGAGAGCAGTGACGCATCCGTCCTGGCTGAGGGCTCCTGCGCCGGCAGCAACGACACGTCAGCCGGGAGCCTTGGGTTCTCCGGAGACGGTGAGCAGGCCGCAAGGACGAACGCAAGCGCGAGGACTTGTGCAAACACAGGTGCGACAGCCCGCACCGGCGTCGCGCGGCCGACATCGGGGTTCCAGGGACAGGAGACCATGAGAGACCTGCTCGGACCGAGGGTTGTGGACAGTACATGCCATATGCATGTTTCTGTCTTGTGGCATACCATCCAGGCGCGAAGTGCGCAAGCTTCAACAATCCATGCACTTGTCGCACATCCAGCCCCATCCTCCCGCCCGACACGGGCTGCCTTCGCAGGGGGGGCCTCCTGACGCGGCGCGGTTCGCGTCCCCCGGGAGCCTGAATGGGGGCACGGACCGCTGTTCACGACTGAGGGGTCGAGCGCGCGCGCGCGCTCGAGGCGACCGACACGAGGCGACACGGTACAGGGGGGATGTGGCCGATGACCCTCACCGTCCCGGGGCCGACGTCGCCGTCGGACACGCAGCAGCGGAAGCGGTCCTGGCCGGGGAGCCGGAGCTTCGGGTGGCTGGTGGCGGAGTGCCCCTGGAGGGTGACCGGGCCGACCTCCGCTTCGGCTCAGGGGTCGCTGACCTCGACCGGGGTCGGGTCGGAGCTTGCCGGGCCTCGTCCGAGGCCGCCGTCGGCATTGGAGCCCCAGCACCACAGGCGCCCAACGAGGGTGTCCGCGGTGTCGCCCTCGACGATGCACTGGGTCGCCAGGCCTCCACCGACGCCCTGGAAGAAGCGGTTGGCGCTTGTGGTCCCAAGCCCTGCGGTGACGGCCTGTGGTGATGTAAAGTCGCCGCCCATGCTGCCGTTTCCGATTTGCCCGTCTTCGTTGTTGCCCCAGCAGCGCAGGGCGCCATTGGTGCGGGCGGCACAGGTGTGGTTGGTGCCGACCATGACACGCTCGGTGGTGCCGCTTCCGAGGTTGAGAACCGGCTGGGGGGAGTTGTGGCCGTTGTTGCTTCCGCAGCAGTTTCCGCCCAGGGTGCCCCGTCCGATCTGACCGTGGTGGTTGCGGCCCCAGCAGTGGGTCGATCCGTTGGCGCGGACCCCGCACGTGTGGTGTCCGTTGGCGGAGCGGTCCACGGTCAGCCAGGTTCCCCCCCCGTCGACCTCCCGGGGGATGCCGCCGTTGTCGCACGTGGCGTTGAGGGCCGTGCCGTTTGCCCCGTAGAGGTTGTAGCCCCAGCAGTAGAGTCGGTCCGCGGTGGAAATCGCGCATCCGCCGCGCCAGCCCATCGAGACGTCTCGCCAGGAGAGGGAAGGGTTGGTGATCTGGAGGGGATACGACCGGATCGAACCGCCGCAGTTTCCGTTTCCGATGCCACCGTCGCTGGTCCACCCCCAGCAGTAGAGGTTGCCGTTGCTCCGGATCAGGCACGCGCTCGTGGTTCCGGAGCTGACGGTCACGACGTCGCTGAACGGCGGGTCGTTGAACTCCGCGTTGCGGACCGGCGTGGGCACGACCACGTTGGTGGTGTTGCCAACGCCGAGCTGGCCGTACTGGTTGTTGCCCCAGCAGTAGGCCTGGCCGTTGCCGCGCAGGCCGCAGAACTGCCGCTGGCCGCCGGACACGCTGATCCAGTCGGTGTGTCCGCCCGCCACCTCGGTGGGGGTGTCCCGGTTGTCGGTGTCTCCGTTGCCGAGCATGCCGTCCTGTCCGGAGCCCCAGCAGTGGAGTCGCCCGGAGGATCGAATGCCACAGGAGGCGGAGGCGTTGGAGGCGATCGACACCCACCGCTCGGGTTCGGCGCGAAAGCCCGTGGCGAGGTTGGAGGTGACGACACCGGAGACACCGGAGGCCTGGATCTCGGCCACGTAGGTCTGCGGCGTCTCGTCCACAGGGGCGTCGGTGTCGTTGAAGGTGTTCGACGAGCCCCATCCCCGGACCTGCTGGAAGCTTGTGCCCCCCATGAACTGGAGGAAGCGGTACTGAAGCGGTCCGGCGACCCGGGACGCCGTGCTGCTGCTGGACCAGGGCCCGTCTCCGGTGTTCGTGAGGACACGCACACGGTAGGTCCGGGGGTCTCCCGGGGAGGTCGCGAAGCCGGAGGCCTCGAGGGCGATGTGCTCCGAGCTCGTACCTTCCGAGGCGGTGAGGGTGCCGGCGTTGATGGTGGGTGCAGGCGCGTCCGAGTCGAGATACATCTCAGCGAGGGGCGGGCCGCCCAGGTTCAGGATGTCGTCGGAGGTGTCGAGCTCGATCGCGGTGATGGTGGGTGCGGCGCGCCAGCCGGTGCGCTCGGGTGACTCGGCGCTTCCCGAGCCGTTGACGGCGACGACCTGATAGGTTCGCGAGGCGCCGGACTGGGGGTTGGGGTTGTTCCAGGTGACGGTGATCCGGGTGGCGCTGCCGAAGGTCTGGAGCACCGTCGGCGAGGAGACGGTTCCGGCGGGCGCGCCGCCGTCGTCGTAGCTCGTGCTGGTGCCCGGGACCGTGTCGAGCAGGTCGCCGTCCCGGTAGATTCGGTAGCTGTCGACGACCTGGCCCGGGTTGTGCTGCCAGGTGAGCGCGACGTGCGCGTGGGATCCGCCCTGGCTGGCGAGGAAGGACGCGGGTGCGGAGGGCGGGGTGAGCCCGCTGCGCAGGTTGCTCAGCCCCTCTCCATGCATGGTGGAGGAGCGGAGCTGGAAGTCGAGGTTCCGCCCGGCAGGCAGATCCGTGAGCGGCACCGAAACCGGGCCAGGCGGGCGCACGGCAGGTGCGGCACAGGTGAAGGAGGGGTCACCCTGCAGGCGCCAGCAGGCGCGCACCTCGGCGGGCTCCGGGGCCAGGTTGGCGTGCGCTCCGTCAAGGATGGCGGTGGTCTGGCCCGTGATCTGGGCGGTGTCGAGGGTGACCTCGGGGATGGCGCCGGGGAAGCCGGTGGTCGACGGGGACTGGACAGCGGCCAGCCCGTCGGCCTCGACGACGGCGGTATAGTGACGCGGGGGGAGGACGGGCGTGGCGTCGATGTCCTCGACGAGCCAGACCAGCGGACCGGATTCGAAGGCGCCAACTTCCTCGGTGAGGTTGAGGATCACGTTCTGGAGGTCCCCGGGCGACTCCCCCCGGAAGAGGGTCGCGAAGAGCTCTTCCACGTCCCGTTGGCCGGCGACGGGCTCGCCGTAGGCGGACGCGAGCTCCTCCGCATAGAGCTGGCTGATCCGATAGTCCGCGGGCTCGCCGGGCTCCGGGCGGGGAATGTTGACCTCGATCTCGACCCGTTCGAACGCGGTGCCATCGGTGGCGTCCAGCGCGGTGGGAGCGAGGAGGGTGGGCGCAGGGGCGGTGTCATCGTCGAACGTGGTCTCGCCGACGTCCACGATGAAGATCTCCACGTCTCCGCCGATGTTCCGCTCGATCCGGAAGCCGTCGAGGGTGTAGGCCGCGCGGGCCACGGAGACGTTGACGGCGCCGAGCTCGGAGGGGACGTCGTGGGCGACGGACCGCACCCCGAAGTCCCGGATGGGGCCTGTCTGCGGCTCGTCCGGCTCGTCCCAGGAGAGGCGGACCTCGCCCTGACGGTCGGTGGTGGCCGTGAGCCCCGTGGGCTCGGCCGTGGGCGGCGGGGCGAGGCCCTGCACGGCCCAGGTGGTGCCACTCACCTCCTCGATGAACACGCCGTCGCGGTAGATGCGGTAGCCGGTGGCGCCGTCCGCCAGGTCCCACGTCAGCTCCGCACCCTCGTGGGTGACGTTGATCACGCTGAGCGTGGTGACCGGTGAGGGAGCGATCACGAATTCCTCGACCCCACCGTAGCGCATCATGTCGAGACCCTGGGCCCAGGCGACGTAGCGGACGCGCTGTCCCGGATCGAGGTCGTCCAGGAGGAGGTTGTACATGCCGGCCAGGGGCTGCTCGCCGCCGACCTGCGTGCAGGTGACCCCGTCCACCCCGTGGGCGGGCGTCGGGACGTCGCCGTGGCAGAACCCCCGGGCGACGACGGGCGGTTCACCCCGCTCGACCAGTGTCCCGCGGAGCGACGCGCTGCTCCCGGTCACGCCGGTGGGCGGGTCGGTCTCGACGACGGGAGCCACGCAGCCGTCGCCGGGATCGCAATCGAACTGGTCACACTGGTCGGTGTCCGGATTGCACCACAGGGACGTACAGTCGTCATCGATGATGCAGGCGTCCCCGAGGTCGAACTGCCTGCAGCCGCTGTTGACGACGCCGTCATTGTTGTCGTCGGTCTCGGTCGTGCAGTCCTCGCGGAGCAACTCCACGAGCCGGCCCTGGAGCCGGAACGGCTGCGGATCGATCGTGCCCAGGTAGAAGTACCACTGCCGGTTGGCCACCTCGCCCGGCTCCAGCCGACCGTAGTTGAACATGCCGATGGGCGAGTACGGCTCCAGCGTCTCGAACTCTCCCGGACCGATCTCCACGGTCCGCGGCGCGACATCCACGTACGAGCGAACCCCGGACAGCGAAAACTGGTCGATCAGGATCCACAGGTCCCGCACCTCGTCCGGCTTGTCGTTGCGCACCCGGAAGTTCGTGCAGAACCGGTTGCCCCCGGACACCTCCGCGCTCCCGGGGCCGCCGGTGGACAGCAGCGTGAAGAACGCTTCCCGCGCCGCAGGCATCGACGCCGGGATGTAGCCGAAACGCCAGTCCGGGGCCCACCCATCGAGCCAGAACGCCTGGCACTCCTCGTCGTCCGACCCGTTGCCGGACTCGTCCTGCTGGAAGCGCAGCGTCCCCCCGCGTACGCTCTCGAAGTCCCCGTCGTCCCGGTTCTGGCGAAGATCATCCCGGAAACCCGGCTGCGCCGCGCTCTTCTGGCCCGGGTGGACCATCGACACATGCGCCTCGCCGGTGAGCGGATGCACCCAGCCCTCGAAATGCCCGACGGTGCGCAAAGCCGGAAGCGCGCGGGATTCCCCATCCAGCAGCGGGCGTTCCGGGACGGACGCGGCCTCCGTCTCGCGTGCAGGAAGCGGCGGGCTCTCCTCCCTCGGCAGTAGCTCCTCGGGGGCCGCCGAACACGCGGCGAGGAAGAAGCAGGCGACCGCTGTCGCGAAGCCCGTGGGTGACAAGCGGGGTCGAGTGGTCATGGAGAACCGGAACGAACGGGGGCATGAAGATCCGGAACGCGTGGCTTCGGCATTCGGTGGCGGCGCCCATACCACCGGACATGAAAACCTTCAAGACTCCCTTATTCCAACCACTTGTCGCACATCCACCCTCATGACCCCATCCCGTCCGGGAGGGCGCCCCCTTCCGGGCGGTGAGCGGGCCTCTGGCGCGGTGCCGCCGGAAGCCTTCTGAACCTCTGAGCGGAAGGACGGATCCCACTCCACCACGGGCGGCGCGCGCACCCGAAACGCTTGACATCCGGACCACCGCCGCAGGAACCCAGCACGAGGCGGGGCGATCGGCCCCGCCACCCCGCTCTCTCCCCGCCCCCCGAACGCGACCATGCAACCAGGCCTCCTTCGCGCCCTCCGGGACGGCTACGCCACCCTTGGCGAGTCCGTCCGACCCGGGCGAATGCTCCGCTTCGCGCTCATCGGCTTCGGGATTGCATTCCTGGTCCCGCTCGTCGCCGGCATTGCCCTCTCGGTGCTCGGCCACGACCTCGACGCCGTGGTCAACCCCACGCGCAGCGCGTTCGCGGAAGGCGCCGAGGCGGATCCGGGCGGGGGGCTCCCGGCGGACCCTGAGGCAGACGCGGCGCATGCCACCGAAGCCGATCCGCCGGCTGCACCGGAGGATAGCCCGGCACCGGAGCCGGATCCGGACGCGGGAGTCGACGCCGACGGCGGTCCGGGCGACGGGGCGGGCGGACTTCCCCCCACCGGCGCCACCCTCCCCGCCGAGGAGACCAGCGCGCGGGACGACGTCACCGCCGAGGTCGTGGGGGACGGCGCGTCGCCGGATGGCGAGGATGCGGAGCCCGCGGCGTACGACTTCCGGGTGGAGCTCGAGAGCGGCTCCGTGCCGTTCTCCTGGCGCATCCAGTCGCTCTTCGGTGTGCTCGGCTTCCTCGGGCTGGCCTTCCTGATGAGCAACAACCGGCGGCGCATCAACTGGCGGATCGTGGCTGTGGGCCTGTCCCTGCAGTTCGGGTTCGCCGTCTTCATCCTGAAGACGCCCATCGGCCGTCCGATCTTCGAGGCGGCCTCCGGGGCCTTCGTCAAGCTGCTGTCCTTCACGAACGAAGGCTCCCAGTTCCTGTTCGGGTCCTATGCCCTCGGCAACGAGATCCACCCGTCGCTGATCAACTTCGTCTTCGCCGTCCTCCCGACGATCATCTTCTTCTCGGCGCTGATGACCCTCCTCTATCACCTCGGCGTGATGCAGCGGATCGTCGCCGTGGTCGCCTGGGCCATGCAGCGCACGATGGGCACGTCGGGTTCGGAGACGACCAGCGCCTCCGCCAACATCTTCGTGGGGCAGACGGAGGCCCCCCTCATGGTCAAGCCCTTCGTCGCCACGATGACGATGAGCGAGCTGATGGCCGTGATGACCGCCGGCTTCGCCACCGTGGCCGGCGGGGTCCTCGCCCTGTACGTGCAGTTCCTGAGCCCCTGGTTTCCGGGCATCGCCGGCCACCTGATGGCCGCCTCCGTCATGGCCGCCCCCGGGGCCCTCGTCATCGCCAAGATCGTCTTCCCGGAGACGGAGGACTCCCCCACCCGGGGCGGGGTCAACATCGAGATCGACTCCCCCGACGCCAACGCCATCGACGCCGCCGCCCGGGGTGCTGCCGACGGGCTCTCCCTCGCCCTCAACGTCGCCGCGATGCTCCTCGCCTTCATCGCGCTCATCGCGATGTTCGACTTCCTCATCGGCATCCCTGCCTACCTGCAGCACGGACGGGCCCTCGCGAGCCTCCTCGAGCAGACCGCCGTCGCGGGTGTGGCCCTGCCCGCGGAGTTCCTCGAACGCTGCGACATCCGCACCCTCTCCGTGGCCTTCGAGGACCGGATCGTCTGCATCCAGGAGCTGCGGGCGACCCTCCCCGAGGAGGCCGCCATCGCCGCCAGGACCTGGCCGACCTTCGGCCTCGAGACGATGTTCGGCTATCTCTTCTTCCCCATTGCCCTCCTGATGGGCGCCCCCATCGCCGAGTGCGTCCACCTCGGCCAGCTTCTCGGTCAGAAGATGGTCGTCAACGAGCTCTACGCCTACCTGAACCTCTCCCTGATGATCCAGGATCCGGAGGTCACCCTCTCGCCCCGGACCGTCATCCTGGCCACCTACGCCCTGTGCGGATTCGCCAACTTCGGATCCATCGCCATCCAGATCGGGGGCATCGGCTCGATCGCACCCAGCCGGCGCAGCGACCTCGCCCGGCTGGGCCTCAAGGCGATGGTCGCCGGCTCCCTCGCCTCGTTCATGAACGCCACCATTGCCGGGATCGTGCTCTGAGCCGGACATTTCCCGGCCAGGCGAGCCCCCGCACGTCCGGGCCCCGCCATCCGGTCCCGATCACGCGCTGCATCATCGCCCATCGGCGTCCGCTCCGGGTCACCGCTTGCGCCAGCCCGGTCCGGCGTTATCCCCGGAAGGGGACCACCACGCGTGCGAGCCTGCAGCGCGTCGAGTCACGCCTGGCGCGGCCGGCACGCCCCGTACCCCCGCCCTGCACCCTGGCGGAACACGCCACCTGCCCAGCCCATCCTTCAGGAGAACCCGCATGAGCAGCGCCTTCGAGCGCTCCGTCGAGAGTGCCGACTTCGTCCGTTCACACGCCCCGAGCACCCCGGACATCGCCGTCATCCTGGGCTCCGGACTCGGCGCATGGGCGGACGGACTCGATGAGGTGAGCTTCGTCAACTATTCGGACATCCCCGGGTTCCCGACTTCATCGGTCGAAGGTCACGCCGGCCGGTTCGCCATCGGGCGACGGCACGGGAAGACGTTGATCGCGATGCAGGGCCGCGTCCACCTCTACGAGGGCTACGACCCTCCGGAGGTCGCCTTCCCGCTGCGCACGATGTGGCAGCTCGGCGCGCGCAACCTCATCGTCACCAACGCCGCCGGGAGCCTCCACGACGGGCTCGCCCCCGGCGACCTCATGCTGATCCGCGACCACATCAACTGGACCGGGAAGAACCCGCTCGCCGGCGAGAACGACACGCGCTTCGGCACCCGGTTTCCCGACATGACCCGCGCCTACGACCCCGAACTCCGGGAGCGCGCGCACGCGGTCGCCGAGGCCCTGGGCATCTCCCTGAGCGAGGGCGTCTATGTCGGCATGCTCGGTCCCACCTACGAGACCCCGGCAGAGATCCAGATGCTGCATCGTCTCGGGGGCGACACCGTCGGCATGTCCACCGTCCCCGAGGTCATCGTCGCGCGCCACCTCGGCATGCGGGTCCTCGGCCTCTCGTGCGTCACCAACATGGGCGCAGGGCTCGGGGCGGGCACCCTCGACCACAGTGAGGTGCAGGATACGGCCGACCGTGTGCATCGGACGTTCGTCAGTCTCCTCGACGCGCTCGTGAAGGACTTTCCGATCGCCGCAGAGGAGGACTCGTCGTGAACCGGGACGCTGTCATCCTCGACGAGCTCGAGCAGGACGCCCGGGAGGTGGCGAAGCGCGCCTACGCCCCGTACTCCGGGTTTCGCGTCGGCGCTGCCCTGCGCACGCGCAGCGGCCGGACGTTCACGGGCTGCAATGTGGAGAATGCCAGCTACGGGGCCACCACCTGCGCCGAGCGCAACGCCATCGCGGCTGCCGTCGCCGCCGGCGAACAGCAGATCACGCACATCGCCATTCACACCCCGACGCCCCACCCGGTGAGCCCCTGCGGCATCTGCCGACAGGTCCTCCTCGAGTTCGGTCGCGACATCGTGGTCCGGTCCAGTTGCGACGGAAGCGGTATCCTCCTGGTGACCTCCGCGGACCTCCTGCCCCACGCCTTCACGAGCGAGGATCTGGCCGGCGAGTCCAGCGCCTCGGCCACCGAGCCCGCCAGCCGTGCGGATGATCCCTTTGGCGATGACCCCCGGACGGAGGTGATTCGTCCCCCGGGAGTCCGCACTCCACAGGACTGACCGGCGCCGGGCCGATGCCGGAGCCGCGGTGGAGGGGCAGCTCCCTGCGTCACGGACGGCCGCCGTCACGTCCCCCCGCCGGGCCGAGGCCGGAAGCCGCGGTGGAGGGGCAGCCCATCGGCCGGCAGCGTCAGGACGCGAAGGAGCCCTGCTGCTGGTACCAGTGCTCGACGACCCGCTTGGCCACCAACTGGTCCCGTCGCGACGCATCCGGGTGATAGTCGACCTGGAGCCCGGGGAGGTCCCGGAGTGCCCGGGCGACATTCTCGCGAACCCGCGGCGAGGTGTGGGTCATGGCTTCCAGAAGCCAGGACAGTCTGCCGTCGTGCCCGTGGCGAGCGTACCAGCGGGACCAGGGGGCGGGATGGGGATCGAAGTCCATGCAGGTGAGTCTCCCCAGCACCTGGTGGGCCCTGCGCTGCACGCGGGCACTGGGGTGCTGGAGGAGCTCGATGAGGACGGGGACGGACTCCTCGTCGCGGAAGTGGAGCAGGGCGGAGAGGGCGAGTTCCTGTTCGCGCGAAGCGCCCTCGAGGGCCCTTCGTCGGAGCCAGTCGAGCAGGAGGTCGAAGGCCCGCGTTCCTCGGAGGCCTTCGAGCAGGTGAAGCGCGAAGTTGCGCAGCGGTGGGTCCGAGTCGAACACGAGGGTTCGCGCGTATCGGGCCTGCGCGGTGATGTCGAGGTGTCGAGCGAGCAGGCGGAAGGCGTAGTAGCGGGCCTCGTCGGAGCCGTGGCCGAGGACTTCCACGAGTCCGTTGCCGAAGGCCGTGATGTTCCGGTCCATGAGACGGAGGAGTGGTCCGTGCTCGTCCACGGGACGGCGGGCCTCGTTGGGTGCATGGCGGTCGAGAAACAGTCGACCCGGGAATGCGCGCAGGATTTCCGCGCCCCACTCGCCTGCGCCGAGGGCGTCCTGGAGGTTCTCGATGCGCTTGTCGGCGAGGGGTTCGCGGGCATTGAGCGCCTCGAGCTGTTCGCGCAGCTGTTGCCGCGCCTCCCGGGTTCGTTCGTCCTCGTTGGCGGTGAGGACACCGGGCTGGTCGATGTCGAGGTCCTGCACCGGCCGGGCGAGTGCTTCGGCATCGACGACGGGCACGTCCCGGGAGAACGATACCGTTCTCCCCGGGGCCACGGTGGACACCTCGGCGGCACCACGCATGAGCTCGTCCTCGATGAGGACGGTGGCCTGTCGCGGTGCCGGTCTCAGGTTGCCTGCGGGAGAGGGGTCGACCGGCACGTTCTCGATCATGGAGAGGGTGCGGCCGGTGGCGCGATCCGTCTCCCCGGCCGGCAGGCCGCCATCGAGGGTGACCGTGTGTCCGGTCTCGCCGCCAGCCGTGGTTGCGGACTCGACAGCGTCGCGCGACATGGACAACGTGCTGCCGGGCGGGTCCGCGGCGCCGGGGGACGGCGCTCCGGGACCGGCAGCGTCTGCGTCGAATTGCGCAGCAAGTTCGTCGCGAGACAGCGACAACGTGCTCCCGGGCGAGTCCGCGGCGCCGGGGGACGGCGCTCCGGGACCGGCAGCGTCTGCGTCGAATTGCGCAGCAAGTTCGTCGCGAGACAGCGACAACGTGCTCCCGGGCGAGTCCGCGGCGCCGGGGGACGGCGCTCCGGGACCGGCAGCGTCTGCGTCGAATTGCGCAGCAAGATCGTCGCGGGACAGCGACAACGTGCTCCCGGGTGACTCAAGGCTCTCGGCCGAACGCGCGTCGAGCGACACGGGCAGCTCGTCGCGAGAAACCGACAATGTGCTCCCGGGTGACTCGGAGGCCCGCGAGTCGTCGGACTCGACGGGCCGGGAGGCCTGGTTCCAGGACGCGCGGCTCAGGCCGAGTCCGCCGGGCCGTGACCCTCCCGGGTCGGTCGGTGCTTCGTGCGCCAGCGCTTCGGCGTCCGCGAGACCAGGGGCGTTGGGCAGCACGCCCGCCGGCTCAGCCGTCTCTTCCTCACCTGCCTCGTCGGCCCTGGCCGCTTCCGGGGACTGTTCGACCGGATCCTCGCGTCGCGCGATCAGGGTGGTGCTGCTCCGGGAACGAACCGCGCGCTGCCTTGGGCGGCGGAAGGTCATCGCATCCGGCAAGCTCTCGGCGGAGGCTTCGTCCGGCGCGGAGGCTTCGTCCGGCGCGGAATCCTGGTTCGGCACGGAGACTTCGTCCGGCGCGGAATCCTGGTTCGGCACGGAGACTTCGTCCGCGGCGAGGGGGGTCGATACGGGAGAGCTCACACCCACAAGGGTGGTCGACGCGGACCGCTTCAGGTGGGCGTCGCGGTCGGAGCGTTCGTTGGCGGCCTCACGTGCGGCGAACGCGGCGGCTTCCTGGGCGGCGGCTTCCGCGGCGAGGGCACGCGCGAGGGCGACACCCGGATCCAGCCCGGGTGCGGTGGCGTACCGCTCGGATGCGTCGACGACCACCTGATCACCCGTCACGTTCATTGGCCGGGTCACGCGCGGGTTGCGATGGAGGGTCGACGGAGTGGGCTCGGGGGCGAGTTCGAAATCCCAGTCGTCTTCCGCCTCCCAACCGCTTCCCGCGGGCTCGCTGGCCGCCTCCGCGGACTCCGCAGCGATCTCGTCGCCGTCCTCGATCGTGGCCGGCACCGCATCGATCGGCGGAGCGGGTTCGGTGGCCGTGGGCTCCGACGCGGGGGCGTCGGGTTGCTCCGGCGTGGTGCGCGTGGCTGGCGGTTCGTCCGGTGCATCGCGCTGCGCATCGGGGCCGGGGGTGTCCGCTGCGAGGCGCTCGGGGGTCTGGACCGGGGAGTCGGGAGCAGACGCCTCGGCGTCATCGGGGGTCGGGGTGGCAGCGGAAATCTCGGCAGACGGCTCGGACGGAGGAGTTGCATCCTCCGGGGTGGCGTCCTCCGGCGCGGCGTCCGCCGGCGCGGTATCCTCCGGGGTGGCATCGGCGGCGTCCTCCGGCGAGGCGTCGACGGCGTGGGCCGAGTCATGGGATTCGGCGGGTGGCTCGGAGGGGGGTGCGGAGGTCTCGGATGGGGGTTCCGGGGTGGGCTCTGGTGATGGGGTGCTGTCGGCGGTGGTGGGCTGTTGTCGTTCGGCGACGATGAGGCGGGCGATGGTTTCGCCGGCTCGTCGGTAGAGGAGGAGGAGGGAGGGGAGGACGACGGGGTCGATTCGGTTGGGTCCCTGGTCGCCGAGGACGGCGAGGAGGGTTCGTCCGCGGGAGGGAACGGGGAGGAGTGCGCACTCGGCGGGTTCGTCGCCGCCCATTGCGGCGACGACATCGGGTGCGCCGAGGGCCTGTGGGGTGCCGAAGGCCCATCCGCCGCGGCCGAGGACGTCGAGGAGCGGGTGGTCGTCCTTGTCGGGGAGGGGGAAGTCGTGGCGGGCGGGTTCGGGGGCGTCGGGCTGTCGGGAGCGGAAGGCGAGCAGGCGGAGCTGGTCGCCGCGGCGGGCGAGGAGGGCGACGCGGTGGAAGACCTGGAGGGAGGCTTCGAGGAGCGCGCGGACGGCGGCGCGTCGGTCGGGTGCGGACTCTACGGCGTCGATGGCGAGTCGGAGGTCGAGTCGTGGCGCGGTGTCGTCCTGTGGTTCCGGCGTGGCGGGGTTGTCGTCGGGGCGTGCGGCAGCGGCGTGGTCCTTCGGGTCGGGCGCGGGGTTGTCGGCCTGTTCCTCGGCTTCGGTGTCGTCGGCGTGGTCGTCATCGTGGGCGTGCGTGCGGCCGGGGTCGAGGAGTGAGGCGGGCGAGGGCAGGCGCTGATCGAGGGTGGCGTATCGTTCGTCGGGCGTGGAACCGTGGACGAGGGCGGCGACCTGTCGGAAGCGGAACTCGAGGGTGACGAAGGCCTTCACGGGTGTACCGAGGGCGTCTTCGATGCGCTGTCGTTCGTCGGGGGAGAGGGGTTGGGTGACGAGCGCCTCGACCCATCCGTTTCGTTCGCGCAGGGGGAGGAAGCCGGTGTCGATCGCGGTGTCGAGGTCGATGCGTCGTGCGGTACGGGGATCGATGTCGCGGAGGAGATCGTCGTCGGCCGGGGGGAGGTTCATGACCTGGCCGAGGGTGTATCTCAGGAGGGTTTCCTCGACGGAGGAGACTTCGAGGAGGTTGGTTCCGAGGGTGCCGCCGTGGGCCTGCTGATGGCGCAGCGCGGCGTCCATGTCCCGGATGGACACGATGCGGTTCTGCACCAGCAGTGCGCTGAAACGATGCCTCATCAATCGCACTCGTCGTCGAGGGCCCCGGCCAGGGTGTTCGGCCGAACGGTGTCGGGGAGGGGCTGCCCGGTACAGGTTAGATCAGGCGGGCCCTGATTGTCCACGCGATCAGCGTCCCGGCAGGTAGGCGGCCATGCCGGGTGTCATCTGTGCGCCGCCAGCGGCGGGGAAGAAGAGCGCATCGGTGCCGACGGTGAGGTCGACGGCGCGCTGTGCTTCGTCGAGTGGGCGTGCGACGAGCAGGGTGGCGAGTCCGGCGGCGCGGTCGGCTCGGCCGCCGATGGTGACGAGTCCGGCGAGGGGTGCACCGGGGTCGGCTTCGGCGCGGACGACGGCGCGGCCGCTGAGGTAGAGTTCCACCTGTCCGGAGTCGTCCGGGGCGCGGACGCCGACCACCCAGGGGAAGCCGGAGAAGTCTCCCGAGTAGAAGGTGATGTTTCCCCAGGACAGGGCGAAGGTGCGCAGACCTTCGTCCTGCAGTCCTGCGGCGGTGAGGTCGACGATGCGCCCGTCGGCGACGGCGCCCAGGTCGAGCCGGGTTCCGGGGTGGAGGAGTTCGACGAAGTCGCCGTCGAAGGAGAGGAGTCGTCCTTCGGGCAGGCCGGGTGCGGGGTCATCCCGTGTTGCGACGGTTTCGGCGCTGTCGTGCGACTCGGGTGCGGGGTTGCCGTCGGCGGCGGTCTCGTCGGGGGCTTCCGTCGCGTCTTCATCGCCGGCCGGTTCGTCGTCGGGCTCGGGTTCGGGGGGTGTTGCCGGGACGGGGTCGGGCTGTTGCACGGCGGAGACGAAGGCGTTTCGCGCGCTGACGGTGGCGCTGAGTTCCTCGGTGATCTCCACGGCCTGGCGGAAGCCTCGGGAGACGCGGACGGCGGTGTCTCCTGCGTGGGCGTTGAGGGCGTCGAGGCCGCCGCCGGGCCCTCCGTCGCCGTGCATTTCGTCGGCGAGCTCGGCCATTCGGTCGATCGCTCGGTCGAGGTGCGCCTGGAGGTCGGCCTGTCGCACCTGTCGGGCGGGTGCGGTGAGCGTGACGTCTTGGCCCCGGTGGGTTCCCTGGACGGTGATCGTCTCGAAGTCGGCTTCGGTCAGTGCGCCGCCGCCTCCGCCTCCGCCGGACGGGAGGTAGGGGAGCATGTAGGCGAAGGCGAGGGCGAGGCCACCGCCGACCCCGAAGATCCAGACCATCCACTTGAAGAGCTGGCCGCGGCTGGTGTCGATGGGCCCGTCATCGCCGTCGCCGGCGCCGCGGAACCGCTCGGGCGGGAGATCATGGAGCTGCTTGTCATCGGCCATGGTGTCCGTGGTGGTTCGGGGGGAGGGTTGGCGTGGGCGCCCCGGGTCGCCGACGGGCGTTCCTATCATGCCCCCCGGGGGGATGGGCAAGCGTGGTGGTGCGGAAGACAGACCCTTGTGGCGCCTGCGCGTGTGGTTAGCCTCCGGGGGCCCGCGCCTGGGCCTGCGCGTGCGGTCCGCACCGCGAGATTGCACCGCGACCGGCTTTGCACTATCGCCGCCCCCTGCCGCCGTCCGTGCCCCGCCGGGGTTTTCGGCGGCGCCGGTTTCGCTTCCCTCCCTGCCCGCTGCACACTCCCATGTTCAAGTCGCTCATCAACAAGGTCATCGGCACCCGTCACGAGCGGGACATGAAGAAGATGCGTCCCCTGCTGGACCGGATCGGGGAGCTGGAGGAGCAGTACGACAAGCTGTCCGACGAGGATCTCAAGGCGCACACGCCGGCGCTCCGCGAGCGGCTCGAGGCCGGCGAGACGCCGGACGACATTCTCCCCGAGGCGTTCGCCACCTGCCGGGTGGCGTCGACCCGGGTGCTCGGCATGCGGCACTATGACGTGCAGCTCATCGGCGGGATCGTCATGCATCGCGGGGGCATCGCGGAGATGCGGACCGGCGAGGGCAAGACCCTGACCGCCACCCTTCCCCTCTACCTGCATGGTCTCACCGGCAAGGGCGCCCACCTCGTGACGGTGAACGACTACCTCGCGCGGCGTGACGCCGAGTGGATGGGTGAGCTCTACGGCTGGCTCGGCCTGTCGACGGGGATCATCGTCCCCGACCTGACCGAGGAGGAGCGCCGCAAGGCGTACGGGAGCGACATCACGTACGGCACGAACAACGAGTTCGGCTTCGACTACCTGCGCGACAACATGAAGTACAGCCTGCAGCGCAAGGTGCAGCACGGGCTGAACTTCGCGATCGTCGACGAGGTGGACTCCATCCTGATCGACGAGGCGCGCACGCCGCTCATCATCAGCGGCCCCGTCGAGCAGAGCATCGAGATGTACTACCGCATCAACGATGTGGTCACGCGGCTCAAGCGCGACGAGGACTACATCGTGGACGAGGAGCATCGCTCCTCGACGCTCACCGAGGAGGGCATCGAGAAGGTCGAGCAACTGCTCGAGATCGACAACCTCTTCGAGCCCGTGAACATCGAGTTCCTGCACCACGTGAACAAGGCGCTCGAGGCGCACACCCTCTACCAGCGCGACGAGAAGTACATCGTGCAGGACGGCAAGATCGTCATCGTCGACGATTTCACCGGCCGTCTCATGCCGGGCCGTCGCTGGTCCGACGGCCTGCACCAGGCCATCGAGGCCAAGGAAGGTGTCCGGATCGAGAACGAGTCCGTGACCCTGGCCACGGTGACGTTCCAGAACTTCTTCCGCATGTACGACACGCTGGCGGGCATGACGGGTACGGCGGACACCGAGGCGGAGGAGTTCCACGACATCTACAAGCTGGATTGCACGGTCATCCCGACCAACCGGCCCATCCAGCGAATCGACCAGCCCGATGTGATCTACCGCACGGAGCGCGAGAAGTTCACGGCGATCGTCGACCAGATCGTCGAGTGCTACGAGAAGGGTCAGCCGGTCCTGGTCGGCACGGTGAGCGTGGACAAGTCGGAGGTCATCTCGAAGGTGCTTCGACGAAAGAAGATCCAGCACCACGTGCTCAACGCCAAGCTCCACGAACAGGAGGCGGGCATCGTCGCCCAGGCGGGGCGCAAGAGTGCGATCACCATCGCCACGAACATGGCCGGGCGAGGGACCGACATCCTCCTCGGGGGCAACCCCGAGGCCCTTGCCCTTGCCGCGGTCGGCGGAGACGAGGAGAGCCCGGACTTTCCCGAGGCCCTCGAACGGTTCAAGGAGATCTGCGCCCGCGAGCGCGAGGAGGTCCTCGCCGCCGGCGGGCTCTTCATCCTCGGCACCGAGCGCCACGACTCGCGCCGCATCGACAACCAGCTCCGTGGCCGCGCGGGCCGTCAGGGCGATCCTGGCGAGAGCCGCTTCTTCCTGAGCCTCGAGGACGAGCTCATGAAGCGGTTCGGTGCCGAGAAGCTCCAGGGCATCCTCCAGCGCCTCGGCATGGAGGACGGCGTGCCGATCGAGGCCCCGATGGTCTCGAAGTCCATCGAGAACGCCCAGCGGCGGGTCGAGGGCCGCAACTTCGACATCCGGAAGAACCTGCTCGAGTACGATGACGTCATGGATCTGCAGCGCAAGACCGTCTACGGGCTGCGCGACCGCATCCTCGCCGGCGAGGAGATGCGGGAAGTCACGCTGGACGTCCTCGACGAGACCCTGGCGGGGGCCCTCGACCAGTTCGCCAACCCGGGGGTGCGCAGCGACGAGTGGGACATGGAGGGGCTCGCCGGATTCCTGCGCGACACCTTCAACATCCAGGACGTGGACCCGGCCGAGCTGCCCCGCGAGCGCCAGGCGCTCACCACGCTGCTGTGGACCCGGGTCGAGGGGGACTTCGAGGCCCGCATCGCCGCCATGGAGGCAGAGGCAGAGGCGTACAACGCCCGCTATGCCGAGAACGCCGAGTTCGAGCCCCGGACCGGCGAGGGCATCTTCTTCGAGTACGTGCGCGTGCTCTACCTGCAGCAGCTCGACCGTCGCTATCGCGACCACCTGCAGGCCATGCGCAACCTGCGCGAGAGCGTCAGCCTCCACGGATACGCCCAGAAGGACCCGAAGCGCATCTACAAGGCCGAGGGATACGACCTCTTCAACGTGTTCCGGCACGATGTGAACACCGCGGTCACGGCGGCGCTGATGCGCATCGAGCCTGCGGCCGAGGCCTCCATCGAGGCCGCCGAGCAGATGCGCCGTCGCCTGCAGCAGGAGCAGCCCCGGCAGATCACGCTGAGCGGGGGCGGGCAGCAGGCCAGTGCCCCGGCCCCGGCTGCCAACGTCCCGGCCGGATTCAAGGTCAACGCCACCGGAACCGCCCGGCGCGTGGTCCCCAAGATCGGCCGGAACGAGCCGTGCTGGTGCGGATCGGGCAAGAAGTACAAGCACTGCCACATGAAGAGCGACCTTGCCGGAGACACGGCGCCGCCGCCCGATCCCCACGCCGCCGAGCGCGAGGCTGCCCCGCCCGAGCCCGCTCCGGCCGCGACCGCTGTCGCGCCGCCGGCGGAGCCTCCCGCCGAGAGCGACGACAAGGGACCACGAAAGCAGGGTGTCTCCATCCTCTGAGCTGACGTCCTCGTCCCGGCCACCATGCGCACCGTTCTCTCCGGCATCGCCGCCCTCCTGGGCGGCGTTCTGCTGTTCCTGACGGCCAACGGGCTGCTCTCCACACTGCTCGCGGTCCGGCTGAGCCTGGACGGGCTCGCCCCCGCAGCGACGGGGCTCGTCCTCGCGGCCTACTATGTGGGCTTCTTTCTGGGGGCACTGCGGGCCCAGCGCGTGCTCCGCGACGTCGGGCACATCCGGGCCTTCACGGCTTTCGCGGCCGCGATGACCGCCGCGACGCTCCTGCATGCGCTCATCCCCTCGGCGTGGGCGTGGGCGCTCCTGCGGCTGATCGCGGGCTTCGCCATGGCGGCGCTCTTTCTCATCACCGAGAGCTGGCTCAACGAGCGGGCCGACACCGAGAACCGCGGAACGGTGCTTTCGCTGTACATGGTGACAGCGCAGCTCGGCCTGGGCGGGGGGCAGCTCCTGCTCGGCGCGGCGTCGCCGATGGAGGACACGCTCTTCCAGATCGTGGCCGTGCTGTTCGCGCTGGCGCTGATCCCGGTCGCCCTCACCCGCTCGATGGCGCCCACGCCCCCGCCGGAGACGCACGTCCCGCTGCGCCGCCTGTATGCCATCTCTCCCATCGGGATGGTCGGCGCCGCCACCGCCGGGGTGGTCCAGGCGTCCTTCTTCGCCATGGGCCCCGTCCACGCGACGGGCATCGGCCTTCCGTCGGGGCAGGTGGGCCTCTACATGGCCACGGTGGTGCTTGGTGGTGTCCTGCTGCAGTGGCCGCTGGGTGCGCTCTCCGATCGCATCGGCCGAGAGGGTGTGTACGCCGGCACGGTCGCTGCCCTGGCCTCGGTGTGTGTGGGCATGGTGTTTGCGCCGGAGTGGGGTCTGAGCGCGGTCGCAGGGGGGGCGCTCGCCTTCGGCGGGCTGCTCTTCATGCTCTACCCGCTCGCGGTCGCCCAGGCGAACGACTGGGCCACGGCCCACGAGCGGGTGGGGGTCGCGGGGGGACTGCTGATCGCGTACGGTGTGGGTGCGGTGGCGGGGCCGATGCTCGCGGGACTGGCCATCGAGTTGCTCGGTCCGGGGGGGCTGTTCCTCTTCTGTGCGGCGGCGCTGGTTCTGCTGCTGTTCTTCACCTTCGCGCAGCTCACGCGGCGGCCGCAGCTCCCGGCGGCGCTCCAGACGCCATTCGCGCCGGTGATGCGGACGTCGACGGCGATGGTGGAGCTCGACCCGCGCATCGACGATCCACCGGCCGCCAGCTCGGACTGAGAGCAGCTCTCCCGGGAGGGGTCACGCACTTCGGGTCGGGCGGGCAGTTGTCTTCGCATCCTCCCCGGACTGAGGGCAGCTATCCCCGGAGCGGTCAGGGGCGTCGGAAGACCATGAGCTGGCGTCCGTCGCGCACGACCAGCGTCCGCGCGTCGGTGGACAGCCCCATGGGGATCTCGTCCACCTCGTCATCGAGGTGGGTGCGGATCTGCAGGTTGTACCCCTCGCGCTCCACCAGCTCCCACGTCCCGGTGTGGGTGGTCTCCTGGCCTCTCACGGTCCGTTGCACGCGGGCGGACCCGTCGGGGCCGAAGTGCATGGCGAGGGTCATGTCGTTGACGATGCTGTTGGCGAAGGCGTGGACCTCCGGGGGAGCGTCGTCGGGGATCTGGGGCACGAGCTGCTGGAGGTCGAGGGTCCAGTCGCCGTGGAAGAGCGCGAGCACCTCGGCGGTGTCGTCGCTGCACGCGGCCGCGAGCATTCCGAGGGCGAGGAGCAGCGTAGCGAGGAGGGGGCGCGATGGGGCCATGGCACACCTGTGGAGTGCGGGGAGGCGGGGAGCTTTCGGGAGCATTCCACCGCGCGGGGGCGTCGTCAACCGTGCGCGTCCTGGCGGTGCTGCGGTGGGTGTGGAGTCGATACGGGAGCGCGCAAGACGCGAGACGGCGCCCGGGTCAACGGGCGCCGTCAGCAGCGGCCTGGGGACACGGGTTCCAGTGCCCGGTCAGTCGAGGATCTCGATGGATTCGACCCTCCAGCCGTCAAGAGACGGAGTCTCGACCGCATTGACGGAGCCATCGGAGACCACGCCGACGGTGAACTGGTTGGAGGGTACGTCGAAGGTCGCCACGCCGGTGCCGCACACCGCATCGCCGACCTGGTCATCGCCGACGAGATCGAAGACGATGAGGCGGTCCCAGCTGCAGGTGGCCTGGAACTCGATGCTGTGACGAATCGTGACCCGGACTGCGTTGGCACCGGGCACCTCGAACTCTCGCCAGCCGAGGTCTCCGCTGGAGTTGGTCTCGTTGTTGTCGTAGAGGACCCACTCGGAGGCGCCGGGGTAGGGGGCCTGCACGGTGGTGAAGTCGTCGGTGTCGAGCTCTCGGACACCGAACTCGACGATGGGTGGAACCACGACGAAGACGCCGTCGCCGATGACTTCGAGGAGAAGGTTTGCTCCCGCGGCGCTGGGGTACGCGATGGCGCGCACGGTGGCGCCTGGGGCTGCGGGGATGCTGTAGAGGAGGTCGGCGTCGCCGTCGCCGTTGACGTCGAGGCCGACGGTGGCCGCGCCGGCGTCGATGACGATGAAGTCGCTGGCGGAGCCGAATTCGACGCCTTCGAAGAGGAGGGTGTCGTCTTCCTCGCCGATGGCGAAGATGTTGACGGCGCCGACGTCCGGGGCGGCGTGCACGGCACCGATGGCGGTGCTGTCGCCGTCGACGTCGAGCGTGGGGTTGTCGAGGGACAGGACGGCTACGCCGTCGGCGGTGTCATGGGCGAGCAGGGTGATGTTGGCGCCGAGCACGAATTCGAAGCCCTCGATGGTGAGGGCGGCGTCTTCTTCGCCGGCGGGGAAGATGCGGATGTCGACGAGTCCGCTGTCGGGGGTGATGGGTCCGACGCCGTTGCCGAGGCCGAGTCCGGTGATGGTGGTGCCGTCCTCGGGGTCCCCGCCGGCCTCGACGACGTTGATGTCGACGGAGGCGGGGGCGTTGGTGCTCGCGTGGAGGATGGTGACGGTGGTGATGGCCGCCTCGACTTCGGGGAGGGTGAAGTTGGTGGTGGCGATGGAGCAGCCGTCGGTGGCGATGAGGGCGACCATGGCGCTGGCGGTGCCCGCGGGGCCGGCGGTGACGGTGAAGGAGCCGTCGGCGCTGGCGGTGAAGGCGTGCGGTGCGGCGGTCACGAAGGAGAGCTGCAGGTCGAGGTCGGTGTCGATCTGGAGGCTGGCGGCCTCGCTCGTGCGTTCGTCGAACAGCCGCTCGGGGAGGTTGTCGATGGCATCGATCGCGAGTGCGGGCACGTCGGCGCAGGCGGCATCCGCGCCGTCTTCGCCATCGGCGCCGGTGGCGCCGTCCGAACCGTCGGCGCCGGTGGCGCCGGGCTCGCCGTCGGCACCATTGCAGACGGTCTCGGTGCCGAGGATCTCGTCGCCTTCGAGCTCGCCGTCGCCGTCGAGGTCGACGCCGTAGGTGAAGACGAAGCCGCCGCTCGGGCACAGTTCACCGGGCTCGATCGGGGTGGTCTCGACGAGGCCGGGGGCACCGGCGGGGCCGGGATCGCCGTCATTGCCGTCGTTGCCGTCGTTGCCGGTGGGACCTGCGGGGCCCTGCGGGCCGGCGGGGCCGGCGGGACCATCGGAGCCGGCGGGTCCGGCGGGGCCGGCGGGGCCGGCGGGGCCTTCCGGTCCGGTTTCGCCGGGTGCGCCGTCGCTGCCGTCGCTGCCGCTGCAGCCAGCGGCGCCGAGGAGGAGGGCGCTGGAGAGAACGATCCAGCGGATGAGGGTGGGGGATCGACGCATGCGATGACTCCGGAATGGGGTTGGGGAACGTGAAATGGCTTGAGAGGGTCGGGTGTCCCCGCGTCGCCGTGGACATGCACGCCGACCGGGGACGGAAGGGGTCCGGTCTCTCTCTGGCCAGAGCGTGTAAGCGCGCCTGAGGAAGGTGCAACCCGGTGGTTTCGCGTCCCGTGACGATTCTGCGACACCGGGGGTGCTGGCGCCGGGGTTCTCAGGTGCTGGCGGGTCGCCAGGGCTTGAGGGGCTTGGGGAGGAAGCGGACGGCGCCGGCGTGCTGGTAGCGGGAGGCGCCGTCGTAGGCGGCGTGGGTGGGGGTGGCGTAGTGGAAGACGACCTGTGCAATGGGGGTGCCGACGGCGACGGCGACGGCGCCGCAGTCGACGACGCGGACTTCGAGGGCCCAGCGGCTGACGTAGCCGACGTCGCCGAGACCGGCGCACAGGGCGACGGTGAGGCCCTGGCGACCGACGGTGGACCGGGCCTTCATCTCGGGGACGATGGCCTGGCCGTCTTCGGCGCCGCCTTCGAGGGCGCGTGCGCCGATGGCCTCGAGGGTGGTGGCGAGGTAGAAGCCGCCGCTGTCGAGGATGAAGCAGGGGTCGTCGTCGTGGAGGGTGGGTGCCACGAACGAGGGGTGACGTTCGCGGATGCGTCCTGCGGGGACGGTCTCGACCTTCTCCCACTGTTCGGGGCGGTCGCTGTAGAGGTCACGGAAGCCGTCGTTTCGGAGGCGGAAGAGGTCGGCTCCGAGTCGGACATCGACGGAGTTGATGCCGACGAGGCCTTCCTCGAAGGGTTCGATGACGATGTGACCATCCTCGCGCTTGCGGAGGATGTCTTCGCGGCAGAGGATCATGGCGTGTTCCTGCTCGGGCTGGGGCCTGGAGGGGCCGTGGGGTCGGGCCTCGGGCGGGAGCCGTGGGCCACGCTGGTTCGCTTCGGCTGATTACCGGGCGGGCGCGCGGCGGGCAAGGGTGGACTCAGGTGGGGGAGTCATCGTCACGGTTGAGGAGGTCGCTGGCGGTGGCGGAGGTCGGTCTTCGTCTGGGGATGCTCTCGACGAGCCATCCGACGGGTCGGGAGGGGGGGGCGATGAGGAGGGTGACGCGGAGGTCGGGTCGTCCGGATGCGGCGAAGGTGCGTTCGATGGGGTCGACGTGGTCCATGTCCATGACTTCGCGGCGGCCCTGTTCGCGGATCCAGGTGGCGACGTCGGAGAGGCGGTTGAGCATGCGGTCGGGGCAGGACTCGGCGATGAGTTCGCCGTCGAGGCCGAGGAGTGCGGAGCCGATGGCGCGGGAGTCGACGAGGGCGAGGAGGATCTGTCGTTGCTGGTTGAGCTGTCCGCGGACGCGTTGTTCGAGTTCCTGTTGTCGGTCGAGGGCGAGGTTGAGCTGTCGGGCGAGGAGTCCGAGTTCGTCGTTTCGGTCTGCGGGCATGCGTCGGCCGGTTTCGCCGGAGGCGATGGCGGAGGCGGCGTCACGGGCTTCGGCGAGTCGCTGGAGGAACTCGACCTGGAGGGCGCGGGAGAGGAAGCCCATGGAGAGGAGGGCGAGGACGACGATGAGGCCGAGGGCGATGGAGGAGCGCTGGGCGGCGACGCGGGTCTCGTCGTCGGCCTGGAGCATGGCGAGGTGGTGTGCGTCGAGGAGGGTGTGGAGGAGGTCTCGGGTTTCGCGCAGGGGCGCGGAGAGCTGCTCCTCGTAGGTGGCGAGGGGGATGGGGCCGGCGTTGTCGAGGACGCGTTCTCGGGTGGTGCGCAGCGTGGTCCATCGATCGACGAGTCTGGCGATCAGTTCGGTCTCTTCGTCGATGCGGGTGAGTTCGGCGGCCTGGTGGAGGAGATCCTGGACGGCGAGGTCGGATCGCCGGAGTTCGTCGTGGACGTCGGTGCCGGCGAGGAGGGCGGTGAGGGTGGCGGAGTCCTGCCGCTCGATCTCTTCGAGCATGCGCATGGTGATGGTGACGGCGCTGACGTTCTCGCCGAGGATGCTGTCGAGTCCGGCGCTGATGCGCTGGAAGGCGACGTTGGCGGTGACGGCGGTGAGCAGGAGGAGGAGGACGAGGTAGGCGTAGCCGAGGAGGACGCGGGTCTGGAGGTTCATGGTTCAGGCCCGTGCGGCGAGTCGTCGGATGGCGTCGTGGTTGCCGATGACGAGGAGGATGTCTCCGGAGCGGAGCTTCTCGGTGGCCCTGGGGTTGGAGACGACGTCGTCGACGCGTCGGATGGCGACGACGGAGACATGGTAGCGGTTGCGGATGTCGAGTGACATGAGGGATTCGCCGACGAACGCTTCGGGGGTCTCGACCTCGGCGAGTTCTGCGTTGTGGCCGAGGGCGAGGCGGTCGATCAGGGAGGGCTGGGCGAGTTTCATGGCGACGCGAGCGCCCATTTCGTCTTCGGGGTTGA
Source organism: Deltaproteobacteria bacterium (assembly GCA_007693585.1). Taxonomy (GTDB): domain Bacteria; phylum Myxococcota_A; class Bradymonadia; order REDH01; family REDH01; genus REDH01. The sequence continues at coordinate 24,104 of REDH01000122.1, forward strand.
TGATCTCGTGTGCGCCGACGGCGGTGAGGACGCGGCCGTGGAGCTCGGAGACGGCGCGGGCGACGATGCGCGGGGTGCCGCGTTGTCGGAGCAGTGCGGTGGTGAGGATGGAGGCTTCTCGGCTTTCGGCGCCGATGGCGACGATGACGGTGCCGATGCGGCCGAGCCGCAGCTCGTCGAGGACGTTCTCCTGGGTGGTGTCCGCGGTCATGGCGGCGTCGACTTCGTCGGCGAGGCGCTCGACGCGGTCTTCGGAGACGTCGATGGCGAGGACGCTCTGTCCCTGTCGGGCGAGATTGAGGGCGAGGGAGGTGCCGAAGCGTCCGAGCCCGATGACGGCGAATTCTCCGTGCATGGGGAGGGTCCTGTGGGGTTGGGGTGGTTCAGCCGACCATGATGTCGGTCTCCGGGTAGCGGATGTGCCGCTCGACGGTCTTGAGGAGGAAGAGCGCGATGGTGAGGGGTCCGGTCCGTCCGATGAACATGATGGAGGAGACGAGGAGCTTTCCGCCTTCGGAGAGGTGTTCGGTGGCGCCGAGGGAGAGTCCGACGGTGCCTGTGGCGCTCATGGCTTCGAAGGCGAGGACTTCGAAGGGGAGGTCCATGGTGACGAGGAAGGTGAGGAAGGTGAGGAGGAAGATTCCGGCGAAGATGACGGCGATGGCGGCGGCGCGGTAGACGGCGGACTGGGCGATGCGGCGACCGCCGAGGACGACGCGCGGTTCCCCTCGTCCGATGGCGGGGATGGCGGCGAGCAGGAGGATGAGGGTGGTGGTCTTGATGCCGCCTGCGGTGCTTCCCGGGGAGCCTCCGATGTACATGTAGACGATCGAGAGGAGGACGGTGGCGGGTTCGATGGTGTCGAGGTCGACGGAGTTGAAGCCTGCGGTGCGGAGGCTGACGCCCATGAACATGGCGTTGGTGAGGCGATCGAGGGTGGGGAGTCCGGCGAGGGTCGCGTTCCATTCGAGGGCGGCGTACCAGGCGATGGCGGAGAGGGCGAGGAGGGCGGTGGTGGCGAGGACGATTCGTCCGTGGAGCGAGAGGTTGGCGCGTCCGCCGCGGACCCGTTTCTGGAGGTAGAGCCACAGCGCGGAGAGCACGAGGAATCCGGTGCCGCCGAGGAGGATGAGGATGCTGAGGACGGTGAGCGCGAGGGGGTCGTCGCGGAAGAGTTCGACGGAGTCGGACTGGAGGGCGAAGCCGGCGTTGCAGAAGGCGCTGATGCTGTGGAAGACGGCCTTCCACAGGGCGTCGGGGAGGGCTTCTCCCTGGAGGTGGAAGGCGCGGGTGAGGACGGCGGCGCCCGCGCCCTCGATGGCGAGGGAGGCGAGGACGACGAAGCGGGTGAGGCGGTAGGCGCCGGCGGGTCCGCGCAGGTCCATGAGCTCGGTCATTCCGGCTTCGCCGCGCAGCCCGAGTCGCCCTCCGACGAGGAGGGTGGCGAAGGTACCGAGCACCATGATGCCGAGTCCTCCGGCCTGGATGAGCAGGAGGATGACGACGTGGCCGAAGGTGGAGAAGTCGGTGGGGGTGTCGAGGACGATGAGCCCGGTGACGCAGGCGGCGCTGGTGGCGGTGAAGAGGGCGTCGATGGGGGCGACGGGGGCCCCGGAGGCGGAGGCGGCGGGGAAGGAGAGCAGGAGGGTGCCGAGGAGGATGAGGCTGGCGAAGGTGGAGAGGACGAGGAGGCCGGGTCGGGTGAGGAAGTGGCTGACGAGTTCGCGGACGAGCGGCCCCTTTCCGACGAGGAGGACGAGGAGGATGCTCTGGTAGAGGGCGAGGACGGCGAGGGTGAGCTGGGGGTTGAAGGGGAACCATCCGATGGCGAGCAGGGGGAGTGCGAGGAGGGTGACGCGTCGGCGGCCGTCCACCCAGTAGAGCCGCCACATGGGCGTGGTGGAGAGGAGCGCGAGCAGGTTGAGGGCGAGGCATCCGATCTGGGCGACGAGGTTGTCGGGTGCGGCGAAGCCGGTGATGGCGATGGTGGCGATGACGGTGACGCCGGTGAGGTGTCGGGCGATCTGGCCGTCGTGGGCGAACCAGTGAGCGATGCGTTCCTCGAAGGGGTCGTCGGCGGCGGGTACGGGGCTGGCGCGGGACGCTCTGGGTGGGGGGAAGAAGGCTCGCGCGAGGAGCATCAGGCACCAGAGGACGACGATGCCGGAGACGAGCGGATCGTGGGCGAGGGCGGGGAGGAACGCACCGATGTGGAGGGCGAGCACAACGGGGGTGGCTCGGCGCACGAGTGCGGGCCGGGGTCGGCGCAGCGCGGCGAGGGCGAGTCCCGTGGTGACGGCGAGGGTGCCGTAGATCTCGCCGAAGCGGGTGGTGTCGTCGGCGAGGCCGAAGTACCCTCCCGGCATGTCGACGAGGAGCTGGGCAAGGGCGGCGATGAAGCCGATGCCGAGCAGGCGCGCGGCGTCGAGGCGCGCCTGCAGGCTGTGGTCCGGGGAGGGCATGGGGCGGCTGGGCGGCGGCGTACTTCGGGGAGAATCCCGGGGTCATCCCTTGCGCGACGGGCTTTGCGTGGCAAGAAAATCCGGGAAGGGAAGGGCAGCCCGTGCCGGGGACCGGGAATGAAAGCCGGCCGGTGGGCGTCCTTCTTCCTGAAGCCCGGCCGGGTGATCGGCCGTGGCCGCCCTCAGCCGAACCGACGAAGGGAGATCGCGCATGGCATCCAGCTCGCTACTGTCCCGGCTCGCCCCCCTGCAGGACCTGGAGCAGTACCAGGACCTCCACTGGTCGGGATCGTTCGACGACTATCTCGCCCTTGTGCGGGAGGATCCGCGGGTGGTGCGCACCGCCTACCAGCGGGTGTACGACATGATCCTGTCGCACGGGAAGGAAGAGTACATCGACAACAAGAAGCGCATCGTGTCGTACGCCTTCTTCCGGGACGAGCGCAACGGGGGCAAGGACGCGATCTACGGGCTGGACATTCCGCTGATGCGGCTTGTGAACGTGCTTCGTTCGGCGGCGGAGGAGTACGGGGCGGAGAAGCGCATCATCCTGCTTCACGGTCCGGTGGGGTCGTCGAAGTCGACCATCGCCCGTCTGCTGAAGAAGGGCATCGAGGCGTATTCGCACACGGACGACGGGCGGCTGTACACGTACGAGTGGGTCCTTCCTGAGGACCTGCGGGGGATCTCCGGGGGTCAGGAGGTGTTTCCGTGTCCGATGCATGACGAGCCGCTGAAGCTGATCCCGGCGGAGTGGCGGTCGCGGGCGTTCGAGGCGCTGGGTCTGCATGACAACCCGTTCGCGCACCGCGTCCGGGGCGATCTGAATCCCGCGTGCCGGTACATCTTCAACGCGCTGATGGCGCACTACGCGGGCGACTGGACGAAGGTGATGCAGCACGTCCGGGTGAAGCGGCTGCTGCTGTCGGAGCGGGATCGGGTGGGGATCGGGACGTTTCAGCCGAAGGACGAGAAGAACCAGGACTCCACGGAGCTGACGGGCGACATCAACTACCGGAAGATCGCGATCTTCGGCTCCGACTCCGATCCGCGGGCCTTCAACTTCGATGGCGAGTTCAACATCGCCAACCGGGGGATCATCGAGTTCATCGAGATTCTGAAGCTGGACGTGGCGTTCCTCTACGACCTGCTCGGTGCGACCCAGGAGCGGAAGATCAAGCCGAAGAAGTTCGCCCAGACGGACATCGACGAGGTGATCATCGGCCACACGAACGAGCCGGAGTACCGGAAGCTGTTGAACAACGAGTTCATGGAGGCGCTCCGGGACCGCACGGTGAAGATCGACATCCCGTACATCACGCGGTACCAGGAGGAGATCCGGATCTACAAGAAGGACTACAATTCCGAGCGTATCGGGCGGCACATCGCGCCGCACACGATCGAGATGGCGGCGCTGTGGGCCGTGCTGACGCGCCTCGAGGATCCGAAGAAGCACGACCTGACGCTGATGCAGAAGCTGAAGCTGTACGATGGTCGGACGATCACGGGCTACACGCAGGATCACGTCAAGGAGCTGCGCAAGGAGACCGAGCGGGAGGGGATGGTGGGCATCTCCCCGCGCTACGTACAGGACAAGATTTCGAACGCGCTGGTCAGCGACAAGGCGGACGGAGCGATCAACCCGTTCATCGTGCTCGCGGAGCTGGAGAGCGGCCTGCGCAACCACTCCCTGATCACCGGGGAGGAGGACCGGAAGCGCTACACGGTGCTGCTGGCGGAGGTCCGCCGGGAGTACGAGGACATCGTGAAGAACGAGGTCCAGCGCTGCATTTCCGCGGACGAGGACGCGATCAGTCGGCTGTGCGCGAACTACATCGACAACGTCAAGGCGTATACCCAGCGCGAGAAGGTGCGGAACAAGTACACGGGTCAGTACGAGGAGCCGGACGAACGGCTGATGCGCTCGATCGAGGAGAAGATCGACATCCCCGAGAGCCGCAAGGACGACTTCCGTCGCGAGATCATGAACTATATCGGCGCCCTGGCGATCGAAGGCAAGCAGTTCGACTACCGGACGAACGATCGTCTGAAGAAGGCCCTCGAGATGAAGCTGTTCGAGGACCAGAAGGACACGATCAAGCTCTCGAGCCTCATCTCGAACGTGGTGGACAAGGAGACCCAGGAGAAGATCGACGTGGTGAAGCAGCGGATGATCCGCAACTTCGGCTACAACGAGGAGTCGGCGACCGACGTGCTCAACTTCGTGGCGAGCATCTTCGCCCGGGGCGACAGCAAGGACGGATGAGCTCCCCCTCGCTGCGTTGCGCGCCGGAGGCTGCATGAAGATTCGTCAGGACCACAACCGCTTCAAGGAGATCGTCCGGGGGCGCATCAAGAAGGAGCTGCGCCGCTACATGGCCAACGGCGAGCTCATCGGCCGCCAGGGGCAGAAGGAAGTGCGCATTCCGGTGCCCCGGATCGACATCCCGCGGTTTCGATACGGATCGAAGGATCAGGGCGGCGTGGGGCAGGGCGAGGGGGAGGTCGGTGACTCCCTCGGCGACGGCGATGGGCAGGAGGGCCCGGGTCAGGGGGAAGCCGGAGAGCAGGAGGGCGCCAAGGAGCTCGAGCTCAGCGTCACCCTCGACGAGCTCGCCGAGATCATGGCCGAGGAGCTGGAGCTGCCGAACATCCAGCCGCGCGGCGAGCAGCGCATCGCTTCCACCCGCGCCACCTATCGAGGGTTGCGTCCGGTGGGACCGGACGCGCTCCGGCACATGAAGCGGTCCTACAAGGAAGCGCTCAAGCGGATGATCTCCACCGGGGAGTACGACCCGGACAACCCGGTCGTCATCCCCCGTCGGGAGGACATGCGCTACCGGTCGTGGGCGGAGGAGGAGATCCCGGCCACCAACGCGGTGATCGTGTACATGATGGACGTGTCGGGATCGATGGGCGACGAGCAGAAGGAGATCGTCCGCATCGAGTCCTTCTGGATCGACACGTGGCTGCGCACCCAGTACCGAGGCATCGAGTCACGGTACATCATCCATGACGCGACCGCGCGCGAGGTCGATCAGCACACGTTCTTCCATACCCGGGAGAGCGGAGGAACGATGATCTCGAGCGCCTACAGGCTGTGCATCGACATCCTCGAGGCGGACTATCCGGCCAGCGAGTGGAACATCTACCCCTTCCACTTCTCGGACGGCGACAACTGGTCGGTGGATGACACGGCCCAGTGCATCCAGCTCCTGCGGGGCGGGATCCTGCCCCGGGCCAACATGTTCGGCTACGGGCAGGTGGAGAGCCCCTACGGCTCCGGACAGTTCATCAAGGACCTGCGGGAGCACTTCGGCAAGGAGGAGCGGATGGTCCTCTCGGAGATCAAGAACCGCGACATGATCTTCGACAGCATCAAGACCTTCCTCGGCAAGGGCATGTGATGCCGTCGCCGTCGCCCCCTCCCGCCGGATCCACCCGACGACAGCCCCGGACGAGATCATGACGCTGCCCGCACGCCTGATGGAGCTCAAGGACGAGATCGACGGCTACGCCCGCGGCCACGGGCTCGACTACTTCGAGACCATCTTCGAGATCGTCGACTACGACCGGATCAACGAGATCGCCGCCTACGGGGGCTTTCCCAGCCGGTATCCCCACTGGCGCTTCGGCATGGAGTACGATCAGCTCTCGAAGAGCTACCGGTACGGGCTGTCGAAGATCTACGAGATGGTCATCAACAATGACCCGGTCTACGCCTACCTCCTGGAGGGCAACAACCTCGTCGACCAGAAGACCGTCATCGCCCACGTGTACGGGCATGCCGACTTCTTCAAGCACAACTTCACCTTCTCGGCGACCAACCGGAAGATGGTGGACCGCATGGCCAACCACGCCACGCGGGTCCGTCGGCTCATCGACCGCCTCGGCATCGAGCGCGTGGAGACCTTCATCGACGTCTGTCTCTCCATCGACAACCTCATCGATTACCACGGTCCGTTCATCCGCCGGCCTCCCGCCCGCGAGGAGGAGGACACCGTCGACGCCCGCGACGGGGGCGTCCACCGCCTCCCTGCCCGCGACTACATGGATGACTTCATCAATCCGCCGGAGTTCCTCGAGGAGCAGCGACAGGCCCGGGAGGAAGAACTGAAGCGGCGCCGGAACCTTCCCGCGAACCCCCAGCGCGATGTCCTGCTCTTCCTGATGGAGTTCGCCCCGCTCGAGGGCTGGGAGCTCGACATCCTGAACATCGTACGGACCGAAGCGTACTACTTCGCCCCCCAGGGCATGACGAAGATCATGAACGAGGGCTGGGCCACCTACTGGCACTCCCGGATCATGACCGAGCAGGCCCTCGACCCGGACGAGTTCCTCGACTACGCGGACAGCTACAGCCGGGTCGTCGCCACTGCCCCCGGGAGCTTCAACCCGTACAAGGTCGGCATCGAGATCTGGCGGGACATCGAGGAGCGCTGGAACCGGGGCATGTTCGGCGAGGAGTGGGAACACTGCTCGTCCCTGGCGGAGCGGGAGAGCTGGGACCGCCAGCTCGGGCACGGACAGGAGAAGATCTTCCAGGTGCGGAAGCTGTACAACGACATCACCTTCATCGACGAGTTCCTCACCCCGGAGCTCGTCGAGCGACAGCAGATGTACGCCTTCGGGTACAACCCCAAGTCGAAGCGCTGGGAGATCGACAGCCGGGAATTCGGCCAGGTCAAGACGCAGCTTCTCGACAACCTGACCAACTTCGGGACCCCCGTGATCGAGGTCGTCGACGGCAACTTCCGCAACGCCGCACAGCTCCTCCTGCGGCACAACTATCTGGGCATCCCGCTGCGCCTCGACTGGGCCGAGGAGGTGCTGCGCAATCTTCACCGCATCTGGAAGCGTCCCGTGTTCATCGAGACCATCGTCGAGGACAAGGGCCGCCTTCTCGGTTTCGATGGTGCGTCCGTGATCAACGACGCCTGGACCCTCAGCGAGAAGAAGCCCACGTGAACTCCCTCATCGCGCCACACGCCGTTTCGCAGCCCGTCGACACCGACTCCGCCCCGAATGCCGGCCCCCTCGATCCCGAGCGGGCCGGCCAGCTCCTGCAGCGGTTGCGGCGACACGTCGGCACCGTCTTTCAGGGCAAGGCACCGGTCGTCGACCGGGCCCTCACCGGACTCGTCGCCGGCGGGCACCTCCTGATCGAGGACGTGCCGGGCGTCGGCAAGACCCTGCTCGCCCAGGCGCTGGCCATCAGCGTCGGGCTGCGGTTTCACCGCATCCAGTTCACCAGCGACCTCCTCCCCGCCGACATCATCGGGGTGAACATCTTCGATCAGCGCAGCTCCGAGTTCGTCTTCAAGCCCGGTCCGGTGTTCGCCAACGTCATCCTGGCCGACGAGATCAACCGGACGGCGCCCCGGACCCAGTCCTCCCTGCTCGAGGCCATGAGCGAAGGCCAGGTGTCCATCGAGGACGTGACGCACCCGCTGCCGAGGCCGTTCCTCGTCATCGCCACCCAGAACCCGCTCGAGAGCCATGGCACCTACCCGCTGCCGGACTCGCAGCTCGACCGGTTCCTGATGCGGCTCGCGGTCGGGTATCCAAGCCGTGGCGTGGAGCGCGAGATCCTCCTGCACCGTGGCCAGCGCAACCCGGTCGACGACCTGCAGCCCGTTTTCGACGCCGATACCCTGATTCGCCTGCAGGCCACCGTGGACACCGTGCGGTTCGACGAGAGCCTGGCGGACTACATCATGGACATCGTCGAGGCCTCCCGTCAGTCGGCTCGCCTGACGCTCGGCGTCTCGACGCGCGGCGCGCTCGCCCTGCAGCGGGCGTGTCGCGCCCAGGCCCTCGTGCAGGGACGTACCTTCGTGACCCCCGATGACGTGCAGCAGCTCGCGGTTCCCGTGCTCGCGCATCGCATCGCCCTCGGAACCGGCGAGACCGTCGTGGGTTCCACCCGCCTCGCCGCCGAAGCGGTCGTGCAGGAGCTGGTGAGCCGGGTGCCCGTCCCGGTGTAGCTGCGGTGTCCGGGGGGAGCCCCATGTGCGCACCCCTTGCACATCGGTTCCGCTCCGCTAGAGTGCGGCCCCGGGCTCGCGCCCTCCATCCTGTCCCGCCTCCGCCCCCGGACACCCCGTGACCCAGGGCCTCACGACGACGTCCCTGATGCTGGGACCGTTCGAGATCGACCGCCGCATCGGGCAGGGGGGAATGGGTGCGATCTATCGTGGACAGCACCGTGACTCGGGCACGCCGATCGCCATCAAGGTCATCCTGTCCGACCAGGCCCGAAACCCGCAGTACTACGAGGACTTCCTCAGCGAGATCAGGAGTGTGGCCCGACTCGACCACCCCGGAATCATCCGCGTCCACGACTACGGCATGATCCCCGGACACCTCGACGCCGCCACGGACGGCGAGCTCGCGGCGAACAGCCCGTGGCTCGCCATGGAGCTCGCGCACGGCTCCCTGGAGGATCGCTCGTTCGCCGGACGCCACGGGGACGTCGTCCACACGCTGCTCCCCATCCTCCGCGCCGTCGGCCACGCTCACGCACGGGGCGTCATCCACCGGGACCTGAAACCCGGCAACGTCCTGCTGGTGCGCCGCGGCGATGGCGAACGCATCGCCCTGAGCGACTTCGGCATCGCCCACGCCTCCGAGCGACACGCGGCGAGCGCTCCCCTCGAAAGCAACGCCCTTCACGAAACGCCCATCGGGACACCGGCCTTCATGGCACCCGAGCAGTTCCACGGACAGTGGCGCGACTACGGGCCCTGGACGGACCTCTACCAGCTCGGCATCATGGCGTGGCAGATGTTCACCGGCCACCTGCCCTTCCAGGGGCGCTCCCACATGGAGCTGGCCTTCGCCCACATGCGTGCGCCCCTTCCGCCGCTGGCCCATCACCGCGTGGAGGCCCCACCGGGACTCGACGCATGGCTGCAGCGCATGTGCGCGAAGGAGCCCGGCGCACGGTTCCGACGGGCCGCTGACGCCGCATGGGTCCTGCGAGACATCGCCTTTCGCGCAGGACTGCTCGACCGCTCGACCTCCCTCGACACGACCGCCACGAGTGCAATTCCTCCCCGAATCCACTCCGAGAGCACGGGACCTGACCCCGGACCACCGCACACCGGGAACACCGCACCCGACGGCACATTGCGTCTCGGAGAGGCGCTCGACAACGCCCATGCCTCGCCACTCCCGGCCACGGCCGAACGCACGCGATCCCTCGGACATACCGCACCTGTCGGCGTGCAGGCGGAGGAACCCGAAGAGGCGGCGACGCCCGTCGACGCCCGGACCATCCGGGATCCCCTTCGACTGCCCGGGCAACCGCCCTGGCCCGATCACCCCCCCGAGGACACCGACGGCCATCGCGATGCCCTGCTCAGCGGCGCGGGGGCCGGCCTGTTCGGACTGCGCTCGATCCCCCTCGTCGACCGCGAGCAGGCGCGCCAGGCACTCTGGGACCAGCTCGGCGAGGTGCGACGCTCCCTCCGACCGAAGCTGTGCCTGATCCAGGGAGGGCCGGGGGTCGGCAAGAGCCGGCTCCTCCAGTGGCTCTGCGAGACCGTCCATGCCTCCGGGCTCGCCACCCCCATGCGCGCCATCCATGAGCGGACGAGAGGCCCCGCCCACGGCCTGCCGCGCATGATCGCCAATGTCCACCGGGCGGTGGGACTCCCGCGGGACACCCTGCTGCAACGCCTGCAGGCCGAGCTGCAGCGCGAGCACGTCGACAGCACCTACGAGTGGGAAGCGCTGACCGAGCTTCTCGTCGATACCGCATCGGGGACGAACGCACCGGGCGCCGGACCGAGCGAGCGCCGCATCCGCTTCTCCGACGACTCGGAGCGACACGCGCTCATCCACCGGTTCCTCGAGCGACAGTGCATGGAACGGCCCATCGTCGTCTGGCTCGACGACCTCCACTTCGGATCGGATACCCTCGGCTTCCTGCGACACATCCTGCTCGACGGGCCACCCCCGCTCCTCCCGGCCCTCTTCGTCGCCACCATCCGCGACGACCTCCTCCAGGAACGACCACTCGAACAGTCGCTTCTCCAGGAGTTCGACACCCGGGGCGACGTCCGGCGGCTCGCGCTCGACGTCCTCGAACCACAGGATCACCAGACCCTCGTTCGCAATCTCCTCGGCCTCGAACCCCGCCTGGCCCAGCAGGTCCATGCCCGGGCCGCAGGCAACCCCCTCTTCGCCATTCAGCTGGTCGGGGACTGGGTCGAGCGACGTGTCCTCGAACCCACCCGGCACGGCTTCCGCCTGCGCTCCGGGTCCGGAGCAGGCCTGCCCGACGACCTGCACCACCTGTGGAACCAGCGCATCGACTACGTGCTCCGTGACGTCCCCCCCGACGCCGACACCCTCTTCCAGCTCGTCGCCGCCCTCGGCCTGAGCGCAGACCTCACCGAGCTCAGGGAGGCCGCCCGAAGAGTCGACATTCCCGTGCGGGAAGAGGCACGACATGCCATGGTCTCCGCCGGCCTCCTCCTCACCGATGGAGACACCTGGTCCCTCGCACACCCCCTCCTGCGCGACTCCTTCGAGCGGCGCGCCGTCGAGGCCGGCCGCTGGGCCTACCTCCAGCGGGCCACCGAAGCCGCCATCCGGACCGTGCACCCGGAAGACACCCTCGGACTGTCCGCGCGCCGCGCAGGGCACCTCCTCGCCGCAGGAGACCTCGAAGACGCGCTGCCCCTCCTCGACCACGCCGTGCGCGAGGCCATCGACAACGGGAACCTCCCCGCCTCGAGACAGCTTGTCGAGCGCTACGAAGCGACCCTCGACCAACTCCGCATCCCCGAACAGGACCAGCGACGCATCCGGGGGCATGAGCTGCGTGCGGATGTCGCCCGGCTCCTGTGGGACTTCGCCGAGGCCTCCGAGCACGCCGAGCGCGCCCTGCGCCTCGCCCGGCTAAGCCGCGCCGATGACCTGCTCGGCAGGGTCCTCGTCCTGCTCGCCAACATCCGCCGCCAGCAAGCCCGCCCTCAGGAAGCCGAGGCCCTCGCCGACGAGGCCCTGGACCACTTCGGAAGACTCGGCGACGAGGAAGGCCTGGCACGCGCCACACTCACCCGCGCCATCCTCCATCGCGTCTGCCAGCGGCCGGAGAAGGCCAGGGAGCTCTACGAGGAGTCACGCCGGCACTTCGAGCACATCGACGACCTGCACGGGGTCGCGGGATGCATCCAGGGGCTCGGAAACCTCGCCCGCAACCTGCGCGATCTCGATACGGCCGAAACCCACTACCGAGACTCCGCCCACCACTTTCACTCCCTCGGGCTGCTCAACGAACAGGCGCTCTCCATCAACGGCCTCGCCGAGGTCGCCCGTTTCCGCGGACAGCTCGACCGCGCCGCCGAGCTCTACGGACAGGCCCTCGACATCCAGCGGTCCCTCGGGGACCGCAGCGAGTCCATCACCCGCCTCAACCTCGCCCTCGTCCGCATCCAGAGAGAGCACATCGATGTCGCCGAGGAAGAGCTGCGAGCCCTCGAAAAGGAAATGCGCGCATCCGGTCAGACCGGGCTGCTCCCGTACGTCCACATCGCGCTCGTGGCCTGCGCCGGACACCGCGGAGACCCCCTCGCCTGGCATCACTTCCTGCGCCTCGCCGACGAGGGCGTCACCGCGTCAAGTCTCGTGGACACGGACATCGCCCTGTGCGCCGAGATCGCCGCAAGCGCCATGCGGGCGCAGGGACAGCACGACTCCGCCGATCAGGCGCTGGCGCTGGCCATCGCCCAGTACACCGCCCTCGGCGACACCGAGGCCCTCGACCGCCTGAACACCAACGCCACGCCGTAACCCCGGGCATCGGCGCGCCCCTCGCGCTTCAGGATGCCGCCAGCACCGCCACGTCCACCCCCTGCGCCACCAGCTCCGCCTCCGCGGCCGCCGCCC
>REDH01000025.1 GCA_007693585.1 Deltaproteobacteria bacterium
CCTGTTCCGGGTTCGGTGGGTTCACCTGTTCCGGGCTGGGAGGGTTCACCGGTTCCGGGCTGCGACGAAGGGTCGGACGGACCGGACGGGGTCATCCCGGCGGAGGTTCCGACCGAGGAGCTGAGTGCCGGGTCGACGCTTCCGCCATCACCGTTGTCGTCGCCGCAGGCGGGCAGGACGATGGCGACGGCGAGGCAGGCGAATGGGGTCAGTGCGTACCGATGCAGAAGGCCATGCATATCGGGCATCTCCATGGGGGGGTGGACCGCGCCGGAGCACGGGAGTGGCGGGGAGACTGCACAGGGACGACATCGAGCGCAACCCTATTCACGCCCATGGCGGGTCTTGACCAGGGTGATCGCAGCGTCCGGGGTTCAACCCGGCATGGCACAGTTCGGCGGGTCGCATGGGCCGAATCTTCCTGAACCATTGTGGTCCACGGCGGCGACTTCATCGTCGAGCGGGGTTCCGTGGCTCCCTTGCGGCAGCCCTGGGATCTTCACGGAGACGGTCTCCGCATGGACGGCCTTTGCCCGTTCCGAGTTTCCCGTTCCGAGTTTCCCGTTCCGAGTTTCCCGTTCCGAGTTTCCCGTGCGCGCGGTCACTTACCGGAAGCCACGCTACCCGTGTGGTGTGGCGCGCCGGAGTTGTTCGGCGAGGGCGCGCGCTTCGAGCATGTTGTCCTCGATGGAGCAGTAGGTCCATGCGCCGTAGCGTCCGATGGAGTGCAGGCCGTCCTGCGCCAGGTTGCTTCTTGCCTGGGCCGCGAAGGCTCGTGACCGTTCGGAGAGGTGTACGTAGGCGGGGTCGAGGGTGACGCTGTGGTGGGCCACGAGCCGGTGTCCGTCGATGATGCCCACGCGGCGCAGGCCGTCGAGGACCCGGGCGAGGGTGCCCGGCACGTCGGGTTGTGCAGCGTTTGCGTAGCCCAGCTCGACATAGAGGCTCATCCGCTCGTCGTCGTGGATGTTGTCGTAGAATCCGACCCGGTAGAAGGGCAGGTCGCGCTGGGGGAAGTAGACCCAGTGCACGCCCTCCCATCCCTTTCGGTCGAAGCCGAGGTTGAAGACGAGGACCTTGTTGCTGGTGAGGACGCCATCGGGGGCGGGTTGTCCGCAGAGGGCGAGCAGTCGGTCGAGGGGGGCGGAGGAGATGCAGTGGCGGTAGCGGATGGTGCGGCGGCTGGTATGGGCGATGCGCGCGTCGAGGTCGATGCGGGTGACGCGTTCGCCGGTCCGGATGGTGCCTTCGGGGAGCCCGTGGGCGAGGGCCTCGACGTAGCGGATGGCTCCGCCGCGGGGGTAGGTGAAGGTGGCGTTGTAGGAGGCGTTGTCGGGGCGTCGGAAGTTGCGGATGATCTCGTCTTCGTCGGCCCACGGGAAGAAGCGTCCCATCGCGTCGCGGTCGAGCCCGGTGAGTCTGCAGGCGTAGAGCTTCTCGTTGTAGGGGATGAGGAACTGCTCGGCGATCGAACGGCCGAAGCGCCGCACGAGCAGCTCCTCGAAGTTCCGGGCCTCCTCGGCGGGTCCCTCCTCGTCGCGGAAGTGGAGGTCGTGCAGGCAGGCGAGGAAGTCGGCGCGCGGGAGCTGGTGGATGTTCTTCTGGAACGGGAAGTCGATGAGCCGGTCGCCGACCCAGACGCGGCTGCGGCGCACGACGGTGCGCACCTCGTCGCCGGGCATCCGCTCCCGCAGCCAGGCCTCGAGCGCGGCATTCTTGAAGTGGAAGAAGTGTCCGGAGAAGTCCCAGGTGAACCCGTCCCTGTGCACGGTGCGGCAGTAGCCGCCGATCTCGTCTTCGGCCTCGACGACCAGTGCATCCGCTGCGCCGTGAAACTGGGCGAAGGCGAGGCCGCTCACGCCGGCCCCGATCACGAGGTGCTCGACCTCCACGTCCGCTCTGCTCGTCATGCCACTCTCCAGCAGGCCCCACGCCGCTCGGCGAAGCCTAGCCTGCCCGCCGCCGAAGGCAAGCCGTCGCGAACCGCCGGTGCGGGGCATCTCCCCGCACCATCCGGCGAACCGTCCGGCTGCAGCCGCACCGGTGCCGCCGGTGGCATCGCCCCCTGTCCGGTCCGGCCAGGTCATGCGATGATCGGGACCGGGGGCAAGGACGAATCAGGCGGTGTGCGTGTCGGTCGATTCCGTGGACAGCCTTGAACGATCGATGGTGCGCCGGGAGCGGCGGCTGCGGTGGCTGTACGCGCACGTGCTCGCGGGTCCGCGCCACCCGGTGTACCGGGCGGTGGTGGTGGCGTGGATGCTCGCGATCCTCGCGCGGGCGACGCTGGCCCAGGTGAGCGGTCCCGGCTGGTGGTCGGCGCAGGTGCTGCTGTTCGTGGGAGCGGCGCTCCTGCTGCGCTGGGGCGGGCGGCTGGGGTGGCTGGTCTCGCTGGTGGGTCTGCTGGTCCCGCTCCTCTTCCTGCGCTGCTGGATGACGCAGACCACCCTGTTGACGGCCATTGCGGCGGTGGGTCTGCTCACGACTCATGCGGAGTGCGAGTCCGAGTCCGAGTGCGAGTCCGAGTCCGAGTGCGAGTCCGAGCCCGAGTGCGAGTCCGAGTCCGAGTCCGGGAGCAGGCCTGCGCCTTCGGAGGGGACGGTCGAGGGCGAGGGGCAGGGGCAGGGTGATCCGGACCGCGCGCAGGAGGCGGCGGTGGCGGGTGCGGGCGTTCCGCCGGTGGTCCCGTTCGCGGGGGCGCTGGTGATCGCGACCTACGTCGTGGCGGTCTTCCACAAGCTGAACCGCGACTACTTCGACCCGGAGATCTCGTGCGCCGTGTACGGGTGGCAGAAGCTGGACCGGTTGACGCCGCTGCTGCCGCTACCGGACATCGCGCCTGTGGTGCTGCACACGGCGGTGCTCGGCGCGGAGTTGCTGCTGGCGGTGCTGCTGTGGCGGCGGTCGATGCGGGCGGCGCTCGTGGTGGGCACGCTCTTTCACCTGCCGTTGACCATCGCGTTGGCCCCGGCGTTCGTGTTCACGATGGGAATCGGGTTCGCGGCGCGGATGCGGCGCGAACAGGTGGCTGCGTTTCGGGCGTCCCTGCGCGCGCACGGACGCATGGCGCTGCTGCTCGGCCTCCTGGCGGCGGTGGTCACCACGTGGAGCGCGGGGGTCTGGCCCATCTGGCATCTGCTGGTGAAGATCGTGCTGCTGGTGGGGGTGGCCTGGGTGGCGCTGCGCATGGAGGGCCCGGGAGCTCGGCCGGCGCGTGGGGTGGAGTCGTGGAGGGTGCGGGGGAGGGCGCTGTGCCGGCGGAGGTCGCCCTGGTCGCTGGCTGCGCTGGGGCTGATGGCAGTGCTCGCGTCGACGCCGTACCTGGGGACGCGGGTGCAGCACGCGGGGGCGATGCTGTCGAACCTGCGGATCGATGCGGGGTGCTGGAACCACCTGCTGGTCCCGGAGCGGGTGCGGCGGGTGGATCCGTATGTGCGCATCGAGGTGGCGCGGGTGGGGGGGGAGCGGTACCGGGCGCTCGGGTTGCACGAGCGGCGGGAGGCGTCGCTGATGGGTGGGCTGTGGGGGGACGATGCGCTGCGCGCGGTGCGGCGCAACTGGTGTCGGCCGCACACGCGCCCGATCCGGCTCGAGGGCACGGTCCGGGGGGAGCGTTTCGTGATCGAGGATCTGTGTGCGGCGGACGCGGCGTTGCCGGCGGCGCGGGGGGCGTTCGGGGGGAGGGCGTGGTTTCCGGGGCACCTGCGGTTCCAGACGACGCTGTCGCGGGAGTGCCGGCAGGTGTGCGTGCACTGATCGGAACGGCGGGGTGGATCGGCCCCTTGCGCTTGACCCGCGCGGGGGCTCTGGATAGTCGCTGCGCAAGCGATTGTTCGGGGGGGCGGTCGGCGACGGGTGGATGGGCAGTGGTGGGCCACTTGCAGCGGGACATGGGATGAACACGAGCAGGAATCGAGTGGTCGTGCGGTGGGTCGCAGGTCTGGCCGGGCTGGTGGCTCTGGGGCTGCTGCTGGGGGCGTGCGACACGTCGCTACAGACGCCGGCGACGGAGGGTGGCGAGCAGGGCACGGACGTCTCGGGCAGCGTGCCCACGGACGGTGACGTGGGGGGCGGGAGCGGTGAACCGAGCGGGGTATCCGGGGCGGTGAACGCGTGTGGTGGGGAGGGCCCGCTCCGCTGGGAGGGGCAGTCGGCGGAAGTGCTGGCGCCGTGCGGGTTGTTCGGGGAGGGGGTGCTGGTGTGCGGCGGACTGGATGTGCTTCGGTGCGTGGGAGAGTCGACGGACGTGAACGCGTGCGGCCGTCAGGGCGTGCTTCCGGTGGAGCCGGGGACGCCGTGTGGCGTGTGCGGGGACGAGGATGGCGGCGGGACGTGGGTCTGCGATGCGGGGGCGTCCGCCGGGGTGCGTTGCGTGGGCGCCCGGGCGCCCAATGGCTGTGGCGGGTGCGCGCTTCTCGAGGCCCGACCGGGTGCGCCGTGCGACGAGGGCGTGAGCGGGGGCGAGGGGCGGTGGACGTGCGCGTCCGCGGAGGAGATGCGGTGTGATGCGGGGGACGTCAACGCGTGCGGGTCGGATGGGGAGCTGCTGCACGAGGGTCGGCCGGCGCGGCCCGGAGACGCCTGTGCGCTGGCATGCGGGGACGGGGTGCTGACGTGCGGGATCGGCGGGGGGCTGGCGTGCGTGTCCACGGGCCAGGATCCGGAGGCGAACGCGTGCGGGGGCTGTGGGCTGTTGCCCGGGGTGGAGGGCGGGGGGTGCGGCACGTGCGGCGATGGGGTGTGGACGTGTCAGGACGGGGGGTTGCGTTGCGTGGGCGCCACCCTGCCCAACGCGTGCGGGGGCTGTGACGGCCGGACGGGTTCGCCGGGGGCGGCGTGCGAGGACGGTCGGGTATGGCGCTGCGATGGTCCGCTGCTGGAGTGCACGGCACCGCTGACGCCGGGGGAGCGAAACGCGTGTGGCGGCACGGTGCCCCTCGACGGGGTGCCCGGGGAGTCGTGCGGCGCGTGTGACCTCGGCCGGTTCTTTTGCGCGGGCGCCAACCGGGTGGAGTGTTCCCGGGGGGATGCGCTGCCGGAGGGGTGGTGTGGGTGCGACGGTCCCTACACCGAGGACGCGCCCTGTGGCTCGTGCGGTTCGGGGCGGCTGGCGTGCGTGGACGAGGAGGTGCGCTGCCTCGGAGATGCGGGTCCGGACGTGCGCAATGCGTGTGGGGGCTGCGGTGACCTGCCCGGGGATCCGGGGGGGCAGTGCGGCACGTGCCTGGCGTGGGCGTGCGGGGCCGGGGGGGTGATGCGGTGCGATGCGGCGCCTGAGCTGGAGGGGTGCGATGACCTGTCCACGTGTGCCGATCTGGACCCGCCATGCGAGGACCTGCGGCGGGCGTGCATCGACAGCGACGGGGCCGCCGATGCGCGCTGCGGCGACTGCCTGGACGGGTTCGTGGAGGTGGGTGGCGCGTGCATCGAGGACGAGCCGTCCGCGCTCGGTTGTTCGGAGCTCGAGCCGGCGTGCGCGGACAGCGGGCGGACGTGCGTGGAGGGGGTGGACGGGGAGGACGCGTCCTGCGGAGCGTGCCTGGACGGCCATGTGTCCGAGGGCTCCGCGTGTCGGTTGCTGCTCACCTGCAGTATGGCCGAGTGCGCGCAGGAGAACCGGACATGCGATGAGCGCGGGCCGACGGAGGATGCGGTCTGCGGGGGATGCCTGCCCTCGTTCGAGCTGGTGGCGGGCGCGTGCACGAGCCCCCTTGACGCCCCCACCGGGGTGCGCGCCTCGGACGGCACGAGCGCCACGCACGTCCGTGTGACCTGGAACCCCATGCCCGGTCTCGACGGGGTGGCCTACCACGTCTACCGGGGCGGGGATCGGGTCACGACGAACCCGGTCAGCGGAACCGCCTGGAACGACACCGGCGCCCCCGCACCTCCGGTCCCGGAACAGGTCACCGACGTGAGCGCGTCGATCAATCTCCCGGACCGCGTGCGGGTCGTCTGGTCGCCGGCCACCCCGCGGCCGGGCGCTTCGGCATCCTACCGGGTGCGCGCCGTCGTCGGCGACCAGCAGAGCGGCCTGTCGTCCGCGGACACGGGCTTTCGGGCGGCGCATCCGGTCAGCCAGTACGACGTGCGCATGGGAAGTCTGATCACGGCGGTCATGACCGGAACGTCGTGGGATCACATGGACGCCCCCCAGGGGTCGATCACCCTGAGCGAGCCGAGCGCCACGATGAGCCGGGAGGATGGCGTGCAGTTGAGCATCCCCGCGCCGACGCCGTTCAACGGCGCACCGCGCACCTACACGGTTCGGGCGATCAACGCTGCCGGGCCCGGGCCGGAGAGTGTTCCCGTCACGGGGTACCGGGCCGCGGGTACCCCGGCCTACCAGTGGCAGCGCTCCTCGACCTCCACCGGACCGTGGAGCGACCTCCCCGGCGCGACGTCGCGCACCCACCTGGACACCACCATCGCGGCCGGAGCCACGCGCTGGTACCGGGTGCAGGTCACCTCCCCCGGGACCCCCGGCGCGACCTCCGCCGCGGTGGAGGGCCTTCGCCGGGCTCCGGTCCCTGCGGACCCCACCCTCGGCCTGAGCTGCATGCGCGACGGCGACTGCGGTGCCACCACCTGGTGCCCCACCAGCACCCCACACCGGCGCTGCTCCCCCCGGCCGGAGATCCTCGGCGAGCGGTTTCCGTTCGTCTACGTGCCCGCCGGGACATTCGACGTGGGCAGCCCGCTCACCGAAGGCGGTCGATACGGGGGAGGCGAGACCCTGCAGGAGGTGACCCTCACCCGCTCCTTCTTCGTCCAGCAGACCCCGGTGACCCAGGCCCAGTGGGCCGCGCTCGGCGGGAACGATGTCGCGGCCCACTCCACCTGCGGGCCGGATTGTCCCGTGGAGAACATCACCTGGTGGAGCGCCGTGTGGTTCGCCAATGCCCTGAGCGAAGCCGAGGGCCTGACGCCCTGCTACAACCTGACCCAGCCGGCCTGCTCCGAGCGGCTGGTGGAGAGCCTCGACGCCGACGGGGCCGCCGGGATCCTCGACTGTGGCCAGAATACCAACGCCGTGACGCCTCAGCCGCAGACCGTCGTCTACGACTGCACGGGGTACCGCCTGCTCACCGCCGTCGAGTTCGAACGGGCCGTCCGCGCAGGCACCACCGGAGCCACCTGGAACGGAGAGCTGAACGCGCAGACCGCCACGTGCAGCTGGTCCCACACCGCGCTCGAATCCATCGCCTGGTACTGCTGGAACGCGGAGGACCGTACGCATCCCGTCCGGGAGAAGAACGCCAACCCCTGGGCCCTCCACGACATGCTCGGCAACACCTGGGAGTGGGTGTTCGATCGTCCGACCCAGCGCGATGATCTGGGGACCGACCCGCTCTACGCGACAACCGGCCAGAACCGAATGGTCCGCGGGGGCAGCTTTCGCTCGATGCCGCGCGACGTTCGTGCGGCCAACCACGACTTCCGGCTCCCGAATTTCGGCAACGACGACGTGGGCTTTCGTCTCGCGCGCACCGTGCCCGCGCCCTAGCCTGGAGACCCGGCTTGACCTGACTGGCCGGGGTCCGGAATACTCTATACCCTCGCGCGCGGGCGACGCGATGGACGCGAGGAGATGCCCGCTCCCGGGAGCGAGGGCTCCCGGTTCCCGCTCATGGAGCCCCCCATGCCCCGCGGCCCAGCCGTATTCGATCACAGCGTGTTCGTCTGCACCGGGAAGGATTGCTCGAAGGCCGGGGCGAAGAAGCTGGCGAAGCGGCTGGAGCGCGAGATCAAGGCGCGTGGCCTGCGAAGGAAGGCCCATGTCTTCCGCATGAAGTGCACGGGGTACTGCAAGCTTGCCCCGGTGGTGGCGGTGCAGCCCGGGGGGTGCTGGCTCACCCGCGAGGAGCCGGCGGCGGTGGTGGAGCAGGTGCTGGCGCGCATCGAGGGGCGCGAACCGGAGGGGTGAGGCGGCGCGCCGTCACCCCGGTGGCCCCGATCATCCCGCAACCAGTCCGAAGACCCATGCGAGGCCGACCCAGGCGCCGAGGGCGGAGCCGATCATGGCGAAGGTGGCGACGAGGAGCACGCGGGTGAAGCGGTTGCGGTAGAAGCCCTTCCAGGACTGGACGTCCTGGTTGATGCGCGCGGCGTCGTCGACGGTGGGCTTTCGGGCCCAGGCGTCGACGAGTCCGACGACGAGTCCGGTGTTGAGCAGCGGGTTCAGGGAGGTGAGGGGCGAGCCGACCACGGCGGCGAGCACGGAGGCGAGCTTTCCTCCGGCGGCGAGGGTGAGCACCCCGGCGGCGATGCTGTTGGGGAGGACCCACGCGAAGAGCATCTCCTCGACGCTGCGGGGGTTCTCGCCGGTGATGCCGAGGTAGAAGCCGAGGAGGATGGCGAAGGGGATGGCCCACTTGAGGATGGTCCCGGTGCGTCCGGGCGGGGGCGTGCGGTCGAGGGGGGTACGGTCGATCGGTGCGGCGAAGGCGCGCTCGATGCCGGGGCCGTGCGCGGCGCCGACGACGGCGACGATGACCTCGCCGGGGGCGTCCTGCAGGTGGGAGGCCATGTACTGGTCGCGCTCGTCGATGAGCGGGCCCTTCACGGCGGGGAAGGCCTTCGAGAACTCCTCGAGCATGTCCTCGAGGTGGGCGTGCTCCTTGAGGGCCTCGATGCTCTCGCCGTCGAGGTCATCCTTCGCGAAGAGGGAGTTCCCGATGGCGAGCATGAGGGTGATCTTGTCGCGGAACCGGAGGTTGCCCCAGGTGCGTCGCAGGGTGATGTGGATGTCGCGGTCGATGAGGCGCACCGTGGCGCCGATGTCGTGGGCCTTCTCGGCGGCGGCGAGCAGCTCGGCGCCGGGGGTGACGCCGAGCTCCTGCCCGATGCGTCGCTGCCAGGCGCCGATGGCGAGGTTGGCGAGGAGGAACAGGAACTTGCCGTCGCGAATGACCTTGAAGATGTCGAGGTTCTTCCAGCGGTCCTCGTCGGTGAGGGCGTCGTAGCGGGCCTGGCACAGCTCGACGCAGACGGTGTCGGGCTGGAGCTCCTCGATGACCTCGCGGACCTCGTCGACGCTGGCCTGGGAGACGTGGGCGGTGCCGACGAGGTAGAGGGTCCGCGCGCCGTCCCGGAGCACCCTCACGTTGGCGGACGGGGTGTAGGCCTCCCTTCGGGACGCCGCCGTCGCCTCGGGGGTCGCATCGGGGTCGACGTTCTCGGGTTCGGACATGGTTCGCCGGAGGAGGAGCGGGGGTGGGTCGCGGTCACGGTCGTCCGCGCGGTGTGGGGTAACGCCCGCCACGGTCGCGTTCAAGAGGCGATGTGCCGGGGGGGCACCGGATGTCGTGGGTCGTCCGCGGGCGGGGTGCGCGGGCCGGGGCGTCGTCGAGGACCGCGGGCGGGGGTCGCCGCGCGGGTCGTGGGGGGAGTGTCGGGAGGGGGTCAGGGCTCGCGGACGTGCCCGATGTAGATCCAGGAGACGCCGAAGGTGAGGGGGATGGCCTCGACGCGTTCGAAGGCGTCGGTGCGGCGCATGAGGTCGAGGAAGGCGTCTCCGGCGGGGAAGGCGGCGCTGGTCTCGGGGAGGTAGCGGTAGGCGTCGCGGTTGCCGCTGATCCAGCCGCCGACGGTGGGGATGACGGTGTTGGAGTAGAAGCGGAAGAGGGCGCCGAAGAGTCCGCGGGGCTGTCCGAATTCGAGGACGGCGACGCG
>REDH01000081.1 GCA_007693585.1 Deltaproteobacteria bacterium
GCTCTCCGCTCGGCTCTCCGCTCGGCTCTCCGCTCGGCTCTCCGCTCGGTTCTTCACCGGACGTGTCGATGCCGGTTCGAACGTCCGTGGGATCATGACTCGTCACCGGTTCGCTTCCGGGGGGGCCTGTTCCGGCCGGTGTCTCGAGCGAGGTGTCGCACCCGAGCAGCACGACAGCGGCCAGCGCAGCGGCGAAGATTGGAGAGTGGCGTTGGAGCATCGGCATCATCGACCCTTGTGGCTGGTCACGAGACTCGGCACAGAGGAGCAAAACCGGCGAACCATGTAAAGAACGGAACCACACCCATGCGGCTGCGCCCTGTGCGGAGGCCCCCCGGCGCACTCCGGCACTGGCGAGCGCAGCAAGCCCGACCGTGCGAACCGAAGCGCAACCACTCCCCGGTGTCGCGAGCAGCGCCCAGGTCACCCTGCCGAACGGCGACGCCCGGTGCATCCTCGCGCCGGATGCGGCCGAAGCTCGGGTTGCCCCGGCCAGTAGCGCAGCAAGCCGGTACCGGCGCCACGACGATCCACCCTCCCGCGAACGGAACCCGGGGGTGTCCCCGCGGCGTGCCGTGCGCTATTCTGGTCCGGCGGCCGCCCGCCCGACGCCACGTACCGCCCTTCGGCCGGCCCGCCCGCCCCCCTCCTCCCGTCTCGCCTTCAGCCGCCATGCCCAAAGCGCTCTCCCCAGCCCTCTTCGCCGCCGCCATGGCGGTCCTCGTGTTTACCGCGTGTACCCGCACGAACCCGGGACCCGAGCTCCACTCGCCATCGGCGCCCATGGCCCTGCAGGCCGGACAGCAGCAGCAGGGGGCCTCCGCAGACGAGGACCGCGCCGACGGGGCGATGGACGATGACTCCCCCGCCGAGGTCCCGGCTGTCCCCGAGGACCCACCCGCCCCCGAACCCGACCGGACGACCCTGCCCACGGGCTGGGGAACCGTGCCCGCCCCACCGCTCGATGAGGCTGGCCCACGGATCGACACGGGCATCGATCATGTGGTCATCCTCGTCGTGGACGGCGTCCGATCCGACGCGATCGCGACCCTCGGGACCGAAGGTGCACCCACCTGGCACAGGCTCATGGCGGAAGGGGCCTCCACCCTCAACGCCCGCACGGATCCCCGCCGCACGTACACCAATCCCAACCACCTCGGCATGATCACCGGACTGGTCACCGATGGAGACGACGGGCACGGGCTGCGCAGCAACCGCGATGTCGAGGGCACCCTCCACGACCTTCGCGGCGCCTACCTGCCCAGCGTTCACGACGTCACCTTCCACCACGGTCTCACGACCGCCGTCTTCGCCTCCAAGCCCAAGCTCGACCTGCTCTCCCGGTCGTGGACCCCGGAGCACGCCGCACCCTCCTCCGCGCGTGAGGACAACGACGCCCTCCGCATCGTCGCCGAGAGCTTCAACGAGCTCGACGATGCCGAGACCCATGCCGTCGCTCTCGAGTTCCTGGAGCAGGAGGAACTGCCGGCCATCCTCTTCCTGCAGTACAGCCGGAGCGACGGCATCGGCCACAGCAGTGGGTTCAACCCGACACCCGGCTCCGCCTACATGCGGGAGCTCACCCGCATCGACGGATACATGGCCGAGATCCTCGAGCGGATCGAGCAACATCCCGCACTCGCCGGGCGGACCGCCGTCGTCCTGACCACCGACCACGGCGGCGAGGGAACCAACCACTTCAACCTCGACCACGCCGCCAACTGGACCATTCCCCTGGTCGTGTGGGGACCGGGGGTCCCCGCCGGAACCGATCTCCACGCGCTCAATGCCGAAGGGCGCGCCGACCCCGGCGACGTCATCGCCTCCGACGCCGCACCCCCGCCGATCCGCAACATCGAAGCCGGGCAGATCGCCCTGCGGATGCTCGGCCTTCCCCCGATTCCCGGCTCCCGGGTCGGCGTCGCCCCCCCGCTGCAGGTGTTCGCCCCCGCGGCACGCCCAGCGGAGGATGCCGAAGCGCGCCCCGCCCCCCCGGGAGGTGCACCCGCACCGGAAGCCGCGCCTGCACTCACCCCCTGACCGCTCCTCGGCACCCGCCCCCGACGACGTCCCCCCCCAACGGCGACTCCATGCGCACCCTCCCCTTGCGGCTGACTCCGATCCTCCTCGCGGGCATCCTCGCCCTCCCCGCCTGTTCGGACGACGACCTGCCCGGATCCGGCACCGACGCGCCGCACTCTCTCGTGCCGGACACCACATCGCTCGGCGAAAGTGCCCCCGAACGCTCCGGCGGGCAGGCCACCACGGAATCCGTCGCCTCCATTCCGTCCGGACCCGGTTCCTCGCCGCAGCAGACCCGCGAGGACACCTCCGGCGCGACCGCATCCGGCAGCGCCGCGTCCACCCACACCCCCGAAACGGATCCGGCACACTCTTCCGAGGCCCCGGCACCGACCGGCGGCGACCCATCGAACGCCCCGTCCGGCACCGCCGAATCGTCGCAGGCGCCAGACCCGACGCAACCGCCTTCCGCTGGCCCGGACCCCACGGACCCCGAACCCACCGAGCCGCAACCCTCGGTGACTCCACCGTCGGAACCCGCCTCCACGGAGACGCAGCCCTCGGAACCCACCCCGACCGATGCTCCCGAGCCGACCGAACCCCAGCCCTCCGAGACCGGACCCACCCCGACCGATGCTCCCGAGCCGACCGCGTCAGAACCCGGGCCAGCCCCCCTGCCGCCCTACAGCGGTGGGGAGTGCCCGTCGATGGACGACGGCACCGTCCGCCTGCAGAGCGCAGGCATGGGGCGCGAAGTCCTGATCAACCTGCCCGATGAGCCACGAGACGCCCCCGTCGTGTTCGTCTACCACGGGAACGGCAATTCGGCGCCCGAGTTCGAGCAGCGCTTCCAGACTCGGCGCATCGCCGAGGAGTACGGCGTCATCGTCGTCATCCCGTCCAGCAGCGGGCGCTTCTCCATCGAGTGGCCGGTGCGCAGCAACGAGGACAAGACGGTTGACGCGGTGCTCTTCACCGATGTCCTCGCCTGTCTGGACGAGCACTGGGGCATCGACCGCCGCCGCGTCTACACCTCCGGATTCAGTGCCGGCGGATTCTGGAGCACCTGGCTGGCGCTCAACATGAGCGACTACATTGCGGCGGTGACGCTCTTCTCCGGAGGGATCAGCACGGGCGCCGTGTCCTACACCAGCCCGAGCTGGCCGATCCCGGTGCTGGCCTCCCATGGCGGCACCTGGGACTGGGTGCTCTACCGGTTCAACCGGGCGTCCGAGGATCTGGCCAACGCCCTCGTCGACGACGACGGATTCGCCATCGTATGCAACCACGGAAACGGGCATCGCATCCACTACGACGTCCCGGACTTCATGATGCCCTTCCTGCTCTCCCACACCTGGGGCGAGTTCCCTTCCCCGTTCGCGGCGGGCCTCGACGAGGGCTGGCCCAGCGAGTGCGTCATCTGGTGACCTTCGCGACGCGGCTTCAGCCGGCCGTCCGGTCGCCGGCCCTGGATGGAGCGGGGGGCATCCCCATGCGCTCCCGCAGCGCGACGAACGACGGCGTCCACTGGCCGCGAGCGTCGCGCACCACGAGGGTGTCCTCGCGCGTCGACCGCGCCCCCGCCGCCAGCACCGCCACGAACAGCAGCGGTTCCTTTCCCTCCCGGGGCACGACGGTCACCCGCCGCACCAGGCCCCAGCCCTCCTTCGCCGCACTCCGTTCGAGCTCGCAATACTGGGCGATGGCGCCGCACAGGACCACGCGGCCTTCGGGCGAGACGATCCGCACGGCGCTCGACACGTAGTCCTCCATGCCGCCTCGCACGGTGAACCGGCACGCCTCCCGCTGCACGCCGGCCGGAGCGGTCGCGGCCCCCTGCGCAAAATACGGGGGCGTCCCGGTCACCAGATCGGACCCGCGCGCGACGTCTCCGCGCGACGCTTCGTCGGCCCTCCTCCTTCCCATGGCGAACGGCTCGGCGACTCCGACCTGGTCGGCCATTCGCCCGGAGAGCCGCCGCGCCACCTCTTCCCGGCCCAGCCTTCGGTGGTCTCGCTCCAGCACCGCTACCCGATCCGCCGCGCCATTGTAGCGGAGCGATCGGCGGGCGAGCGCGGCGCTCAGGGGCTGCGCCTCCACACCGAGGCTGCGCACCCGGGGGAAGGCCCACGCCACCATCATGAGCACGGAGCCGATGCCGCAGCCGAGATCCACGTGGGTGCCGGGATCCTCCGGGACACTGGTGACAGCGACCCAGGCCGTCACGAGGTCGTCGAGCGACCAGCGGTGCCCGTCGACGCGCTGGAGGATTCTCCAGTCGCCGGTGAGAAAGCACAGATCCTCGCGCGGCCCGGGGCGCAGGTCCGGATGGACGAGCCCTGCGGGCCGGGGACCTGGCGCCGACCATCCCGGCGGTCGTCGAGCAGGACGGATGATGCCGTCGGGGGTGGGCATCGGCGGGGACTCAGACCTCGCGCTGTCCACCACCGGTCGGATCGTCGACGAGGTGGCACGCGGCCTGGTGTCCGCCACCGAGGTCATGCAGCGGCGGCACTTCCTTGCGGCATCGGTCCCAGGCGTATGGGCAGCGTGTGTGGAACCGGCACCCGGTGGGTGGATTCTGCGGGCTGGGCAGATCCCCGGTGAGCACGATACGCTCCCGGGTGCTTTCGATGGCCGGATCGGGAATCGGAACGGCGCTGATGAGTGCCTGCGTGTAGGGGTGGGACGGCTTGCGGTAGAGCTCCTTCGCCGGCGCGATCTCGACGATGCGGCCGAGGTACATGACGGCGATGCGATCGGAGATATGTCGCACGGCGGAGAGGTCGTGGGCGATGAAGATGTAGGTGAGCCCCAGCCGCTTCTGGAGGTCGACCATCAGGTTGAGGATCTGGGCCTGAATGGAGACATCGAGGGCGGAGATGGGCTCGTCGCACACGATGAGGTCCGGTTCGGCGGCGAGGGCCCTGGCGATGCCGATGCGCTGACGCTGCCCACCGGAGAACTCGTGCGGGTACCGGCGCACGAATCTCGCATTGAGTCCGCACAGTTCCATCAGCTCCCGAACGCGCTCCATGACGGCGGGCCCAGTGCGCAGCCTGTGCACGCGGATCGGCTCGGCGATGGTGTCTCCCACGGTCAGGCGGGGGTTGAGGGAGGCGAACGGGTCCTGGAAGATCATCTGCATGCGCCGTCGCATGGGCTTCAGATCCCGCTCCGGGAGGGTGGCGACGTCCACGGGCTCGCTCGTCCCTTCCCGTGGAGCCAGGCGCACGCTGCCCGCGGTGGGGCGATAGAGCTGCAGGATGGCGCGTCCGGTGGTGGACTTGCCGCAGCCACTCTCGCCGACGAGGCCGAGGGTTTCGCCCGCGTGCACGCTGAAGTCCACGCCGTCGACGGCGTGCACGGTGGCGACGTGCTTGCGGAAGGCGCCGGCGAAGACCGGGAAGTGCATCTTCAGGTTCTCGACCTGCAGCAGCGGCGTGGGATCACTCATTCGCCTGCCTCCTGGTCGTCTGTGGCGTGGGCGGGGGAGTCGTCGGTGGCGGGCGGCGGCCGGTCGGCTCCGTCGGGATCGGGCACCGACACCTCGCGAGCGGCGTCGGAGTCATGGGGGGTGTTCGCCGGCTCGGCGGTGTCGGCGGAGGTCCCGTCCTCGTCGGTGGGGGGAGCGATGAGGCCGCGTGCGTTCCACTCGGCGACTTCGGGGCGGTGGCAGGCGACGGTGTGTCCGTCGGCGACGGTGCGGCTTTCGGGGAAGGTCTGGCGGCAGGCGTCGACGGCGAAGGTGCAGCGGTCGACGAAGGGGCAGCCGGGCTTGAGGCGGGAGAGGTCGGGGGGCTGGCCGGGGATGGGGATGAGGTCGTCGCGGCCATCGGCGTCGAGTCTGGGCAGGGAGCGCAGGAGGCCGATGGTGTAGGGGTGGTGGGGGCGTCGGAAGAGCGAGGCGGTGGGGGCGGACTCCATGACGCGGCCGGCGTACATGACGATGATGCGGTCGGCCATGCCGGCGACGACGCCGAGGTCGTGGGTGATGAGGATGATGGCGGTGCCGAGGTCCCGCTTGAGATCGCGCATGAGGTCCAGGATCTGGGCCTGGATGGTGACGTCGAGGGCGGTGGTCGGTTCGTCGGCGATGAGGAGCGCGGGGTCGCACAGGAGGGCCATCGCGATCATGACGCGCTGACGCATTCCGCCGGAGAACTGGTGGGGGTAGGCGTCGATGCGGTTGCCCGCGTCGGGGATGCCGACCTTCTCGAGCATCTCGATGGCGCGGCGGCGCTGGGCGTTCCGATCGAGGGTGGTGTGGATGTCGAGGACCTCGGTGAGCTGCCGGCTGATCCGCAGGAACGGATTGAGGCTGGTCATCGGGTCCTGGAAGATCATGGCGATGCGGTTTCCGCGGAGCTTGCGTAGCGTCTCCGGTGGCATGCGCAGGAGGTCGACCCCTTCGAAGAGGGCTTCGCCGCTCTCGATGGTGGCGGGGGGCGAGGGGAGCAGGCCGAGGATGGAGAGCTGGGTAACGGACTTGCCGGAGCCCGACTCGCCGACGATTCCGAGGGTCTCGCCGGGGGCCAGGCGGAACGACAGTCCGTTGACGGCGGTCACGCGTCCGCCCTCGGTGTCGAAGACGGTCCTGAGGTTGCGGACATCGAGGAGGTGTTCGGCCATCAGTCCTTTCTCATGCGGGGATCGAGGGCGTCCCGGAGGCCGTCGCCGAAGAAGTTGAGGGAGAGGAGCGTGAGGGCCAGGAGGGAGCCTGGCACCAGGATGAGCCAGGGGTAGTTGACCATGACTCCGGGGGGAGCGCCCTCATTGGCGAGGCTTCCCCAGGAGGTCTGGGGGGGCTGCACGCCGAGGCCGAGGAAGGAGAGGAAGGCTTCCTGGAGCATGACGGCGGGCACGGTGAGGGTGGCGTAGACGATGATGGGACCGAGGGCGTTCGGGATGAGGTGCCGGAACACGATCTCGAGGCCCGGGGTGCCGATGCTTCGTGCGGCGAGCACGAACTCCTGGTTCTTGAGGGAGATGACCTGGCCGCGGACGATGCGGGACATGTCGAGCCACGAGACGGCGCCGATGGCGATGAAGATGAGCAGGATGGACTGCTCGAAGATGACCATCAGCAGGATGACGAGGAAGAGGTAGGGGAGGCCGTAGAGGATGTCGACGAAGCGCATCATCACGGTGTCCACGCGTCCGCCGAAGAAGCCGGCGATGGCGCCCCAGGTGACGCCGATGAAGAACGAGACGAGGGTGGCGAGGAGTCCGACGGCGAGGCTGATGCGGGCGCCCCAGATGGCGCGCGTGAGGAGATCGCGGCCGAGTCCGTCGGTGCCGAGGCGGAACACCTCCGGTCGCGGCACGCCGACGAACTCGTCGGGGGAGAGGCGGCCGTCGCCGGTGCGGTCGTGCTGGCGCACGTAGAAGATGGCGGCGCTCATCGGGAAGATGTCGACGATGAGCTCGGCCTCGTCGATGTCGAGGACACCGTCGCCGTTGCGGTCGTAGCCGGCGAGGATGCGGGCGTAGTCGCTGGTGCCCGGGAAGGCCCGGGGGGCGCGGCGCAGGTCGTCCTCGGTGAGGGTGCCCGTGCCGCTGACGTCGAGGTGTTCGAACTCGAGCTGCCGGAGGTAGACGCTGAGCTCCTCGGCGGTGACGAAGCCATCGCCGTCTCGGTCGACCGCCTCGAACGGATGCTCGTCGAGCGGGAGGGTGCGGGTGTGCACCCGCGGGATGCCGCGCATGCCGGGAGGCTGGTAGCGCAGGCACGGGTTGGTCTCCTCGACGGTGAAGCGGGTGACCTGCGAGGAGAGGACGGGGGCGCCGAGGGCCATGGCGGACATGAGGACGATGAAGGCGAGCCCGGCCACGGCGGCCCTGTTCTTCATCAGGCGCTTGAGGGCGTCCTTCCAGAGCGAGTGTCCGGCGGCCTCGTCGTGCGCTGGGGAGTCCGGGTTGTGCTCAGTCATCGTAGGACACCCGTGGATCGAGGACGGTGTAGAGCAGGTCGACGATGAGGTTCAGGACGACGAGCAGCGCGGAGTAGACGATGATGACCCCGAGAACGAGGAAGTAGTCGCGGTTGAAGGCGGCATCGACGAAGAAGGTGCCGAGCCCCGGGACGTTGAAGACCTTCTCGATGACCACGGACCCGGTGAGGACAGAGGCGCTCGCCGGCCCGAGGTAGCTGACGACGGGCAGCAGGGCTCCGCGCAGCGCGTGGCGAAAGACGACGAGCCGCTCGACCACGCCCTTGGCCCGCGCGGTGCGGATGAAGTCCTGGCGGATGACCTCGAGCATGCCGCCGCGGGTGAGGCGCGCGATGTAGGCGGTGTAGAACAGCCCGAGGGAGACGCTGGGCAGGATGGAGTCCGGCCATGCCTCGTAGCCCCCGGAGTTGAACCATCCCAGCCCGGCGGCGAACAGCAGGATCAGGATCGGCCCGAGCACGAAGTTCGGGATCGAGACGCCGATCATGGCGAACGTCATCGCGCCGTAGTCCCAGCCGGTGTTCTGCTTCAGGCCCGCGAGGAGCCCGAGCAGCGTACCGAGCAGGACGGCGAACAGGAGCGCCTGGCCACCGATGAGGAGCGAGTACGGGATGGCCTCGGCGACCATCTCGCTGACGGGCGCATGCTGGCGGATGGACTGTCCGAGGTCACCGCGCACGAGGCCGCGCAGGTACCAGCCGTACTGGACGATCACGGGCTGATCGAGCCGGTAGCGCTCCATCAGCATCTGCTCGATGTCCGGGTCGAGCTGCCGGTCCTGCGACAGGGGCGAGCCCGGCGCCGCCTTCATGACGAAGAACGACAGCGAAATGATGATGAAGAGAACCGCGATGCTCTGGCCGAGCCGCAGCGCGATGTACTGGATCACGGGCTCTCCTCCTCATCCACCTTGTACACCCGGTGCACGATGTGGGTGTTCGTGGTGCTCATCTCCCAGCCGCGGACGTTGGGCCGCACCAGGTGGAACTGGCCGTAGTAGTAGATGGGCATGATCGGCCGCGCCTCGAGCAGGTACCGCTCGGCCTCGAGCAGGTGCCGCAGGCGCTCCTCGGGGTCGGAGATGTTGAACCCTTCCTCGATCATCCGGTCGAACGTGGGCGACCCCCAGCCGGTGTTGTTGTTCGCGTCCCCCGTCTTCCACATCTCGAGGAAGGTGTTCGGGTCCGAGTAGTCCCCGATCCAGCCCGCCCGTCCGACATCGAAGTCCATCTCGCGTGTGGAGTCGAGATAGACCTTCCACTCCTGGTTCACGAGCTGGATCTGCACCCCGAGCTCCATCTGCCACATGTCCTGAATCGCCTGGGCGATCAGCCGGTGGTTCTCGTCGGTGTTGTACAGCAGGCGCAACCGCGGAATGCCCTCGCCGTTCGGGTACCCCGCCTCGGCCAGCAGACGCCGCGCTTCGTCCCCGTCGTAGCGGATGACGTCCAGCCGCTCGTATCCGGGCATGGGGGGCACGAAGCTGGTGGCCGGCGTGTACAGATCGTCCAGGGTGCAGCGGCACAGCTCCTCCCGATTCACCGCGAGAGAGAAGGCGCGCCGAACGCGCACGTCATCGAACGGAGGCCGCGTGGTGTTGAACCGGTAGTAGTAGGTGCCGAGCCAGTCCGCCGTGCGGAAGGCCGGATCCATGCGCAGCGTGGCCAGTTCGTTGGCCGGCAGGTCGTAGACCCAGTCCACCCTCCCGTCGCGATAGGCCTGTACGCGCGCGGCATGGTCCTCGATGATCCGGATGATCAGCCGGTTGAGGCGAAGATTGTCGTGTCCCCACCAGTAGGGGTTCGGAACCGCCTCGATCCGGTTGCGACGGAGATAGCGGTCCATGGCCCACGCCCCGTTCGTGACAAGGTTCTCCGCCCGGAACGCGTTCTCCTGCCCGTGCTCCTCGATGCTCGCCCGGTGCACCGGGAACAGCGTGAAGAAGCTCACCACCTCGAGAAAGAAGGGAATCGGCTTCTGCAGCTCCACCTGCAGGGTCCAGTCGTCGAGCGCGCGCACGCCCACCTCGTCCTCGGTCGCCTCCCCGGTCTCGAAAGCTCGCCCGTTCCGGAGGTAGCGAAGGAAGCTCACATAGTAGGCTGCCACGTCGCCGCGCAGAATCCGCTTCCACGCGTACTCGAAGTCGTGCGCCGTGACGGGATCCCCGTTGGACCAGCGGCCGTCGCGCCGGAGGTGGAACGTCCAGGACAGCTGGTCCTCCGACACCTCGTGCCGCTCGGCCGCTCCCGGAACCGGGGGTCCGTCGCCCAGGGACGGGCTGTAGAGGCCCTCGAAGAGCTGCCACAGGATCATGCCTTCCACCGACCCGGTGACGACGCCGGGGTCGAAGGACTCGGGGTCAGCGCCGACGGACATGCCGAAGACGTCCAGCGGCAGCCCCTCCGAACGACCGCGGCATCCCCCAAGTCCCGCGGCGAGGACTCCCACCGCAAGCAGGGTGAGGCACCACGCCAGCCCGCGTCCGCGGGCGAGGTTCGAGGAACCGTACTCTCTCATCACGCTCCTGGGTCGAACAGCCTGCCGGGGATGGCGCCGGACGCAACCTCCGTCCGGGGGGCCTTACCGCAATTGCCCCCTCTTCGTCACGCGCAAGTGCCGAACACGCCGCGAGCGGGCGGCGACACGCCGCCGCAAGGCTCAGTCGCAGGCGAAGGGGGTCGCCGCTCCCGGACTGCCCGCCGTGTTCGAGCCTCCTTGCGAACCGGAAGAACCGGATGACCCGGACGGGCCCTGAACCCGGGCGGTGCATCGGCTCGAATTGCTGCTGCACGGGTCACCCCCTTCGCCACCCGCCCCGCCGTTTCCTCCAGTGCCTCGCGCGCCGGGCTGTCCACCGTTCACCGACGTGACCGCGTGGAGAGCCGTCACGACCTGCGGCGCGGAGTACAGTCTGACAGTCGGCGCATTGCCCCCTCGCCCCGCCGCTCCGCCGTTCCCGCCGCGACCACCATCGCCCCCCCGGCCCCCGTCAGTTCCCTGCCTGTAGCAGCAACAGCAACTCGAGATGCCGCAGATTCCACACTGCGCGGTGCTGCATCCACCGTCGCTGCACTGGCCGGTCTCCCCCTTTGCACCTGTCCCGCCGTTGCCACCACGCCCACCGCTCCCCCCGACAACGCCATCGAGTCGCAGGGTGAGGAATGAGCTGACATCCTCGTCGCTGGTCACGACGCGTTCGGTGCCATCCGGTGCCACCCGGATGACGCGATGGATCGTGAGCCGAAGATCGGGATAGTGGAACGTGGTACCTGCAGCCCCCGCTCCTCCGTTGGTTCCATCAGCCCCGCGCACCGCGGGCGTTGTCCCGTTGCTCCCGTTCCCACCGTTCAGCGAGGCCACGCTGCCCAGCGCGATCTCGAGGTGAGCGCCCTCGGGAATGCGAACGGTCTCGAGAATGAACTCGTGGGCCTGCGTGCCCATACCCTGCAGTCTCAGGACGGAGCGATTGTTCCCTTCCACGGCCGCCGTGACCGAGCGCACAATTCTGCGGGGGCCGTCCACCGAGCGACTCGAAATACTGCAGATACCGAACCAGTTGCAGGAACTGCTGAACACCACACTCTCCGTCAGCGCAAGGTCGGCGAGTCGGTCGATCTCGCCTTCGCAGCGGCACAGTCCCCCGCTGCAACCGTACAAGCACTCCACATCCTCGCTGCACAGCGCCCCGCCCGCTCCGCAGGTACCGCCCATGCAGTCGCTGTTGACACAGTCGTCGTCGGCCGAACAACTCCCCCCTACGCCCCCGCAGATCCCGGAGCCACAACCGAGCGTCCCGTCGCAGTCTTCATCCACGATGCATGAGGCTTCCGGACCACCGCACCGCCCACCACCACATCCACCGCCAAGGCACTGCTCATCGACCTCGCAGTCCTCACCGACCGCCAGCACACGAACGCCACGCACCGCATCGCTCCAGGCAACCTGCGCGCCAGCAGCGTCCGCTCCGACCCGGTACCAGCGCGCAGCACCCGGTGCGATGGCCTCATCGAGATAGCTGTCGCCGCCGGAGTCCTCGAATGCGAGGAACGTCCCGAACTCCTCGTCGGACCACTCCCACGTCCTTTCGGCTTCTCCCACCGCGCGGCGACCGTTCACCACATTCGAAGGCTCCCCGTCACCGGTGCCGTTCACGGCCCGGACACGATACGAGCGCTCCTCCCCCTGCTCCACATCCAGACCTTCCAGCGTCAGCAAGACCCCGTCCAGGCGGTCTCGGCTCGCCTGCGGCTCCGCCAGCATGATGCTGCCCACCGGCGCATCCTCGTCGAGGAACGTCACGTCCGTACCTGCGTCCTGCCAGGAACCTTCGCGCTCAATCTCGTACCGCACGACCGGGGTTGCAGCTCTCCAACCTTCGGCTGCGTCCGACCACGCGCCTTGCTGCAGTGACGTGACCGCGCGCACGCGGTACGTGACTTCCTCGCCTCGAGGAGTCTCCGCCGCGTCCCAGGACAACATGACCCCATCGACCCGATCCGACGATGCGGACAAGCCGCCGGGTGCGGATGGGGAACCACCCGCCGGTGCACCGGAGTCGCTCCAGGACGAACCCACCACAGGCTCTGCCGTCACCCGTACACCCTCGCGGTACACGTGGTACCCCGATGCATCGGCTACCGCGGCCCAGGTCACCACCACGTGCTCCTCGTGCTCGCCCTGCGTCGCCCGCACTTCACCGGGCACACCAAGCAGCGGAAGGCACTCTCCGAAGACGTCTTCGAAGCCCGGAATGCAGCCGGCACAGCGAGCGTCCACCGCAGGGTCCGGCTGCACGCACGAGCGGGATCGCGCCGCGCAGACGGAGCCGAGTTCGGCACAATCGAGGGGGATCTCACCACATCCGGGCAGCCCCGGTTCATCCACGCAACGAACCCGTTCCGAGGACGCCTCGCACACCCACACGCCGCAGTTGCCACATCGCTCTCCGGGAATGCCGATCAGCGGCGCGCAGCCGCCACAAGCGTTGAACACTTCCGAAGGAACCGGCTCAACACACTCCAGCGCAGGCCCCGGGACACACTCCAGACTCCCGGCGCCGCAGGTGCCGCAGGCACCGCCCGGGACGCCCCCGTCCAGTGGCGCACACGAACCATCGCAAGGGTGGAAGGCCGCCTGTCCCCGGTCTCCTTCGCAGATGACGCCCTCCGCTCCCGCGCAAGCCCAGCGGCCCGAATTGCACGATCCGCAAGGCATTCCCGGAACACCCTCCAGTGTGCCACTGCCCCCGCACGCGTTTTCGGTCCCCGCCCGGGAGACACAGACCACCTCCTCCGCCCCCGCGCAAACGATCACACCTCCCCCATCGCACGCCGAACCCGGCATCTCCGTCATGTCCGCACATCCACCACAGGGGTTCCGCTCGTCTCCGTCACACCGAACCCCAGACACCTCACGCTCGTCCAGGACCCAGAGCCCCGTGCAGCCACACGCCTCGCCTGGGCGTCCGGGCAAAACACCACAGCCACCTGCCTCGTTCCGCTCCAACCCCGCGCACACCAGCGAGGAGCCATCCTCGCTGCAGACCAGCACCCCCTCTCCGCACAAGCGCGATTCATCGAGACAGTCCTCCCCCGGAAGCGAGAGAGCGTCATCGTGAAGCAGAACTCCTTCGCCCCCACAGGCGTTCTCGTCTTCCGCCAGCTCGCGGCAGTTCACTTCATCGTCCGAGACACACACCCACACCCGCTCCTCGCCCACGTCACCCCGGCAGGTCCGACCCGGCGCACCATCCAGAACCGCGCAGCCGCCGCAGCCGTTCGCGCGCGCCCCACCGGAACAGATCACATCCCCCTGCGGCCCACACACCCATTGCCCCCCACATGATCCACAGGGCTCACCCGGTTCGCCCGAGAGCAACCCGCACCCACCACACGGATTGAGCACCGTCTCCCCCGCACAGCGCAGCTGGTCAGGCCCTCCACACACGAGAATACCGCCACAGCCACACGAATCGAGCACGCCGGACTCCATATCGCCATGCGTGAGTACCGCACTCCCCCCGCAGGCGTTCAGGACGGGAGCATCCTCGCTGCGTTCCGTTGTCGACCGGGAGTCCACGACATCCGACACCGAAGCATCGCTCTCCGCTGCATTCGATATGCTGGACGTCACGTCGGGTTCCTCCACATCCGAACGCTCGTCATGGCCTCGTGTGCCCTCCACATCCGCGCCGGACCCCCCGTCGGCCGGAGTGTCCAGCGACGTGTCACACGCGGCCGCACTCCAACACAGCAGCACAGCCATCACCCATGCCCGCTGTGCCCGAACGAAGACAGACGACACACCCGACAGCCGAATCAGTCTACACACGGAGGCTCCTGTTCCGAAAGAACGCACCGAACGGAGAATACGGCAGTCGTCTGCCCCCCACAACCCAAGAATCGTTCCCTCCACACCTCCCAACAGGGAAGTCGCAGACGAACCGAATCTCCGTCCGCAAGGGGCACGACCGGCGAACCTCATCCGGCCCGATCGACTGCCCCGGATCGTCCACAACGGAGCCATCCGGACCGCTCCGACTCCCCCGTTCCTTCGCTCAACCCGTGTACTCCAGCAAACACGCCCCGTCGTCCACACCGAACACCCGGACGTCCGCGGGCGCGGCCGTGAACGCCAGCTCCTGGCCAGGACTCCAGCTCCCCACGTCCCGCACCTCCGCGCGGACGATGAACGGCTCCTCGCCGACCCGGACGTGGAGGTTCACCTCCCAGCCCATCGGCTCGAGCAGCTCGAGGGTCGCCCGGACCGTCACCGGCGGCGCGTCCGCGGACGCCTCCACCAAGGCCCCCTCCGGGGCCCCTCCGCCGCGGGCACCAGACCGGACGCGCAGGTCATGGGGACGCACGCCGAGCACGACCTCGCCGGCGGCCTGCCCCGCGGCGTTGAGCGGCAACGCTTCCGTGGCCACGCGCACCCCCGGCGCCACGAAGGCGTCCCCCTCGCGTGCGGCCCGCACGAAGTTCATGCGCGGGCTGCCGAGGAACGCCGCGACGAAGCGGTTCGCCGGGCGGAAGTAGAGGTCATCCGGGGTCCCGATCTGCTGGGCGATGCCCTCGTTGAGGAGCAGGATGCGATCGGCCATGGTCATCGCCTCGACCTGGTCGTGGGTGACGTAGACCATGGTGGTGGCGAGCTCCCGGTGCAGGCGCTTGAGCTCGACGCGCATCTGGGCGCGCAGGGCGGCGTCCAGGTTCGAGAGTGGTTCGTCGAAGAGGAAGACGCTCGGCCGGCGAACGATGGCGCGGCCCATGGCGACGCGCTGCCGCTGCCCACCGGAGAGGGCCTTGGGCAGGCGTTCGAGGAGGGGGGTGAGGCCGAGCATCTCGGCGGCCTCATCGACGCGGGCGGCGATGACGTCGCCCGGAGTCCGGGCGAGGCGGAGGCCGAACTCGAGGTTCTCGCGCACGGTGAGGTGGGGATAGAGCGCGTAGCTCTGGAAGACCATGGCGACGTCGCGGTCACGGGGCGGGACCTCGTTGACGACGCGGTCGCCGATCTCGATGCGGCCTTCGGAGGGGGTCTCGAGGCCGGCGAGGAGGCGCAGAACGGTGGACTTTCCGCAGCCCGAGGGCCCGACGACGACGAGGAACTCTCCGTCGGCGACCTCCACGTCGAGGCCGCGGACGACGTGGACGTCCCCGAAGGACTTGCGGACGGCGGCGAAGCGGACCTGGGCCACGGGGGTTCTCGGGGAGCGGGAGAGCGGTGGTGTTCTGGCGTCGTGGGCCGGGGAAGCGACCGAGGCCGCGGACGCGCGACGGACCCGCGGGGGGTGCTAGCGCCGCGGGACGAGGAGGCGACCGGAGAGGGGCGGCACGTCGACGAGCAGGCATCCGCAGGAGGGGCCGACGTAGTCATCGGGCACGGGCTGGCTGCAGGGGGCGGTGTCGCAGCCCTCGGTGGTGACGGTGAAGGTGGCGCCATCGGAGCCGGGCATGATGTCGACGAGGGTGGTTCCGGGCGCGAAGGTGACGCCCATGCGGTTGAAGCCAAGGTCTTCGGCGGAGGTCTCGGAGGTCTGCGTGGGGTGGGTGTTGAGGGCGACGAGGGCGCGGCTGCCGTTGAAGCGCCGTTCGAAGGCGAAGATGCCTGCGTCCTGCTCGTCCCCGGTGCGGAAGGTGCTCCAGTGGATGTGCTGGGTGCCGTACATGAGGGGACCGGTCTGTCGGCGGACGCGGATGAGGTCACGGATGAGGGTGAAGGTGGGGTTCGTGGTGTCCCAGGGGTCGAAGGGGCCGCTGGCGGGGTCCCACATGGGTTCGCGGTTGGCGGGGTCGTTGCCGCCGGAGAAGCGCTGTTCGGTGCCGTAGTAGAGGGCGGGGATCCCGGCCTGGGTGAAGAGGAGCATGAGGGCGGCGTGAAGCCGCTCGGCGCCATCCTCTTCCGGGGCGTCCCACAGGAAGCGCTGGACGTCGTGGTTGTCGATGAAGTTCACGAGGGCGCTGCGGGGCGGGATGCCTTCCCCGGCGGCATCCCGGATACCGCCGGGCTGGGGCTCGGCGCTGTAGAGCTCGGCATTCTCGTTCCACAGCTCCTCGATGAGGGCGGTGGGGCCGCCGAACTTGAAGACGGCGTTGAAGACGCGGAATTTCTGGGCGAAGTCGAAGATGCTGTCGAGCCGGCCGGGCTCGACGTAGCTGGCGAGGAGCTGGCTGTCCCCATCGAAGGCTTCGCCGACGAGGAAGAAGTTCCGCTTGCCGATGGAGGCGGCGTAGCTGCGGATCTCGCGGGAGAAGACCTCCCAGAACTCGTCGTCGACGTGCTTGACGGTATCGAGGCGGAAGCCGTCGGCGTTGGTGGCGCGGATCCAGTACTGGAACACGCGGATGAGGGCCTCGCGCACGTCCTCGCGGTCGGTGCGGAGGGCCTTGAGGCCGCCCGGGAAGTCGCCGGTGACCTCCTGCAGGCGCACGTAGTCCTGGCAGGCCTGCCAGTCCTCGCCGGCGTTGATGCCCGCCTCGGCGCAGGCCTCCCCTTCCCGTCCCCAGACGGTGACGCGCCCGCGGCGCCAGTACCAGTCGGGGTTCTGGAACTCGGCGGGCAGCGGGGGCACGCGGTTGATCTCCGGCATGTTGAACCACCGGATCGGCGCCGGCCCGGCCTCGCCGAGGCTGGTGAAGGCCTGGATGCCGCGGATGTCGAAGTCGGGGTCGTACTCGCTCACGCGCGTCACCGGCGACCGCGTGCCCGAGCCGGCGACGAACTCGTCGGGCTGCCCGTTCATGTTGATGTCGTAGTAGAAGAGCTGCCCGACATGGTTCACGACGACGTCGAGCAGCACGAGGATGCCGTTGTCCTGCAGGACGCGCACCATCTCGCGCAGCTTCGCGAGGTCCCCGAAGTGCGGGTTCACGCTCAGAAAGTCCTGCGTCCAGTAGCCGTGGTAGGAGTCGAATCCGGCATCCGTGTCCACATTGCGCACCACCGGAGAGATCCACACGGTGGTGACCCCCAGTTCGCGCAGGTAATCCACACGATCGATGATGCCCTGGAAGTCACCGCCCTGGTAGCGCCCCATGGCGCCGGGCTTCACCCGGGTGTTGTTGTTCGGGTCTCCGTCCTCGAAGCGGTCGGTGATGATCTGGTAGATGACCTGCTCGCGCCAGTCGCCGACGTTGGAGGTGATCGGGAAGTCGGTGGTGACGTCCTCGATGCCGGAGGGGGCGCAGGCGCCGGCGGAGGTCAGGACTCCGAGGAGCGCGAGGAGCACCAGTGCCGCGGGCAGGGGTATCCATACGGCCCGGTGGCGGGGGTTGCCGGGGGCCGATGGTGCGGCTCGGAGGTGGGGGGAAGCG
This sequence comes from Deltaproteobacteria bacterium, assembly GCA_007693585.1. Lineage (GTDB taxonomy): Bacteria > Myxococcota_A > Bradymonadia > REDH01 > REDH01 > REDH01. The sequence continues at coordinate 17,792 of REDH01000081.1, forward strand.
TGCATGGCGGCCATCAGGGGTACGAGCTGGAGTTGAACCACCACTCGGCGCCCACGCCGAGGAAGTGGACGACGCGCTCTTCGCCGCGGCGGTCCCCATCGGGGAAGAGGTTGCGCGCGGCGTCGTTTCGCAGCGAGACGGACCAGATGCCGCGCAGCTGGGGGCGGCTGTAGGTCCCGCGCTCCAGGGACAGGGCGGGCAGGAGCGCGAACTGGAGCACCTCGGGGCGCTCCCATGCGTCGTTCGCGGGGGAGAGTCCGCGGGGGGCGCGGGTCTGCCAGCTCACCTCTGCGCCGGCATGCAGGTGGTCGGTGACGTACCACACCGGGCGCAGGGCGAGGACGGCCTCGGTGTAGTCGTCGGGGTTGAAGCGGGTGCGGTGGGGCACCCGGAACTGCTGGACGAAGGCGGCGGCCATGATGCCGGCCGGTCCGAGCTCGGCATTCGCCGAGAGTCCGGCGCGGAGCTGGCGGGCGCCTCGGGCGCGGAGGTTCGCGTCGGTGCTCGTGGGCAGGCCGAGCTCACCGTAGGCTGCAAGTCCGGTCGCCCAGCGCAGGAACACGTTCACGAAGGAACCGGAGGGCGCGTGCCACCCTCCGAGCTGCGCGCCGAGGAGGAAGCCGACGTCATCGGGCAGGTCGCGGCGGGTGTCCTCGTCGTCGATGAACTCGCCCTCCCCCACGCGGTGCGTCTCGCCGTAGAGCAGCCAGCGCGCGCCGAAGTCGCCGAGGCCGTGGAAGTGCTGCTCCACGCGGGCGGAGGCGAGCAGCCGCTGGCGGTCGAGCAGGAGAAGCTGTTCGGTCCCGGCGCGCCCGCGCGCCGGCACGGTGCGCTCCTGGTAGGTGGTGCGGTCGGCGACGCGGTTGACGCCGGCATGCAGGCGCACCCGCAGGTCCGCGGGCAGGTCGAGGGAGAGCCCACCGCCGACGGTGTTGAGTTCGTCGAGGGGCCAGAGGTCGAGGAGATGGATGTCGTCCCCGCGCCACATTCGCGAGCCCGCCCAGATGCGCAGCCCGGGCGCCCCGAACTCCGCGGCCTCGACGTAGGCGTTGCGCAGCGCGAGGGCTCCCCCGAAGTCGCCGTCGTAGTGGAGCAGCGCATCGGTGACGGCGAGGGTCGTGACGGTGGTGAAGCGGGCGCCGGACTCGGCGGTGAGCCGGTAGGCGAGGTCGAGCTCGAGGTAGGGCGCCTCGTGCAGCCGCGGCCCGTGGGACACCACGTTCGTGGGGTACCCGCTTCCCCCGCGCAGGTCGGAGCCCGCGACGATGCGCCCGTAGGAGCCGAAGGTGAACTCGCCGCCGGGGAGTGCGCCCGAGGTGGCGCCGGCGGCGTCCGAGGGAGCGGCAACGGCCGCGGGAGTGACGGGCACGGCCGCGGGGACGGAGGGCGGGCCCTCCGCGAGCGCTGCGCCCTCCCCGGCCCGCGCCGAGGACTCGGGCAGGATGACGAGCGCCGCGGCGAGGGTGGCGAGGAGCAGCGGCCGTGCGAGGCGCGTGGCGTTTTCCGTCACGGCGTCCCCCAGATGACGTACTCCCAGTCGTTGATGCCGAGGAAGGCCTCGCCGTCCTGCACGGAGAGGACGCGCGGGGTGCCGAGCAGGTCGATGAGGGTGACGCCGTCGAGGCCGAGTTCGGTGGGGATGGGGATGTCGAGCTCGCGGCGGGCGCCCTTGTTCATGGCGACGATGGCGACGGATCCGCCGCCTTCGTCGCGGGCGTAGACGAGGAGGTCGTCGTCGACCCAGAGCTCGCGCCAGGTGCCGTGGCGCAGGGCGGAGTGGGCGCGGCGGGCCTGACCGATCTCGCGGGTGCGGCGGAGCATTTCGCGCTGGGCGTCGCTGAGGAAGGGTTCGAAGTCCATCATGCGGCGGTTGTCGGGGTCCGCCGCCCCGGCCAGCGCGAGCTCGTCACCGTAGTAGAGCAGCGGGATGCCTTCCTGGGTCAGGGTGAAGGCGGCGGCGAGGGAGGTGCGGTTGATGATGTTCCACTGGGTGTCGCCCAGTCCTTGCTTCATGGGGTCGGGGTAGCCTTCCCAGGCGCTCGCGGCGGGGTGGGAGATGCGGGAGGCGAAGCGGGGGATGTCGTGGTTGCCGAAGAAGGGGCTCATCCAGGGCATGGCGTCCCCGTACTGTTCGCGGCCGAAGGCGACGCGCTCGGCGAGGTTGCGGAAGGAGCCGTTCTCGATGAAGGCGCGGCGGATCGGGTAGAGGAGCGGGAAGTCGAATTGTCCGTCGAGTTCCCAGGGCGCAACGTAGTCCATGATGAGACCGTGGCCGTCCTCGCCGGTGTAGGTCTCGCCGACGATGTAGAAGTGCGGGGTGTCGCCGCCGTGCCCGAAGCGGCGGTCGATCTCGTAGCGCAGCCGGCGCATGATGACGTGGTCCATGTGCTTGGCGGCGTCGAGGCGGAAGCCGTCGAGGTCGTACTCGGTGATCCACCACAGGACGTCGTCGATGACCTGCTGCACGATGGCGTGGTTCCGGAAGTCGAGGTCGGGCAGGTACTCCATGAACCAGCAGAAGAGCGGGTTGGTGTCCCAGTTGCAGGGTCCGGGCATCGAGGTGCAGACGCAGGGTTCGGCGGTGAACCACTCGGGGAAGTCGAGGACGTAGGTGTGGTCCTCGTGGACGTGGTTGAGGACGACGTCCTTGAGGATGCGGATGCCGCGGTCGTGGGACTCGGCCATGAGCTCCCGGAAGCGGGTGTCGGCGTCGGCCTCGCGGTCGCCGTAGCGGTACTGGAGGCCGCGCGGTTCGGTGGGCCAGTAGCCGTGGAAGCCGGTGAAGAGGTTCTGGCGGTCGGCGCTGTCGTAGGCGCCGTCGGGGTTCTGCTGGATTGGAGAGAGCCAGAGGATGTCGACGCCGAGGTCGTCGAACCAGTCCTCGCGCATGGCATCGAGGAGGCCGCGGAAGTCGCCGCCCATGTAGTTGGCGATCGCGGGCACGCCGTCGACGGGGGTGCCGACGGGGTTCGGACTGTCGTGTTCGCTGTCGCGGAAGCGATCGATGAAGATGAGGTACATGAGCCCGTCCTGCCAGGTCCAGCGGCGGGGCTCGACCCACAGGGGGATGAAGACGAGCCCGTCCTCGAGGGCTCGGCCGGCGTCGTCGGTGGCGGTGACGCGGATGGTGTGCTTGCCGTGGGGCAGGTCGCCGGCGCGCACCTGCACGAGGCCGGTGGCCGCGTCGAAGGTGCTCTCGACGGGCACCCCGCGCACGGTGGCCTGCACGGTGGTGACGGTGGCGCCGTCGGCGGGCTGGTGGAGGAGAATGGAAGCGGCCACGGCGCAGTCGTTGCTGCGCGCCTCGAGGACGCGGGCATCGGGCAGGTTGCAGTCGCGGACGATGAGATTTCGGTTCTCGAAGCCGCCGTTCCAGCGGGTGGGCACGTCCGGCGGGAGGGCTTCCTCGACGACGCCGTCGAGGACGAACTTGAAGCCGTACTCTCCGGGGGGCAGGTCGATGTCGAGGAACCAGCTTCCGTCGTCGGCGCGATCGAGGGCGGGCGCGGTCCCGAGGTCGAAGTCCTGCCACTGGGCGATGATCCGGACCTCGCTGGCGGAGGGCGCGACGAGGCGCACCGTGCTGGTGCACGAGCGCACCACGGGCGCATCCGGGGCGGCGGCCGTGAGATCCGGCACCGCGCAGGTCGTGGGCGGTGGGTCAGTCTCCGGGATGGTGGGGACGGGCTCGTCCGTGACCGGCGAGGTCGGTGTGGGCTCGTCCGTCGTCGGGACTCCGGACACGGGCGGGGTGGGGGTGGGCTCGTCCGTCGTGGGCTCGTCCGTCGTGGGCGGGCCGGACGTTGCCGGGCCATCGGTGGGGCGATCGGAGGTCCGCGAGGCGCCTCCGCAGAACGGATGGGCGCTGCAGCCGGGCCGGTCGCAGTCCACGCGCCCCTCGTCGTCGAGACAGTGGCGGAAGGGGTCCGGACTCGTGGTCGCTCCGGATGCCCCGTCCTCCCCCCCGCATCCCGCTGCGAGGGCGAGCCCCAGGGCGAGGAAGAGCGGGATGAGGACGACGGTGGGTGCGCGGCGCGCGGCCGGCACCGTGGACGGCTGGGTGGCGGGTGACATCATCGGGCTCCGGGCATGGCGCTCTCCTCCCCACGTTACGTCCGGGAGGGTTAGCGTGCCTGTCCTGATCCGGCAACGGTGACCCGCGACACACCGGGCAGGGACAGGACAGCCAGCCGCCTGGCCGGAACTCTTGCCGTCCTGACCCGCGAGGGGTATTCTGGCCGAGTGATTTCGGGCGGGAGCCCGTGCCCATCCGAATCATCGTCAAGCGGCCGATCTGGATGAACTTTTCATCGATGTCCGCAAGCTCGAGGAGTCGAGGAGCCATGAGATCCGTTTGCCTGTGGGTGTCGGGTGCGCTGGTAGCGCTGGTGTTCGTGTTGACCTCGTGTGTGGAGATGTCCGGGCATGACGCACCCGAGCCCGTTCCCGGAACCCCGCTGGAGGGGCCCGTCCGGGACGTGGCCATGGAGCGAAGCGCACCGGTTGCCGCCCCTGCCCTTGCGGGCATGCGAACCCTCGGTACCTTCGAGGGTTTCATCGATCCGCGTACAGGCGAAGCACACATCGAGATGGTCGACGGGAACCGTCCGAAGAGCCAGGCGCTGCCCGGCTACGTCGATGACCTTCGGCAAAATCGGAACAGCGGTGACTTTTCGAACCGCGTGTCCGGAACCCTCCGGTTCCAGCAGGATGAGGATCGTACCTTCAGCACGATGGCAGAGTGTCAGGAGTTCTGGGAGTCGGGCTGGAACACCCCCGACTGGCGTTTCGGTCACGTTCCCGCATCGCCGGCGGCGCTGCGGCAACAGTTCTTCGAGTTGCTGGAGAGTGGGGGTCCGGGTGCTGCGGCCGTCGACCCCGGCTCGGCGCGGTTCTGCACCGAGTTCAGGGTCCGCAACGACACCGACGAAGTGATTCGAGACCTGTGGATTCTCATTGACGAGATCCGCCTCGAGGGAGCCCGCTCCTTTGTGGACCAACAGCCGCGCGTTCTGGAAGTCGAGCCGGGCGTGTTCGAGGGGCTGGAACCCTTCTCGAGTGTCGGCATGTTCAACTACGGCCGGTTGGAGCCCGACGACGGCAGTGGCTCGGAGGTCGTCAGCCGACAGTGGATGTTCTACCTCGGAACCCCCCAGTCCGTTCCGTTCACCCTCTCCGGTCGACTCGTTGAGCTGCTCCGTGAGGAATGTGGCACAGGACAGGATGACAACGGGGATGGCATCGTGGACAGCGGCTGCGGCACCGTCCCCGAAGGTTCGGGCTGCTACATCGACGCCGACTGCGCCTCGTTCAACTGCATCGGTGGCGTCCCCGGCGAACCCGACACCCGCGAGCTGGGGGTCTGCGGCGGCGGTCCCCCGCCCATCGGGCCAGGCGAGATCCTGCCCGAAGGGGTGACCTTCTATGGCACGCCCCTCACCATCGGCGAGCCCGTCGGCCACAACTCCCGCAACGTGGCCTTCGTCGACTTCGATGCCTACACTTCCGTCGTCGGATGTGAAGACGATTGCGAACTGCTCGCGACGCTCGGCCTGTACTCCCCGGAGACCCACCACATCGGCGTGAGCAACAGCTGTGTCACCCTGGAGACCCTGGGCACCTACAACGCCGGGACCATGAGCTTCACGAGCGGCCTTTCCCTGCGAATGCGCTATCCGGGACGCGATGGTGTGTACGACATTCGGGTGCACGTCTCCGAACCTGATGAGTCCTGCGGAGCCCTGCGCAGCCGGGTCCCGCGAACGCAGGATCCCGATGCCGGAACCACCGTGGGTACCGTGGACCTCACGCGCGACCCCGCCTGTATCGCCGCGGAGCGGCGATTCAGCGTGAACAACGTGCGGCTGGACGGTGCGCTCCGAGAGTCCATCACCGTGTCCCCCGGAAGCTCGGTGAGTGTTCAGGCCAACTACGCCGGCAAGAACAACTCGACCTCCTGCACCGGCTGTGTCGTCCAGTTCGCTCTCTACTTCGCGGGAATGCCCGGCGTGCAGCTCTACTGCCGAAACATGGGCATTCCCCCGACGAGCTGCCCGGGCACCACCGGCACGGCCTCCTTCACCGTAACTGCACCGGATGAGCCCGGAGTCTATCCGCTCTTCTGGAACCGCGCCCTCAATTTCTCCTGCGACGACCCGTCGTCGAGCATTGGCACGGGCCGCAACAACTTCGCCACCATCGTGGTGGAGTAGGACCCGGACGATCACAGCGTCGCCACCCGTGTCCCTGTCCGCCGGGTGGCCACCGTTGCGCAGATCGGTAGCTCAGGCACGGCCGCTGACGACGTGCGACGAACGGCACGATCAGGGGCTGAAGGCCGCACCCTTGCGACAGGCCTCTGGCGCTGGACGCGCCACCCGTGAACAATGGACGCAGACCCCCTGATCCCGGGTCCAGCCCCGCTCCGCTCGCCACCACTGGACCGGTCGTGCAGGGAAGTGCGGAGGCTTCTGGAAACGACCCTGCAGCCACGCTCCGGTCGCCACGGAGGCGGACTGTCCCGTATGCGGCGATGGTCTCGAACCGGCATGATGGGGTCTGCAGACGTCCGGCAGAGCCGGGTCCGCAAGACGCACTCGCCCCCCGGGGCCAGGGGCCACCGGGGGGCGCACGAGGTGCCGAGTGTCCGGCAACGAGACCGACGCCGGCGTGCGTTCAGTCGCCGATGGGAACACCGCGAACGCGGATGGCATCAATGCGGTTGGTTCCTGCAGGGAGCACGGGGTCCGCACCGGAGACCCGATCCGTCGATGTCACGACCCAGCGGATCCAGACATCTCCGGCATCGTCGAAGGCCGCCGGAAGGGGCTCGTTGTCCACAACGCCTCCCGCCGGAGAGTTGACCACGACGACGGAGGTGATGGTCGTCCAGTCGTCCCCGTCGAGGCTGACCTCCAAGTCGAAGTCTCGAGGCCCAGTGTTTGAGCCCCGCTGCCATGAGGAGATGGTGAGCTGCTGGAAGCCAGCCGCGTTCACGCGAACGAGCCAGTACTTGGTTCCGACACCGTTGTCCCATCCGTTGGCATTCGCGGCGGAACCTTCCGTCCCGGCCACGTAGTCGCGAGCCTCCGCGCCGACGACCTGAATCGCCCGATCGGCGTTCGCAATGGTACCTTCATTGGCGAGGGACTCCGGGGTCCCGAACCAGTCTCCATCCAGCATCGAGCCGAACGTCCACCCCGCGATGACCACGGGTTCTTCCCCCGAGGGCGGCACGGCAGTGAGCTTTCCGGCGTTCTCGACGACGTAGTCGGGCCCGTTCGTGTCGCAGTACGTCCAGGTCTCCCCTGCGTCAGTGGTGACGCGGAAGGCGAAATCGAACTCGCCGGGGATATCCCAGATGAGGGTGACGAACACTTCGTCGTTGTTCTCGGCGGAGTCCTGATCGAACTCGGGATTGAGTTCGGCGTTGATCGCGAACCAGTCGTCCTCGTTCGCTTCGTCTCGTGGATCCGTATCGCGGGGCCCGAAGATCATCTGGGCACCGTAGCCATCGGGGCGCTCGGTGGACTGGATGCCGGTGACCCCATCGATGAAGATCTGGGCGAAGGCGGAGAACGCGTCGTCGACGTCGATCGTCACCGGGTCCGTCGGGAAGACGATGGCACACCAATCGATGGCGACGGGAGGGTCGGTGGGGTCCGTGGGGTCGGTGGGGTCGCTCGGCTCACCGCCGATGCAGAGCACGTATCGCTCGGTATCGACGATGAGGGCGTAGCCTCCGTTGTCGCAGCCTTCGTCTCCGGCGGCGACGGTCTCGACGGTGACGTTGGGCGTCGCGCCAGGCTCGCCGTCGGTGCCGTTGCAGAGGGTGAAGGGCTCGGCCTCTCCGATGGTGATCACGGTGCCGCCGTCGGGGCACTGTTCGGTGGTCGCCGGGTCGAAGGAGACGGAAGGCGCGGGTCCGGTGGCGCCCTCGTCTCCGGTGGCGCCGTTGCAGACGGCCCAGGACGACTCGACCTCCCCGTCCACGTCGAGGACCTCCACGAGGATGCCTCCGACGTCGGCGCACTGTTCACCTGCGCCGTCGAGACCGCTGACGCGGATCGCGGAAGCGCCGTCGCGACCGTCCGTACCGTCCGCGCCGTTGCAGACGTACTCTGCGCTGGTGTCCTCTCCGACGGAGACCGTGACGATCACACCGCCTGCGTCCCCGCAGGGGGAGTCCTCGTCCGCGGCATCGATCGGCTCGACCGTGACCGCGGGGGTCAGACCGTCCTCGCCGTCGACGCCATCGGAGCCGTCCTGTCCATCCTCACCGTTGCACAGGTACTCGGTCGTGGTGTCGTCTCCGACGGTCACCGTGACGATCACACCGCCCGCGTCCCCGCAGGGGGAGTCCTCGTCCGCGGCATCGATCGGCTCGACCGTGACCGCGGGGGTCAGTCCGTCCTCGCCCGGGGCGCCATCACTCCCCGGCGCTCCGGGAGAGCCGTCGCCTCCGCGCGCGCCCTCCTCACCATTGCAGACAACGAAGGGGTCTGCGTCGCCGATGGCCACTCGGACACCGCCCTGTTCGCACTCGGTGCCCGGGGCGATGCTGGAGACGGAGACGTCCGGAGCGGGACCGGCGGGGCCGCGATCGCCATCGGCGCCATCGCTTCCGCCGCAGGCGGTCAGGGTCGCCACGAGGGCGATACCAGAGAGCCGGAAAAGGGGTCGTGTGAACAGGATCATCGATTCTCCTCGCAGGAAGGGAAAGGGGGTGCAGGTCCCGGCCGTGGATGTGCGGGACTGGGGAGACTGCGAGCGGAGCTAGGAAGGTGCTTCATGGAAGTCAACGGCACGGTGCGCCGTGGCGGGATCATGACTCGTTCGACGCGGTTTCGCCGCCGCACTGTCATGCGGAGACATCGCATCGTGGAGGGCGTTCGGCACGATGGCCGGGGTCAGCCCCTCCGGCGTGGCAAGGCTACCCTCCCCCGCTGGTCTCGGCGCGACATGCGCAGTCGAGCGAGGCCACGGCGGACCGTGCTCGTCAGGGGTTGTGCGGGTCGCGCCCGAGGCGCGCACCGCCGGAGCGCGGTCGGCTGGTGGGTGGCCAGCGGATGGTGCGCGCAGCGGGCCGGAACGGCGCGCGCCGCCCGGGACACGGAGTCCGGGACGGCGCGGATGCTGAATGGCTCGCGGATCGCCAGCCGAACGCGACGGGATTCAGAGCGGGTTGCCGAACACGCCGATGGCGCCGATGCGGCTGGTGCCGTTGATCGAGAGCGGGTTTCCGCTGACGGCCGTGTCGCTGTTGAGGGTCCAGCGGATCGTCACGCTCGGTTGGTCGTTGGCCTCCAGCGGAAGCAGCACCTGGTCGACCACCCCCGTCGTGAAATCGTTGGCGACGGAGAGCTCGACCAGGTCATTGAAGGTGGTTCCGTCCACACTCCACTGGACGACAAAGTCGCGAGGCCCCGTGTTGGACGAACGCTGCACCGAGAACAACGTGATGCCGTAGAATTCCTCCGTACTGAACTCGGCCTGCCAGTAGCTTCCGCCAACGAATCCCCATCCGTTGCTGTTCGGCGACCGGGTTCCGAAGGGGCCGAGAACCCAGCCGGTGAAGTCGGCCTCCACGAGGGTGACTTCGCGGGACAGGTTGGGTTCGATGCCGTCGGTTGCGGAGAAGGTCTCTTCGCCTTCCTCGCCGAAGTCCCAGGTGACGACGGTATCGGGTTCGGGGGACAGCGGACCGGGCTGCACCACGAGTTCCGCGGGAGCGGGAGCCACCTCGCCCACGAAGAAACCTTCGGTGTCGCAGTAGCGTACGTCATCCCCGACGGCGAATCGAACGATGAAGTCGTAGACCGCGCTCACCTCGATGACGATGTTGCTCTGCAACAGGACCGTGTTGCCGATGGGTTCCGTCACGAATTGCGTGGGCTCGAAGGTGCGGGACGGGTCGTCGACGGACGCCCCTGAGGGGGCCCAGCCCACCTGCACGTCGGGCGCGGGTGGCTCGCTGGAGAAGTCGACCTCAACGGACAGGAAGACAACCACCGGGTCTCCAGCCGCACCCACGTCGGGGGTCACGTCGGTGATTCTGCAATCCGTGAAGGGGAACGGCTGAACGAAGACACCGTTGCAGACGGGATAATCCGTCCCGTCGATGGTCAGCAGCCAGCCACCGCCGGGGCAATCGTCGTCGCCTTCGGCGATCGGAGCCACGGTGATGGCTGGCGAAACGCCGGGTTCACCGGGCTCACCGGGTTCGCCATTGCAGATCGGGAAGGGGTCCTGACCGTCGATGCCGACGAGCAGACCGCCGCTGGGGCAATCTTCGTCACCGGCCTCGATCGGGGTGAGGGAGACGGAAGGGGACTGGCCGTCCTGTCCATCCTCGCCGTTGCACAGGGTGATGGGGTCCTGCCCGTCGATGGAAACGGCGAAGCCCCCGGCGGGACAGACGCCGGACGGGTCGGGTTCGATGACGGCAGTCGAGATTCCGGGTGCCGTACCGTCGGAACCGTCCTCGCCGTTGCACAGGGGGAACTCATCTTCGTCGACGGTCAGGAGCCAGCCGCCCGAAGGGCAGAGGTCGCCGGGTTCCACCGTGTTGACGAGCACGGCAGGTGCGGTCCCGGGTTCACCGTCCTCCCCGTTGCACACGGCGAACGCTTCCTGACCCTCGATGGCGATTCGAAAGCCTCCCGCGGGGCAGTCTGCATCCCCTGCTTCGAGCGGTGTGACGATGATCTCCGGGCTCGTTCCGGGATCTCCATCCTCGCCTGCGGCGCCGTCCTCCCCGTTGCACAGGGTGAAGGGCTCCTCGTCGCCCAGGGTGACCTCCACACCTCCGAAGGGGCAGTCATCGCCGGGCTCGACGGTGGTGACGACAATGCCCGGCGTCGTGCCGTCCGCGCCGTTGCAGACGTACTCCCGATCGTCCCCGGCCGTGATCACGACCCCGCCCGCGTCCCCGCAGGGGCTGTCCGGGTCCTCGCCGTCGATGGAGGCCACGAGCACTTCGGACCCCGGGGCGCCATCCTCTCCGGGAGCACCATCGCAGATGACTTCCTCGGCCACCAGGTCGCCATCCACGGTGACCGTGACGCGAGTGCCGCCCGCGAGGCCACAGGGACCATCCGCATCCGGCTCCACGGCTTCGAGGGCCACGTCCGGAGTCAGACCGTCCTCGCCCGTCGCGCCATCGGCGCCTTGCGGACCGGCGGGGCCGGGGTCGCCGTCGGCTCCCGAGGCACCATCCAGACCATCGATGCCATCGGCTCCGTTGCAGACGACAATGGGCTCCTCATCGCCCAGGGTGATCCGAAATCCCCCAGCGGGACACTCTTCCCCGGGAGGAATCGAAGCGATGTCTGCCTCGACGAACTCCTCGGTGCTACCGCAGGCCATGAGGGCCATTGCGGTGAGGGCACCCAGAAGGATGCGAACGGGACTGCGGTTCATGTCGAACTCCTGGCGCGAAGGTGGGAGCCATGACACCGGGCCGGGCGGCACCGGTGCCGTGGCAGCATGAAGGACCGTGCGAGGCGTATGGTTTCGCCTTGCTGCCGTCAATGCGCAGGGCGCGAGGGGCGCCATGGCGGGCACTGTCCGGCCCGATCGGGCTTCTCCCGAGGAGCAGGAACGCGATATCCAGCTCTGTTCGACGGCCGGCGATCACTCCATCGCCGGTCTCGCTTCTCTGGTTCGGTCAGGATCGCGCATTCGGATCCCGGTGGTCACGGGAAGGGGAACCCGCCACCGCCGCCGCCACCGCCGAAGTCGGCGATGCAGCCATCGGGATTGCCGCTGCCCGGAATGCTGCTGCAGGAGTAGCCGTCCCGACAGTCCGAGTCCCTGCTGCAGGTCGCCACGCAGCTTGCGGCGAAGCCAAAGAAGCTCTGGCAGAAGGCGCCGGTTCCGCAATCCGTGTCGTCGGTGCAGCCGGTCACGGTGCAGTACCCGCCGGGATACTGGAAGCCGGTGGCACAGGAGAGATCGCCGCAGTCCGTGTCGTCGGTGCACGCGTCGCCGATGGACCCGTCGCCGGGGGGTGCGGGTTCCGTGGGTTCGGGGGTGGTATCGGGCGCTGGCGCGCAGTAGGCATTGCCCTGCCCGATGGGCCGACACTCGTATCCTGTTCGGCAGTCCGAGGCGCCGCTGCAGATGCGCACGCAGAGGTTCGGCGCGTTCTGCCGGGTGAGGCACCGGTTGTCGAACTCTTCGCCGGAGGCGTCTTCGCGGGCGCAGTCGGTGAACCGGGCGCATCCCGCGGTTGTGCAGTATCCACCGGGCCACTCGGGATGCTGGAGGCAGGTGCCTCCGATGCAGTCCGAGTCCACCTGGCAGGCCTCGCCATCGACCCGCGGGGTATCCGTAGGCGACGGCTCGGTGACGGGAGGCGTGCCCGTGACCGGTGGTTCGTCGGTGATCGGCGGCGGATCGGTGACGGGAGGCGTGCCCGTGACCGGAGGTTCCGCGTCCGTGGGACGCGGATCGGGCGGCGTATCGTCCGCCGGGACGCACACGCTGGTTCCTCCGATTCCGCGCGCGTCACAGACATAGCCGTTGCGGCAGTCGCTCGTGGCCTCGCACGTCCGTGCGCACCATGGCAGCTCGGTGACGTCGATCACGAGACAGGCCGACGGGGCTTCGCCTGGGTTGCAGTCGGCCGACGGGTTGGTACAGGGATTTGCGGAGCAGTACCCGCCCGCCCACCCGCCACCCCGGATGCAGACCCCCCCTGCGCACTGCTCGTCCGAGGAGCAGGAAGCGCCGTCCGCCCTTCCCTCGCCCGCTGGCGGAGCGATGGGGCCGGCGGAGGTTCCACCGGGGGTGCCCGATTCCGGGTCGTCCGAAACACTCGAGCCTGGTTCGACCTCCTCCGGCTCATCGCCCTGAACGGCATCGGTGGAGCCGCACCCGCTGACTGCGCTGCCCGCGACGAACAGCAGGAAGGGAAGGGACAGCCAGAAAGACGAGTTCGGTCGTTGCATCATGCACTCCTTGGGCGAGTCGAGCCGGCGTGCCGGCCGGGCGAGAGTATGACGCCTTCCCGGTCAGGGAGCAAGGGACCCTGCCGGAGGGGTCGTGCGGTCTGCCTCGTGCGGCCACGCGCCGCCGTCAGAGGAGTGCGGACCGGGCGACGTCCTCCCGACGAACACCCAGGCCCCCTGTCCCGGCGCATTATCGGGTCCGGCCCGGAGCCCCGATGAGCATCGGTCCCTGGCCGAAACGCGGAGCGGGCGAGGTCTCGCCTTGACGTGGCCACAGGAATGTGCGTTGCTCCCACGCCGTTGTGAGTCGCGTTCCGTCAGAGGTGCGGCCCCACAGGCCCGTGCCCCGGACTCCAGACCCTCCCCCTCAGCCAGAGGCCCCATGACCGCTCGCTTCCTTTTCCAGTTCCTGCTCCTCGCGCTTCTCGGCTCGGCCGTGGCCCTCGGCGCGTGCAACCGTGACTCCGACGCCCCGGAGGCTTCGGACGAAGCCGCCGAGGCCCCCGAAGCGGAAGGTGAAGCCGCGGAAGAGGCTGCGGACGAAATCGCCGCCGCTGGGGAAGGCGAAGGCGCCGACCCCGCCGCCGCCCCCGGGCAACCCGAGGATCTCGACCTTGCCCAGCTCCTGGGTGCCGACGGCGCCGGAGAAGCGCCGCCGGCCCACGCCTTCGCCGAGGGCGGAACCGAGGTGACCGCCAGCGACTTCAACCTCGTGGGCTCCTGGGGCATGGATGTCCAGGCCATGACCGAAGCCGCGCTCGAGAGCGCTCCCGAGGACATGACGGAAGAGATGCGCATGCAGCTCGAGATGCAGGCCGCGATGGCCCAGATGATGCAGATGTCCTTCGAGTTCCGCGATGAGACCAACGTGAACATCCGGATCAGCATGATGGGCGAGACGCAGGAAGAAGCCGGCACCTACGAGGTCGTGTCGCGCGAGGGCAACGTCATTGCCATCCGCATGGCCGCCACGGACCCCGAGGCGGGCATGGAGGCCGAGACCGCCGAGTTCACCATCGTGAACTCGAACACGCTCCGGGCCGAAGAGGATGGCCAGGCCCTCATCCTGCGCCGTCTGCAGTAGGCGCCGGGCGCATCGCCCACCCGTCCGAACAGGACCCACTCGCGCCCGCCCGGAACCCCCCGGCGGGCGCCCGCGTTCTTGCCCCACCCCAGACCACGGAACCGAATGCGCACCACGCTGCTCCCGATTCTGTCCATCACCCTCGTGCTCGGCGCCTGCGGAGGTCCGCAGCACGCCGAAGTCCCCTCGGCCGAAGCATCCGACACGGACGCGATCGCCCCCATCCAGCACACGGAGCCCGCACCGATCGGCCACCCCGAGCCCACTGCGGAGAACCCACCGGTCCATGGAGACTTCCCTCCACCGCTTCCTCCGCCGGACTTCGCGACGGACGGAGCGCCCGTCGACGCCGCCGACTTCGTGCTCTTCGGCACCTGGGGCATGGATACGGTCGCCATGATCGACCATGCCTTGAACGACATGCCCGACGACATCCCGGAGGAGATCCGCATGGAGATGGAGATGCAGCGTTCCATCGCCGAGCGGATGCACATGTCGTTCGAGTTCCGGGAAGATGGCGAAGTCGAAGTCACGGTGTCGATGATGGAAGAGACGCAGTCCGAGGGCGGCGTCTACGAAGTGACCTCCCGCCAGGGAGAGTCCATCTCCATCACGATGGCTCCGGCCGACGAAACCCAGGACACCGAGACCATCGTATTCACGATCGCGGACTCGAACACACTGGTGTCCCTGGACGAGGACGGGATGGTTCTCATCCTCCGCAGACTCCAGTAGGACGCTGAACATGAGAAATGGATTCCGAAACAAGTGTGCGGCAGGTGCGATGCACATCCTGCTGGTCCTCATGCCGGCGTGCGCCGGGACCGGGCCACCCACGACCGACGGGGTCCGCGGCGCTGACACCGCCGAAGACGCGCCCGAGCCGATCGATGCCAGCACCGTGGACCTGGCCGGCACGTGGCAGCTCGACATGCAGGAGGCGGTCCGCAACGACCCGCTGCTCGACCCCGAGCAGCGAGCCCATCTCGAATCCCTGGGGCCCGACCTCGTCGTGGTGATGAATCTCCATCCGGATCGGTCGATGGACCTGACCACCCGAATGGGAGATCAGGAGAGGACGGTCTCGGGAACGTGGTCCGTGGCCGAGACCCGCGGCCCCTACGTGGTGCTGCTCCTCGAGGAGCCGGAGGAAGGCACCCAGGCCATCGCACTGCGCCTGCTCGACGAGAACTCCGCGCGCACCGAGCTCGGCGAGGTGATCATGACGCTTCATCGGCGACGCTGAACGACGGCGCGCCCCGGTTCGCCCGAGACCAACGGACGCACCCAGCCTGACGATCCGAAGCGAGGGCGCTCGCGTCGCCATTGACGACGATTCGGGGCACGCGCAGACTGGCCGGCGAGCCGCAGGGCCCTGCAGGACGCCACCACAAGACGCGAGGAATCACCATGGCCTGGATCGAAGGAACGCACGAGGAGACGAGAACCATCGCCGCCCCCGAGGAGAAGGTCCTCGCGTGGTTCGCTGACCCCGCCGTGTTTCGGGAAGCGATGGCCCAGGTGGAGACCGCGGAAGAAATCCGGGCCGGAGTCTACCGCTGGATCCTTCAGGAGAAGAACGAGAAGGGCATCCGGTTCCGTCCGGACTACACCGTTGCCTACCAGAGGGACGGAAACACGGTGACCTGGCACCCGGAGGGTGGCAACATGAAGAGCAGCGGCCGGTGCGCCGTGCGACGAATCGACGATGCACGGTCGGAGATTCAGTACCGGGAGACCATCGCCGTCGACCTGCCGATCCCGCGGCTCATGGCCAAGGTGTTCTCACCCATCGTGGCGCGGGAAATCCGCGGGGGTGTCGTGGAATATCTCGACCTCTCCCAGGCCGCACTGGAGCGTTCCTGAGTTCCAACCGGTCCGGAACAGAACCTCCGGCCCGACCCGCTCGCCGTCCCGCACGCTCCCGCTCCCCGATGTGACGACGTCGTTCGCAAGCGAAGCCCCGGCGTGGATCCCGTGACAAGCCTCCCCTCCCGACTCGCGCGCTGGGTGCCCCGCTTTCGCGTCCCGATCATGGCACTCATCCTCGTGCTCGGGTTGATCGGCGCGTCGCTGGTTCCACGTATCGAGGGAGAGTTCAGCCCTCAGGCCCTCTTCGCCAGCTTCCCCGAGGAGGAAGCCTTCGCCCAGCTCTTCATCGAGCGATACGGAAGCGCGGAGAACACGCTCCTCATCGTGGTTCGCTCGGATGACCTCTTTGCGCCGGAGCGACTGGCGTGGCTCTGGACAACGGGCGAGCGCATCCGGGCCATGGACGGGGTCGAGCGAGTCCAGTCCATCGTGCACTCTCCCCTGCCCCGCTCGGAAGGAGATGCCACGGTCTCGTTCTCTCCCCTCCTCGACGGGCCCGATGTCACACCCGAGCAGTCTGACCGGGTCCGCGCGGCGGTCACCCCCATGCGCTCCACCCGCGGCGCGCTCCTGAGCGACACGGGCCGACTGGCCATTCTCGCCGTCGTGCTCGACCGCGAGCGCCGACAGGTGGCGGAGATCACACCGTGGGTCGAGGACATCCGTGCAGCGGTCGACGCAACTCCGCCGCCGGAAGGAATGTCCCACTTCTTCGCTGGGCTACCCCACATCCGCGTCCATGTCGTCGGGCGGCTGATCGGAGACCAGCTCGTTCTCATCCCACTCGCCGGCCTGATCAACCTGATCTTCCTCTTCGCCGCCTTTCGCTGGGTGCCCGGCGTCGTGCTGCCCCTGACCGCCGTCGGTCTGACCCTTTGCTTCCTTCTCGCCGGGATGGTCCTGGCCGAGGAACGCTTCAACCTCATCAACAACGTCCTCCCCACGTTGATCATCGTCATCGGGATCAGCGACTCGATCCATCTCATCAACCGATACCGGGAGGAGATCCGGGCCGGAGAGCACCAGGAGCGGGCGATCCGGACAACCGTGCGCACCATGGCGAGCGCCTGCTTCTTCACGTCCGTGACCACCGCCGTGGGCTTCGGCTCGCTGCTCGTCAGCCAGACCGAACTCCTGCAACGATTCGGGGTCACCGCAGCAATGGGCGTCCTCACGGCCTATCTCGTGACGATTCTGTTCCTCCCGGCCGCACTGACCTGGTTTCGCCCCCCACGGCATCTTCCCCGCCGCGGCGAGGATGGCATCATCGAAGCGTTCGCCGTCCGCACCCATCACCTTGCACTTCGATTCCCACGGCTGATCGTCGGCGTCAGCTCCGTGGTGCTCGTGCTGGCCGCCATCACCGGGAGCCGCGTGGTGGTCGACTCGTCGCTCCTTGAACTGTTCGACAAGGACGACCCGATCCACATCCAGACACGCCTCCTCGAGGACGAACTGGGCGGCGTCCTGTCCTTCGATCTGGCGCTCCACACCGAGCGGCCGGGAGGGTTCGAGGAACCCGACATGCTGCACCGTGCCGAGGACCTCGCGCGCTGGATCGAGGAGAGCGAAGGGGTCATCGAAGCACGAATGTGGACCGATCTCCTGCGCGACATGCGCTCGGCGTGGACCGGCTCGCTCGAGGCCGGTGACGAACCCTTCTCGAGCCGAGCCCAGATCGCACAGCTCTCCCTGCTCATGGCGGACGGTTCGGACGATCCGTCCTCGACATGGGTGACTCCTGACCGCTCCGAGCTGCGCATCAACGTCCGCTCCGCCGACCGCGGGAGCCGCGCGATGATCGCCGCGGTTACCGCCATCGAGGACGCCTTTTCCGAGCGATTCCCTGATGACATCGCCACGATGCGCTTCTCCGGCGACAGTTACCTCGCCTCCCTCGGACTCGACCTGCTCATCCGCGATCTGATCGGCAGCATCGCCATGGCCTTCGGATTCATCTTCATCATTCTCCTCATCCTGTTCCGCAGTCTCCGGCTCGGCCTGATCGCCTTCCCGCCCAACGTCATCCCCCTCATCCTGACCCTGGGCTACATGGCGTTGCGCGACATCCCGCTGAATTCCACCACGCTCATCATCTTCAGCGTGAGCCTCGGTCTCGCCGTCGACAACACCATCCACGTCGTCACCCGCTACCTTGACGAACGAAGGGAGGGGAAACATCGGGACGAGGCGCTGGAGGCCGTTGCGCGGGGAACCGGCCGGGCAGTGCTCGTGTCAAGCCTCCTGCTGCTCTGCGGGCTCAGCGTCGTGCTCGCCTCATCCTTCGTCCCCATTCGGCTGTTCGCCGAGCTGACTGCGCTGACCATCCTGAGCTGTGTCCTCGCCGACCTGCTCATTCTCCCCGCGCTGATTCATCAGTTCACACCGGACGGGCGGTCGACCTCTTCCTGACCTTCCCAGCAGGGTGTTCCCCATGGCCACGTACGTCATCGGCGACCTTCAGGGCTGTCTCGATACCCTGCAGCGTCTCCTCGACACCATCGCATTCGATCCGGCTCGCGATCATCTTCTCTTCTGCGGTGATCTCGTGAACCGGGGACCGCGCTCGCTCGACACCCTTCGTTTCGTCCGTTCGCTCTGCGAATCGGGCCACGCGGAGACCGTGCTCGGCAACCACGACCTTCACCTGCTGGCCGCCGCCGAGAACCTCCGTCCAGCCCAGCGGAGGGACACGCTGCAGGAGATCCTGGAGGCGACCGATCGAGAGGGCCTGCTGGCATGGCTCCGTACGAGACCTCTGCTGCTTCGGCGCGGCGACCTGGTTCTCGTCCATGCAGGCCTCCTCCCCTCCTGGTCCATCGAAGAGGCAAGCGCCCTCGCCAGCGAGGCCGAAGCAGTGCTGCGCGCCCGTGGTCCCGCACCGCTGATGGGCCCGTTTCCGCCGCGCTATCACGCGAACATGGCCGCCCCCACCCGGGTTGCCATGACCGTCGCCGTGCTGACCCGAGTCCGCATGTGCTCCGCGCCCGATGAACCCGACTTCTCGTTCAAGCGACCCCCGGAGGAGGCCCCCGACGGACTCCAGCCCTGGTTCGCTCACCCGCATCCTTCATGGTCCGGATCACGCATCGTCTTCGGACACTGGGCCGCCCTCGGGCACAGGCAACTCGACGTGGGCGTCGCGCTCGACAGCGGATGCGTATGGGGACGCACGCTCACCGCGTGGTGTCAGGAGGAGGACCGCGTGTTTCAGGTGGACGCCATCGACGCCCGGACCGGCACGGCTCTTGCGCCCGAACAACCCCAACCTAGAAAGGGCCGGACCCGGGGCTGACAGACGACGCTCGGCCCGTCCTTCTTCGAACATGCTGCACGAACGCCGCGACATCCACAGGAGTACCCCACATGAACCAGACCGTTGCCACCGACCTCGTCATTGGTGTGTCCTACACGCTCCGCGACCGCGACGGTCAGGTTCTCGACGAGGCCGATGAGTCCGATCCGCTCTACTACCTTCACGGACATGACAACCTCCTCCCGCGAGTGGAGGAGCAGATGGCCGGACTGACCATCGGCGACTCGAAGTCGTTCGAGATTCCAGCCGCCGACGGCTACGGGGAGCACGACGCCAACGCGTTCCAGCAGATCGACCGCTCGCACCTGCCTCCCGATCCGGAGCCGGAGGAGGGCATGGCGCTCATGGCCGACTTCGGCATGGGACCACAGCCCTACCGCATCACCCGCGTGACCAGCGACAACGTGACCATCGATCTGAACCACCCCCTCGCCGGGGTCGACCTGCACTTCACGATGAAGGTCCTCGCCATTCGGGCGGCCACCGACGAAGAGATCGAGCACGGACATGCCCACGGGCCGGATGGATCCCACGGGCATCATCACTGACCCTCGGGCCGACGTGCGGTGTTGACCGTCCCGGCCTCATGAATGCGTGAGCCCACAGCATGCATCGATCCGCCAGGCCGGGACTCGGGAGGTGTCTACCGTCTCCAGCCTGCGGCTGCCTGAGGAAGCCACGGCACGTCCGCCCCAACCGTGCGGCGCGCCGAAGACTCTACCCCCCGGTTCCGTTTGCGAGCACGCTTCGGCCAACCCCCGGTCTGGAGGTCCGGCGAAGCTACCAGCCTGCCTGCCAGAGCAGTCCGGCGTGCCCCGGACCCACCACGGGAAGCAGTCGCGCGCCCTGATCCTGACCGTCGCTGCTGCCGGCTTCGGCGTTGCGGCCGCTCATGGCGAAGGTGACGACCGCAAGGCCGATTGCGCTCGCAGCCGCCAAACCGAATGCCACGTCCGCTCCGAGAGCAAGGTTTCGTTCCTCTGATCGAATCACCTCGTGCGACGTCGGGCACAATCGTTCGGGACTGCAGGCGCCCTCGAGCATGTCCCTGCGGTCGCGGGCCTGAAGACCGAGGATGATGCCTGTCGTCACGCCCCCGACGGTCAACGCGCCGAGCCCGATCTGGAGCGCGCCCTTCGTTCCGACACCTCCACCGCGGGTGTCTTCGGACGCGGAACGCGAGTCCACGGCCGATGGGGCCGAGGGCGCCTCCGGCTGGGCATCGACGCGGGCAGCCCTCTGTTCCTCGAGTCGGCGCTCCATGTTCCGAATTCGTCGGTCGATGGTCTCGCGCTCATCGGAAGTCGCGAAGGCCCGATAGCGGTTCAGGTACGACAGCGCCTGTTCCAGATCGCCGAGCCGCTCGTGCGCGTTGGCGATGTTGAACAGCAGCAGCGGCGCGCTCGAAAGTCGGAAAGCCTCCTCCCACGCGATGATGGACTCCTCGAACTGTCCCTCTTCGTACAGGATCGCGCCGTTCTCGAACAGCTCCCGTGCGCGCTGCTGGTTGCGGGCATCTTCCTCGGGCTGCTCCACCTGGTCCTCGGCTGCCGCGGCTGACGGGTCCACCACCGGGCCCAGAATCAGAAGTAGCGCAAGCGCGAAGAGGGATCTGTTCGAGACGGTCTTCACGGCGTCAATCTCCCCATGGGTTGCGGATGTCGGAGTGTCGAAGCGTCGGCTCCGGCTCGGCTTCGCGGGCGGGTGCGGCTTCGCGGGCGGGTGCGGCTTCGCGGGCGGGTGCAGCTTCGCGGGCGGGTGCGGCTTCGCGATCAGCGGGCTCGTCTCGCGACGGTGCGGGTGCGGCGGAAGGAGCCTGCTCGGTCGTCGGCCTGCGGGAATCGGTTCTGGTCGACGGAACGGTTCCGCTCTCGGTGTTCAGCCGATCGGACCTGGAGGACACCTCCGGCGCATCGAGATCGGCGTCATCGATCGGTGTCGGTTCGAGAGCGACCCAGGACTCGATTCGCCCGGACTGCACGAACGTCAGCTCGAGGGGCTCATGATCGGGTGCGGTGACCCGCAATCGCACAGGTCGCCGGTCACCCACGAACAGGCCGTTGATCGGGAGATTTCCGACTTCGTGGTCCTCGTGGAACACGATTGCGCCCGGGGTATCGCCGTACAGGTCCATCAGGTGATTGTGGGGCGCGGTGGCGGCGCGCGCGACGCGTCTGGCGGCAAAGTCGACGGACTGCCTGACCGCGTCAGCACTGGCCGTGTCCTCGCTGGAGGCGGCTTGCTGAGCGGGCACGGGGGAAGGGGCGTCCACCTGTGCACGCTCTGATTCGGTCCCGGTCTCTCCGGGTCGGGTCAGCCACCAGGTCGCGACACCGGCCAGCAGCAGGACGACCAGGAGGGCCGGGAGCGCCCTGCGCACGGGCGACGTTCGGCGCTCCATCCTCCGGCGAACGTGGGTCGGCATCGGCAGTCTGATCTCGCTCGCCGGCTCGTCGTCGGCGATGACTTCTACCGGACCGCTGTTCTCGCCGCGGGGGTCGAGGAACGCACCGGCGGCGGGGGTCCCTTCGGGTTCGAAGCTCGATCCCGTGGACTCCGGCGCGAAGGTGCCGCTGTCATCGCCGGCGACGTAGCTGCCGCTGTGCCACTCTTCCGGTTCGGTCTCGGCCTCGTCGTCCTCGATGCCGTGACCGAGGTCGAGGCGGAAGCGGTGCGTTCCCGAGTCCGACGCGAGATCCTCGCGCAGCTCGGTGAGCTCCTCGTAGACCTCGTCGGCCGATCCCGGGCGAGCGGCCGGATCCTTGTGGACGAGTCGGGCAACGAGGCAACCGAGCGGCCCTTCGGCGACGGCATCGGGGATGTCGATGGGTCGGTCGTCGAGCTGGCGCGCGGCGAGGAGCATGTCCTTGTCCGGTTCCAGCGCCGACTCGCCCGTGAGCATCTCGATCAGGAGCAGGCCGAGGGAGTAGAGATCGCTTGCGGGAACGGGTTCGCCCTGCAAAGCCTCCGGCGCCGCGTATGCGGGCGACGACACGAAGCGGTCCCCGGCGATCTTGGGGGCCGACCCCGCCATGATCTCGGCCAGCCCGTGGTCGAGAATCTTGGCGATCGGGTGTGGATCGCCACTCGGCTGGGCGATCAGGACATTGGAGGGCTTGAGGTTCCGGTGCACGAGTCCCCGTGCGTGCCCTTCGGCGAGGCCCCGCGCAATGCCGGCCGAGAGCGAGGTCGCCGCGAGCGGCTCCAGGGGTCCATTGAGCCTGAGGGTCTCGGGGAGGGAGAGTCCACGGACCCGTTCCATGGCGATGAACCAGCGCCCCCCGTCGTCAAGGCCAAGTTCGAAAACCCGCACGCCGTTGCGACCCTGAAGGGCGGAGATCTTCGGGCCGAGCGTCTCGAAGCGCTCCTCGGCCCCGTTTCCCGTGATGGCGTCGGGCTTGAGCACCTTGACCGCGAAGCGGAGGGCATCGATGCTGCGATGACGCGCGGCGTACACCCAGGCGAAGGGGCCTTCGCCCAGGAGCTCGTCCAGCAGGTACTTGCCGTGCAGCACCTCTCCCTTGCCGGGAGGTGCGTTGGATTCGGATAGCGCCACGTCGACCTTCATTCTCTGCATCCCGGGCCTGAACATCCCCAGGTGGGCATGGACGCACGCGACGCGCGCAGCGCCGAGCGGTCCCCGTCCCCGATCAGCCTTGCAGAACACCGCGCCCTTGTCGACACCTGTACGCGGATCGACATGGCCTCTCCCGCCCTCACGCCACCGTGTCCCACACTCGGCTTCACGGCCGCTCGATGGTGATGAGTCCCGTGTTCCCGGTGCACAGGCCGCCTGCGACGACCACGTAGGAGAACGAGCCGGTCGGCGGAGACAGACTCGCGTCCACGGGCCCGCTCACGTCCATCAGCAGTTCCTGGCCGCGACTCGTCTGGCCATACAGCTCGCCGGAGAAGATCCACGTGTCCCCGTCGGATGGAGCGAGGCTACCGCGAACATTGGCCTCGCTGAAGCAGGGCGCATCGGTGAACACCGACTGCCCCGTCACGGTGCACCCCTCCTGCTCAAGGAAGACGAGTGCATCCCCGGCCAGGCCAGCCTGAGACTCGTAGCTCCCCTCCCAGCGCCCCGTCAGATCGAAGCACGCGCCGTCGCTCCCGGAGGCCGCACCGCTGGACGACCCGCCACCCCCTGCTCCTTCCGTTCCCGGCGTCGATGGTTCGTCGGTGCGCACGCTCGGCTCATCCGACGGACTGGTTGGCGTCGGACCGGAGACGACAGTGTCCGCAGCATCGTCCGGATCACCGCCGCAAGCAATGGCGAGCAGGAGGACACAGGACACAACAAGACCCAGCGGCAGGGCCGCCCCAGCCCTGGAGCCCATGCCCTCGGACACACCTTGTTTCGTGAATGGGTCACGCATGGCTACCTCCACCATCAGCCCCCGAAGCTGCGCTCGCGTGGTATTTCCGACACAGCCCGTTCCGTCCGGGCGACCGTGCCCCCCGCCACGCAACCGCCTCCGGAAGGTTTACATTCGGCCACGTCACGTATAGCGATAATCGAGGGGTGCGCAATGCGCCAATTTCGACGAATCCCGTCATGACGCACCGCGCAAACCCTCCGCGAAGCTCGGTTTATTCGTTTCCTCCGTACGGCGGAGCCACGTCACTCGTACGGCGGAACCACGTCACCCCACCGCGACCCGCGCGACGAGACGCAGCCATGTACACGCCAGTCCGCCCGCATCCCGTTGCCCTGATGGTCAGCGCGCTGGTCAGCGCTGTTCTCGCTGCGTGCAGCCTGCAGACGTATGACCTGGAGGCCTGCTCCGGCAACGACGAGTGCGTCGTATCGTTCGGCGCTGGTTCGACGTGCCGATCCGGCTACTGTTCACGGCCGTCATCGTGCTCCCGGGACCGCGACTGCCTCGAACTCGCCGCAGGAGCGACCTGCGGACCGGAGGATCGCTGCACGCCCCCGCTCGCGTGCACGAGTGACGAGGAGTGCGAGACCTCCTTCGGTCTCGGAGCAACCTGCGGTCCGGGGTACTGCGTCGGCAACACACCATGCGCCTCGACCCCCGACTGCACCCGCACCTTCGGCTGGACGTCCACCTGCGACGACGGGATCTGTCGCGAACTCCCCGCCAACCTGGAATGCGCCCTGACCTGGCCGCGCGATCTCCTCTCCTCCGATGAGTACAACGACTATCGCGTCGTCGGCCAGCTGTTCAACCGTTCCGAGCACACCATCGAGGGCCGCGCCGCCGAGGCCGTCATCCGAGTCCTCAACGATCGGGGCGGAATCTCCGGTCAGCGCCTCGGGCTCGTGCAGTGCAACCAGGGCTCGACCCGCGAGGCCACCGCACGCGCCACCCGTTACCTCGTCCAGCTCGGCGCCTCGGTCGTCGTCGGAGCCATGAACTCGGACGCGACCGAAGCCGCGTTCGACGTCGCCGCTGCCGCCCGGATCCCCATGATCACCCCTGCCGCAGGCTCCCCTTCCCTCACCGATCGTCGCGTCGGGGACCAGCGCGCACGCCCCTCCGGAAACCAGCCGGGCTTCCTCTTCCGCACGATCCAGGACGACGAGGCGCAGGTCGAGGTCATCGCACAACGGTTCCGCGACGAGGGATATGGCAGCGTGGGCATCATCTTCCGACAGGGCGCGTACGGAAACGACATTCAGACGCTCCTCGTCCGGGCACTCAACGAGGCCCCGAGGATCGAGACCCAGTCGCGCGGGTTCGGCACCAACGTGGCCAACCTCGACGAGGAGCTCGGCGAGGCCATCAACGTGATGGCTTCGCGAAACCCGGACATCGTCGTGTTCGCCTCGCCCGACACCTTCGACTACGTCACCTTCCTCGACTTCATCAGCGACGACAACGCCGACGCGTTCTGGCGGAACCGCCCCCTCTGGTTCACCGACGTCGCATACAACCGGCAGCTCGCCAACCAGATGGACGAGAGGGTCTACGCCTTCTTCGACAGCATCACCGGAAGTCGGCCCGCACCGCGCACCGACACCGCGCTCTACAGTGACTTCATCACCCAGTACGATACCATCCACGGCAACCCGAACGACCCGCGAATCACCGCCTATTCCGCCACCACCTTCGACGCCACCTGGCTCGCCGTCCTCGGCATCGCCCGCCTGATCGCCACCACCGAAAGCTCCAGCGAGAGCGACGGGCTCCGCGCCGCCCGTGGCATCCGGCTCGCCCTCAGCGGCGAAGGTACACCCATCTCCCTGCAGCCGGGGAATCTCTCCGCCCTGCTCAGCAGGATCAGCGACGGACAGCCCTTCCAGGTCGAGGGCGCCTCCGGTGACCTGCTCATCGATCGGGAGACGAACCAACTCCTGCGCGACAGCGCCCGCGTCGAGCTCTGGCGCCTCATCGAGCCGGAGGAACCGGGCTGCGAGGACTCCGCCCGCCCCTGCTTCCAGCGCGTCGACTGACGACCGGGCCGGCACACCCCTTCCCTCACCCACCTGCGCAGCCGCGGTCCCCGGTGCGCCCTTCCCTCAGCCGAGTTCTTCGGCGCAAGCCGGCGTGACCGGAGCGGCGGGACATGTCAGCCACTCGTCAAAGCTCGGACAGTCGTCGCCGCGCTCGAGACACACCGTGGCCCACGCCTGATAATCCCTGACCAGCTCCCGAGCCACGAAGCGAAGACGACCCGGAGCCGCCCCCTCCGGCACGAACAGCAGCCGTCGAAGACCACCCGGGCCTCCGGCCAACCTTCCTCTCCGTCGATCGCTCATCGTTTCCTCGTGGCTCGGGGGGAGTGCGGGAACCAGCCCGCTTCACCCCACGAACCTCGACACGCCCCCCCCCCGTGCAAGCCACGTCATCCGCTCCATCGCTCAGCGCGGCTTCACCCGATAGCGACGCGTCATGACCCCCGGCTCGAAGAGGGGGTCCTCCAGCGTGAAGATGCCCTCCTTCGACTCGGGAATGCTCTTGAGGGCGGGAAACTCCCTGCGGAGGTAGTTCATCAGCGCCGTTCGGGCATCGGCCTGAGGCGCGAGGTGCTCGACATCGCACCACGGATCCTCGACCCGCCCGTCGACGTTCTTGATGAGTTGAAGCTGAAACGTGTGCCGGTGGAGCTGCTCCCCCCCGCCTTCCTTCTTCTCGCTGGCTTCCATGGCCCCTCGATTCGGGTGCTGCGGCACACTCCGGCCGCCCGGACTTCGTCTCCCGCGCGCCACCTTGCGCACGACGGTTCCAACGTTAGTCCAATTGGCCCGTCGCGACGCGTCGGTCAATAGGCGATGCGCCGCGTCCACGCGTCCCCGCCCCCCCTTCCCTCCCCCCGCCATCGCCAGCATGCCCCCAGACCCCACGCCCGCCCTCTCCCTGCGCGGGCTGACGAAGGAGTTCGGCACGTTCCGGGCCGTCGACAAGGTTGACCTCGACATCCCCGCCGGAGAGATCTTCGCCCTGCTCGGCCCCAACGGCGCCGGAAAGACCACCCTCATCTCCTGCATCACGGGCCTGTCGCGCCCCACCGGTGGCACTGCGCACGTCTTCGGGCATGACACCCGGCACGACTTCCGAACCACGCGACGCCTGATCGGGCTCGTCCCGCAGGAGATCGCGTTCGACCCCTTCTTCACCCCACACGAGAGTCTGCTCATCCAGATGGGCCTCATGGGCGTGAAGCCGGACCCGGATCATGCGGACGAGCTGCTGCGACGAATCGCCCTCGACCACAAGCGCGACGCCTACACCCGCAATCTCTCCGGCGGC
Organism: Deltaproteobacteria bacterium; assembly: GCA_007693585.1. Lineage (GTDB taxonomy): Bacteria > Myxococcota_A > Bradymonadia > REDH01 > REDH01 > REDH01. Next base: position 44,738 of record REDH01000081.1, read on the forward strand.
ATGAAGCGACGGCTGCTGGTCGCCAAGGCGCTCGTCCATCGCCCGCGCATCCTCTTCCTCGACGAGCCCACGGCCGGCGTCGACGTCGAGCTCCGCCGGGACCTCTGGGGCGAAGTGCGACGGCTGCGAGACGCCGGTACCACCATCATCCTGACCACCCACTACCTCGAGGAAGCCGAGGAACTCGCCGACCGCATCGGCGTCATCCGCGACGGACGCCTCATCCTGGTCGAGAAGAAGCGCTCGCTCATGGAGCGCCTCGGCCGATGTTCCGTTCGCCTGCGGCCGGAAACCACAGCACCCGCCCTCGACTCCCTTCCGTTCCCCGCCGCCGAGCTCGAGGACGGACAGATCGAGGCCACCTGGTCCACCCCTGACGACCTCCAGCGCATCCTGCAGCAGGCCGCCCAGCACTTCCCCATCGCCAGCATCGAGGTTCTCCAGGCCCGGCTCGAGGACATCTTCGTCTCCCTCGTCGGACACAACGCGCCTCAGGACCGAGACTGACCATGCAACCCCCGACGCACACCCTGCAGCCCATCGAGCGGCAACCCTGGTCCCCCATCGGACTTCGAGCCCTCTTCGCCAAGGAGGTCCGCCGCTTCGCCAAGGTCTGGCTCCAGACCGTGTTCTCCCCCCTGATCACCACCAGCCTCTACTTCCTCGTCTTCGGAGTCGCCCTCGGCACCCGAATGGGCGAGATCCACGGAGTCCCCTACATCCGGTTCGTCATTCCCGGCCTGATGATGCTCGCGATGATCAGCAACGCGTTCCTCAATTGCTCGTCGTCCCTCTTCCAGTCGCGAATCAACGGCACCATCACCGACATCCTCGTGTCCCCCCTCGGCACCGCCGAGCTCCTCGGCGCATTCGTCGGCGCCGGAGTCCTGCGGGGCCTGATCGTCGGCAGTCTCGTCTGGCTCGTCGCCGCGTTCTTCGTCTCCCCCGACATCCACCATGCCGGCTGGATGCTCTACTTCAGCGTCACCGTCTGCCTCTCGTTCGCCATGCTCGGGCTGGCCGTCGCCTGCCTCGCGCAGAAGTACGACCATCTCGCCATCGTCCCCAGCTTCGTCCTGACCCCGATGACCTTCCTCGGCGGGGTCTTCTACTCCATCGACATGCTCCCCGAGCCCTGGAGGAGCGTTTCCCTCGCCAACCCCATGCTCTACATGGTCAACGGGCTCCGCTACGGACTCGTCGGTTCCTCCGATGTCCCCATCCTCACCGCCGCCCTCGCCGTGCTCCTGCTCGTCACCGCCTCCACAACCGCCGCCGCATGGCTTCTCGCCCGCGGCCGGAACCTGCGCACCTGAACCATGCTCACCTCCTTCAGGGCCCCCGCGCGCCTCGTCGCCCTCATGGCACTCACCGCAGGACTCACCCTCCTCGCCGTCGCCGCGCTCGCCCACCATGCGACAGGAGGCGAGGTCGTGCAGCGCATCGCCGCCCGCGGCGGCTTGCTCGCTGTCCTCGGCCTCGTGCCCCTCCTCATCGTGCGCCCCCCTCAACCCGACCTGCGCCGGCTGAGTGCCGTCGCCGTCGGTCTCTGGCCCTTCTGCGCGTTCGGCGCGTTCCTGTGGTGGCAGATCGGGCTCAGCCACGAACAGCGAGAAGCCTGTACCGTCGCCCGCGACGCCGAAGCGTGCGAAACCCTCGCCCACCGACGACACCGGCGCGGCCACCACGACGACGCCGCCATCCTCCACGACGCAGCGTGCACGCTCGAACGGGGTCGCTCCTGCTTCTCCCTCGGAGGACTCCGCCTGCAGGGGCACCTCGGCGCTCCCGACCCCGTAGGCGCTCGCGCAGAGTTCGAGCGCGGCTGCCTCCTCGATCACCCCCAGGCCTGCGCCCGCCTCGGCACCATGCGGCGCCTCGGCCAGGGCGGCCCCGTCGACACCGACGGGGCCCGCGACGCCCTGCAGGCCGCCTGCCGCGCCTCCAACGCAAACGCCTGCGCGGAACTCGAGCTGATCGACGCCCCACCGTAGGCACCGCGCGAGGATGACAGACCGCGACCCGCCTCCGGGCACGAGACATCCGGAACAGAACCCGGTTGCACACAGGCGCGACACCGCGCGATAACCTCCGCGTCACGGCACCGGCGCCGTCCCGCTCCTCGACTCCCCACGACCGCGATGTCCCTTCTTCCCGCCCTGCGCACCGCGCCCGCATGGGTCCGGCGCCTCGACCAGCTCCTCCCCGCCCGAGAGGTGGAACAGATCGACCGGGAGGCCGAAGTCGACCCCCGTGCCGTCGGCATGACCGCAGGCGACGTGGACGCCATCTGGTCCGCCGCCCGCGATGCCTACGAGACAGGTGTTCACCCGGCCCTCGCCCTCTGCATCCGCCGAGGCGGACAGATCATCATGAAGCGAAGCCTCGGCCACGCGTCGGGCAACGGGCCCGACGACGCCGGCAAGCCCCGGATCGCGTGCACGCCGGACACCCCGTTCTGCATCTTCTCCGCCTCCAAGGCGATCACCGCGGTCGTCATGCACATGCTCGACGACCGCGGACTCCTGCACATCGACGACGCCGTCCAGGAGTATCTGCCCGAGTTCCAGGGCCCGCAGAAAGAGCGGATCACCATCCGCCACGTGCTCACCCATCGGGCAGGAATCCCGTCGGTCCCCGCCGAATACGCCACGCCGGAACTCTTCCACGACTGGGACCGCGTGGTGAAGCTCCTTTGCGAGGCGGAACCCACCAGCATCCCCGGACGTCGGCTCGCCTACCATGCGATCACCGGAGGGTTCATCCTCGGCGAGATCGTCCAGCGCGTCACCGGGCGCAGCATCCGCAACGTGCTCCAGAAGGACATCCTCGACCCCCTCGGCTTCGAGCGCATGAACTACGGGGTCCCCGAGGCGGACATCCCCCTCGTCGCGCAGAGCGCGTTCACGGGTCCTCCCGTACCATGGCCCCTCGCGCCACTCGTGGAGCGCGCACTCGGAGCCCGGTTCGAGGTCGCCGCCGAGATCGCCCACGACCCCCGGTTCCTCACCTCGGTGGTCCCCTCGGGAAACGTCGTGGCCAGTGCGGACGAAGCATCCCGGTTCTTCCAGGTGCTGCTCGACGGCGGGATCGCCGATGGCGTCCGCATCCTCGAACCGCGCACCATCCGTCGAGCGTGCAACGAGAGTTCCTACCTCGAAATGGACTTCACCCTCTTCTTCCCCGTCCGCTACGGACTCGGCTTCATGCTCGGCTCCGACCGCATCTCCCTGTTCGGCCCCCGCACCCCAAGAGCCTTCGGACATCTCGGGTTCATGAACACCCTCATCTGGGCCGACCCGGACCGGGACATCTCGGTCGCCCTGCTCACCAGCGGCAAGGCCTTCCTGAGCCCCCACCTCTTCCCCCTCGCCCGCCTCGTGGGCGCCATCGGACGACACTGCCCGCCCGGACCGCTCCGACGACCCTCGCCCTGAACCCCTCTCGCAGACGCGTTCTCCCTGCCGGAACGCTCCCCCGGGCTCCTCGGTCGCGGACATTGTTGACTGTTTCAATCAGGATTAGTACCTCTGGCGTGTCCGGGACGCCGGTCGGCGTCCTCACCTCCACCCATCGAGGCACCTCATGAGCGCGGAAGAACGCCCACGACATCGTGAAACTCTCGCCCTGCACGCCGGATACGAGCCCGACCCCACCACGGGATCCCGCGCGGTACCCATCTACCAGACCACCAGCTTCACCTTCCGCGATGCGGATCACGCTGGCCGGCTCTTCGCCCTTCAGGAGTTCGGCAACATCTACAGCCGGATCATGAATCCCACTGTCGATGCCTTCGAGAAGCGCATCGCGGCACTGGAAGGCGGGGTTGCGGCGCTTGCGACAAGCTCGGGACAGGCCGCCGAGACATTGACCCTCCTCACCCTGATGAAGGCCGGTGACGAGTTCGTCTCGCTGTCGACCCTCTATGGTGGCACCTACAACCTCTTCAAGGTGACCCTTCCCCGGATGGGCATTCGGGCCCGGTTCGCCGAGAGCCACGACCCGGAGGCCATCCGCGCGCAGATCAACGAACGCACGAAGGCGATCTACCTCGAGTCCATCGCGAACCCGAAGCTCGACGTCCCCGATTTCGAGGCCATCGCAGCGGTGGCGCGCGAGGCCGGCGTTCCACTCATCGTGGACAACACGGCGGCCTCCCCGGCCCTGTTCCGACCCATCGAGCACGGCGCGAACATCGTGGTGCACAGCGCCACGAAGTTCATCGGCGGACACGGCACGTCGATCGGGGGCATCATCGTCGATGCAGGGAACTTCGATTGGACGAACGGCCGCTTTCCGGAGTTCACCGAGCCGGCTGAAGGGTACCACGGACTCCGCTTCTCCGAAGCCTTCGGGAACCTCGCGTTCATCCTGCGGGCTCGCGTGGAGCTGCTTCGCGATCTCGGCCCCGCCCTCTCCCCGTTCAACGCCGCCGACTTCATCCGGGGGGTGGAGACCCTCCACCTGCGGATGGAGCGGCACAGCGCGAACGCGCTCGCCGTGGCGCGTCACCTGTCGACCCATCCACAGGTCGAGTGGGTCCGCTACCCCGGACTGGAGGGGGATCCCGCCCAGAGCAACGCAAGGCGCTATCTCCCGAGCGGCTCTGGGGCGCTGGTGGTGTTCGGGGTCAAGGGAGGCCTCGATGCGGGGCGAACGCTCATCAACAGCGTCGAGCTCTTCTCGCTGCTCGCCAACATCGGCGACACCCGCTCGCTGATCATCCATCCGGCGTCGACGACCCACCAGCAGCTGACCGGCGAGGAGCGCCTCTCCGCCGGCGTGTCCGACGACATGGTGCGGTTGTCGGTGGGCATCGAACACATCGACGACATCCTGGCGGATCTCGACCAGGCCCTCGCCCGCGTGTCGCGTTGATGGAGCGTCGGGCCAGCCCCCCGCCGCGACGCGGGAGATGATCATGGCGCGTCACGAGGAGCAGCTCGTCGAGGTCGTGCTGCCGGACCTCCGGCTCGAGGCCGGGGCTTCGGTCACGGCACCGCTCGCGCGGATGCAGATCATGGCGCCGCCCGGTGCGGTGCTCGTCGACGCGGCGGCACGCGTGTCCGGGGAAGCCGCGCGCGCCCTCGCCTCGGGACAATGGGTCGAGCGAAGCGGCGCGGCGCTCGATCGGCGCCGGGACGAACTCTCCTCCGCGTCCGTCCGGCTGGACAGCGATCTCCCGGTGGTGCTCGTGGTCCACGCCCTGACGGGCGACATGCGCCTCGGTGGAGACGGCGGCTGGTGGGCCCCCCTGGTGGGACCGGGTCGGCCGCTGGATCCCACCCGCGCCGTCCTGCTGTGCGTCAACAACCTGGGGAGCTGCTACGGCAGCGCGGGACCAGCGGATGCCGACTTCCCGCACCGGGACGCCGACGAGGAGCCCTGGGCCGGCCTCGAGGGCCCCGGCGGATTCGACCCCGCCGCGGCCTGTGGCGCGGGTGTGCGCCTGCCGGCCACCATCACCACGTGGGACCAGGCGCGGTTCCTGCTCGCTGCACTCGACGCCATCCGCGTCGAGCGCCCCATCACCGTCGCGGGCGGGTCGGTGGGCGGGATGATCGCTCTCGCCCTCGCGACACTGGCTCCGGACCGGGTGGACAGGGTGCTGCCCATCGCCGCTTCGGCAGCCGCCGGGGCGTGGATCCAGGGGTTCAACCACACCGCGAGGATGCTGGTGCTGTCCGATCCCGACAGCGCTTCGGGCGGAGGGCGGGGGCTGGAACTTGCCCGGCAGATCGCCCACATGACCTATCGCGCACCGGCGGGTCTGTCGGAGCGTCAGGGGAGACGCCAGGCGGAGCGGGAGCGCTGGTCGGCCGGCTCGCCCTACGCGGTGCAGACCTACCTGGAGTACCAGGGGCGGAAGCTTCGCCGGCGATTCCATGCGGGAGCGTATCTGGCCCAGCTCGACGCGATGGACCACCACGATATCTCCCGCCGCCCTCCCGGCACCGACGCAGGCCCCTGGGGACTCGCCCGACTGACCATGCCGCTCACGGCCATCGGCATCGACTCGGACATGCTGTACCCGGCCATCGCAATGCGGCAGGTCGTCGATGCGCTGCTTGCGCACGGGCGGCCCGCCGCGTACCGGGAGCTGCGGTCGGCGCACGGCCACGACGGATTCCTGATCGAGTGGACGGGCATGGCGACGCTGCTCGCGGAGGCCCTCGACACTGCAGAGGCACGATGAACGAGACGACGTCGACCACCGAAACGCCCTTCCGAGTGATGAAGTTCGGAGGGTCCTCCTCGGGCGCTCCGGAGCGGTTGGTCCGATCGACGGATCTCATCGCCCGTGAGCGCGCGGAAGGACCCGTGGCGGTGGTGTTCTCGGCGATGGGCGACACCACCGACTGGCTGATCGAGGCGTTCGATGCGGCGGCAGCCGGCGACATGGAGGCAGCCGAGGCGACGGTCGACCGGGTGGCCGACCTCGCGGTCAGCAACGGTCTCGGAGCCCTCGATGCGCTGGCCAGGGTCGGTGGTCTCACCGGCGAGCGGCCCGAGATCACCCCGGTGGTGCGCGAGCTGCTGCATCCGCTCCGGCAGCTCCTCTACGGCGTCTCGCTGGTTCGCGAGCGCACGGCGCAGACCCTGGACCTCGTGCTGTCGTTCGGAGAACGGACGTGCGCGACGGTGATGACGCTGCTCCTTCAGGCGCGTGGGGTCCCGGCCGTGTTCGTGGATGCGCGCGAGTGGACCGTGACGGACGACCGGTTCGGCAGCGCGCTCGTGGACTGGGAGTCGACACGCCGAGCGCTGGCCGTCCAGCGCGAGACCTGGGGTGACCGGGTGCCTGTACACACGGGGTTTCTGGGCCGGACGCCGGACGGGCGGACGACGACCCTCGGCCGCAACGGATCGGACTACACGACCACGCTTCTCGCGCGGGCGCTGGGCGCATCGGAGGTGCAGATCTGGACGGACGTGTCCGGGGTCATGACGGCGGATCCTGCGCTGGTGGCGGACGCCTACCCGATCGCGCGGCTCAGCTACATGGAGGCGCTGGAGCTGGCCAACTTCGGCGCGCGGATGTTCCACCCGCGGACGATGATCCCGCTGATCGAGTCGGGCATCCCCCTGCGGATCCGGAACACGATGCACCCGGATGCGCCGGGCACCCGGGTGGACGCCTGCGGCGCGCAGGACGAGGAGCGGCCTACGTCCGTGGCCTCGCTCGAGAACCTCGCGATGCTCGACATCGAGTATCGTCGCCTCGATCAGCAGACCCCGGCCGGGGAGCGGGTGCTGCGGGCGCTTCAGCGGGCGGGAATCCCGGTCTGGATGGCCACCCAGAGCGCGCACGGGCAGTCCGTGGCGGTGGCGGTGCCGGCCGGTCGCGTGGACGAGGCGAAGGGGGCGATCGCGGACGAGTTCGAGGCGGAACTCGACCGGGGCGACGTGCAGCGCATCGGCCAGCGGCTTCCGGTCACGCTGCTGTCGCTCGTGGCCGAGACGATGGGGCAGCACGTGAACGTGGCGGGGCGCTTCTTCCACGCGCTCGGCGCCGTGGGCATCAACATCCGGGCGATCGCGCAGGGCGCGAGCTCCCGATCCATCTCCTGCGTCATCGACGCGGCGGAGACCCCCGTGGCGGTCCGGACCGTGCACGCGGCGTTCAACTTCGCGCACCACGAGATCAGCCTGCTCGTGCTGGGGCACGGGACGGTGGGCAGCCAGCTCCTCGCCCAGGTCGCCAGCCAGAAGGAGAAGCTCGAGACGCTTCACGGGGCACGGCTTCGGGTCGTCGGGCTGGCGGACAGCAGGCGCCTGCTGTGGGACGAGTCGGGGCTGGACCTCGGCCGGTGGCAGACGCAGATCGAGGCCACAGCACCGAAGGGCGGTCCCCCGGTGGACGAGGAAGTCCTGGACCGGCTGCGGCGCCTGCCGCTCCCGGTTCTCGTGGACTGCACTGCGGCGGACGGCATGGGCCCGCTGTACGCCGCGGCCTTCGAGCGGGGCATTCACGTGGTGGGGGCCAACAAGAAGCCACTCACCCTGAACGCCGGGGAGCACGCGGCCCTGATGGCCGGCGCGAGGGAACACCATCGCGCGTGGCACTACGAGACCACGGTCGGCGCCAGCCTTCCCGTGATCGACACCCTCAAGAACCTGGTCCGCACCGGGGACCGGGTGCTCCGGATCGAGGGGTCCTTCTCCGGGACGCTGGGCTACCTGACCAACGAGCTGATGGCCGGACGCAGCCTCTCGGCTGCGGTGCGGGAAGCCCACCGGCTCGGATACACGGAACCGCGACCGCAGGAAGACCTGTCGGGCATGGACGTGGCCCGAAAGGCGCTCATCCTCGCCCGGGAACTCGGGCTCGCGATCGAGCTCGATCAGGTGGTCATCGAACCGCTTGTGAGCGCGGAGGCGATGGCCGTGGAGGGCCGCGATGCCTTCTTCGCCGCCCTCGAGCGCGAGGACGCAACCTTCGCCGAGCGCATCGCCAGACTCGTGGAGCGAGAGGAGACCCTGCGGTACCTGGCCGTCATCGACCCGGGCACCGAAGGGAACGCTCCGAGCGTGCGGGTGGGACCCGTGGAGCTTCCGGCGGACCACCCCGCGGTCCGCCTGCGCGGGTCCGAGGCGTTCGTGGCCTTCCAGACGCTGCGGTACAGCGACTATCCGCTGATCGTGCAGGGGGCCGGAGCGGGAGGGGCGGTCACCGCCGCGGGCGTGCTCGCCGACGTGCTGCGCATCGGACAGGCCATCCGGGGCCGCCGACCGGTCCGCGCAGCCTGACGCGCTGCGGCAGGCGTGTGCAAACCACCGTACGAGATAGGGGTTGACACCTGCATACCTTTCGGATCATCGTTGGCTCGTTCAGGGTGCAGGGCCACGTGTCGCGTCCGGAGGATCGACAGGTAGCCAGCGCACTCCCGCGGGATGATGTTCCCGCGGGAGGCGTTGCGCCCGAGAAGTCTCCGCTGGCCCCGTACTCGTCCGGAGGACCGGGCAGCCTCGAACGAACGTCGGACAGCGGCCGACACCGGGCAGGCCATTCGCCCGCCCGGATCAGGATCATGGGGAAGCGCGATGAAACTCTTCGTAGGAGGACTGGCCTGGGCCACCGACAGTGACGGACTCCGACAGGCTTTCGAAGCCTACGGCGAAGTCACCGAGGCGGTCGTGATCTCGGACCGGGAAACCGGGCGTTCCCGAGGCTTCGGCTTCGTGACGTTCGCCAATGAGGCCGATGGCCGCACGGCGCTCGAGGCCATGAACGGCGTCGAGCTCGACGGCCGCACCATCAAGTGCGACGAAGCCAACAGCCCCGGCCCCCGCGCCAACGGCGATGCGCCACGGCGCAGCCGCGACCGCTGGTAGACCGACCAGTCCGAAAACACCCCTTGCACGTTCCCACCCGGGACGGCACCTTCCGGCTGCAGGCTACCGAGGCCCGCCGCGCGAGTCCCGCGCGGTGAACCACTCTCGCCCCCCGCACAGGAAGACCGTGGCCGGCGTCCACCACATCTACCTCATCCCCGGCTTCTTCGGGTTCGCCGACCTCGGCGGAATCCCCTACTTCCACCACGTCCGCGAGTTCCTGCGCGACGTGCTCTCCGACGTCGGCGTCGACGCCCGGGTCACCACCGTGGCCACCCTGCCGACCGCAAGCATCCGCCACCGCGCCGGACGACTCCTCTCCACCATCGAGGCGGACGCGGCCGAGGACGACGCCCCGATCCATCTCATCGGGCACTCCACCGGCGGACTCGACGCCCGCCTGCTCGTCACCCCGCACGTCGCCCTCGGCGCCGACCGAAATGTGGAGTCCGTCGCGACGCGCGTGCGCTCGGTGATCTCCGTGGCCACTCCCCATCAGGGCACCCCCCTCGCCGGCTTCTTCGGCAGCCTGACCGGGAAGAAGGCCCTCTGGGCGCTCTCCCTCGCCAGCATCTATACCCTGCGCTTCGGCCGCCTGCCCCTGAGCGTGCTCTTTCGCCTCGTCGGCGTCATCGCGAAGCTCGACGGACACCTCGGTCTGCGCCACAACGTCCTGGATCAGGTCTACCGCGATCTCCTCGCCGACTTCGACACCGAGCGCGAAGCCGCCATCGCCGAGTTTCTCGAACACGTGCGCAGCGACCAGTCCCTCCTCCGCCAGCTCACCCCCGAGGGCATCGACCTCTTCAACGCCTCCACCGGCGACCGCCCCGGCGTCCGCTACGGATCCGTGGTCACCTGGGCACGCCGCCCTTCCCTGCGCGCCAACCTCGACATCGGCCTGGACCCCTACCTTCAGGCCACGCAGGGGCTGTACCGCGCCCTGTGGTGGATGTCCTCCCGCTCCCGCGCCGAGTGCCCCCTGAGCGCCGCACAGCGCGCAGCCCTCCTCGACGTGTGGGGCGAGGTACCCGAGCTCCGCGACAACGACGGCATGGTGCCCACCCTCGCTCAGGCCTGGGGCGAGATCATCCACGCCGCGCGCGCCGATCACCTCGATGTCTGCGGACACTTCCACGACCCGGAGCACGACCCACCGCACGTGGACTGGGTCGCCACCGGCAGCGGCTTCCGCCGTCCCGCCTTCGAGAGCCTCTGGACGGACGTGGCCGCCTTCATCGCCGGCGCCGCACAAGGGGCGTCCCCCGACGAGGCCTGAGCGCACCGCTCCCACCGGCGCCCAGAGCCCTCCGCGCTGCACCCGGGCACTCCTTGCCGCAGCCTGCTCTCCATGAGCGCGCTCAATTCGCTGGACGGCCGCAGACAGTCGCACCGGCGCCCATGACACCGGCCTACCGCGCCCACTCCACACCCGGCACCTCAGCCAGCCGCGGGCAACTGCACCGACACCAGCGCCGCGTAGGCCCCACCGCCGCGGATCAGCGCGTCGTGGGTGCCCGCCTCGGCAATGCGCCCCCCCTGGACCACGGCGATCCGGTCCGCCCCCCGCACGGTCGACAGGCGATGGGCGATGATCAGCGTGGTCCGTCCCTCCATGAGCCGCTCGAGCGCCTCCTGAACCAGGCGCTCGCTCCCCGCGTCGAGCGCGCTCGTGGCCTCGTCGAGGATCAGCACCGCCGGGTCGCGCAGCAGGGCCCGGGCGATCGCCACCCGCTGCTTCTGGCCGCCGGAGAGCTGCACCCCGCGCTCCCCCACCCGCGTGTCCATCCCCGATGGGAAGGACTCGATGAACTCCAGCGCGTTCGCCGCTTCGGCCGCCGCCCGCACCTCCGCCGCGGTCGCACCCTCACGCCCGAAGCGAATGTTCTCCTCGATGCTCCCCGAGAACAGCAGCGGCTCCTGCGCCACGACCCCGATGTTCTCACGCAACCATCGCGCGTCGAGCTCCCGGACGTCGTGGCCGTCCACCTCGATGCTGCCGCCCGTCACGTCGTGGAGACGACAGAGGAGTCCGGCGAGGGTACTCTTGCCGCCCCCGGACGGACCCACCAGCGCCGTCCGGCTGCCCGGCGCCAGCTCCAGATCGATCCCCGCCAGCACCTCCGTGTCCGGCCGGGTCGGATAGGCGAAGCGCACCCCCCGGAACGCCACTCGACCCTTCGCGTGCTCCGGACGCAGCCCTCCGGGGCGCTCCACGTCGGCGCGCTCGTCGAGCAGGTCGAAGACCCGCTCCGCCGCGCCGGACGCCCGCATCAGGTCGGTCCACAGCCCGGCCAGCGTGCCGAGGGAGAACGCGACAATGAGCGTGTAGAGCACGAAGCTGGTGAGCTGGCCCAGCGACATGGCCTCCGCGAGCACCAGATGACCTCCACGCCACAGGACGAGGACGACGGCCGCAAAGCCCGCCGTCGACGCGGCGCCGGTGAACACCGCGGTCACGAACGCGCGCCGGCGCGCCAGCCGAAACGAGCGCTCCACGGCCCCTGTGTAGGCGGTGGCCCGTGCCGCCTCCCGGGTGAACAGGCGCACCGTTCGCAGCCCTCCGAGGGCCTCCTCGGCGACATTGCTCGCCTCGGCGAGGGCGTCCTGCACCTCCCGCGACAGCCTCCGGATGCGGCGCCCGAACACGACGGCGCCGATGGCCACGGGCGGAACCACCACGAGCATCCAGGCGGTCAGGGTCGGCGAGGTCCACCACAGCAGCGCCATGCCGCCCAGCACGGAGACGAGCGACCGCAGAGCCATGGAGACGTTCACCGTGACCGTGTTCTGCAGGACCGCGGTGTCGGAGGCCAGACGGTTGAGCAGCTCACCGGTGCGTCGCCGATCAAAGAAGGCGACGTCCAGGGCGACGAGATGGGCGAAGAGCTGGCTGCGCAATCGAGCGACCACGCGTTCGCCGGCCACGGTGAAGAGGTGATAGCGCAGGGCGATGGCGACCCCCTGAACCGCGAACACGCCGAGCATGGCCATGGCGGCGACATCCAGGCGGCGGGGGTCCCCGCCCTCGACCGCCGCGTCGATGATCAGGCGAATCGCCTGGGGCCAGATGAGCCCCATGGCGCTTCCGACGAGCAGGAACACGGAGGCGACGGCGAGGGTGCGCCACTCGTCGCGCGCGAGGGCGAGAAGCCGCCGGGTGGTGGCCCGACGCGGCGGGCGCCCGGCGGTGTCGGGCGGGGGAGACCCGGTCATCGGCGCAGGCGAGGTTCCGCGCCCACCCAGACCTGATAGCGGCCGTCATCGGCGAGGCACTCGACGCGCTGGAAGGATTCTTCGAGCCATTGGTTGTACCGAAGAAACCGGTTGCACACCAGAATGATGCGCCCCCTTTTGTGAAGTCGTGCCGCGCTCTCGCGCACGAGTCGCTCGCCCACCCCGTACTCGGTGCGCACGCCCTGATGGAAGGGTGGATTGCTGACGACGAGATCGATGCGCCCATCGATGTCGGCGAGAACATCGGAGGCGAGCACGGTGGCCGCCACGCCATTGGCCTGAAGGGTGGCCTCGCTTGCGGCGAGGGCTGCGGCGTCGACGTCGCAGCAGAGCAGTTCGATGTCCGGGGCGCGTCGTCCGATGAACGCGCCGATGACCCCGGCGCCGCACCCCACGTCGACCACCCTTCCCTCTTCGGGGAGGGAGAGGTTCTCGAGCAGAAGACGGGTGCCCTCGTCGAGCCCGTCTGCGGAGAAGACACCCGGGCGGGTGATCACGTGCAGGTCGACCCCGGCGACGGTGAGTTCATGGTGGACGGGCTCGGGCGGAGCGGCGTCGGGTCGTGGGCCGGTGGCCCGATGGAGCTGGCAGTGGCGCGCGCTCTCGAGGCGGGACACGTGCTCGAAGGCCTCCTCGAGCACGCGCGGCGCCGATCGGATTCCGGCGCCGTTGCCGCCAACGACGAGGAGCTCGCCGTCGGGCGCGAGGACCTGCGCGGCGGTCGCCGAAAGCTCGCGCAAGCGGGCCTTCCCGTGGGGCAGGAAGAGCAGCACGACATCCCGCGGCGCGAGGGACGGGTCGGGAACAACCGCGAAGCCGTGGTCGAGCGAGTCGGGCATGGACCGGTGGCGATCCCACCGCGTGTGAAGCCAGTGGACATCGCTCGCGCCCATCTCGTCCATGAGGTGCGCTGCCGCCTCCGGTTCGGGGAGATCGATGACGAGCGCCCGCCGATCGGTGAAGCGGCCGAGGACTGCACGAACGAGGACGAGCGGTTCTTCGCGGTTGCGGGCCATGCGCTGGCGGGGAACGGTGGGATGAACCCGGGCCGGGCGGCACACCCGGCAGAGGACCGGAGACGATCCCGATGGTCGTAGCGCATGCATCCTCCCTTGGCCACGGGCACGATGTCTGCGGTGCGGAGCGCGATGCCCCCTCGCCGCCCACCGGATGCACTTCCTCAGCCGCCGAAGCCGCTGCTGGCACAGGACGCCCCATCCTGCTCCTCCCAGGTCCCCTGGTTGCACTGGAAGGTGGCGGTGCCCGTGATCGGAGGTTCGCTGTCGCTGGCGGTTCTCGACTGGCCATGGTTGCGGGCGTTGAAGGAGGCGCTGCAGGTGAACCCGTCCACGGTCCACGAGAGCGTCTCGCGGGCACATCGGCGATCGGAGGCGCACGCTGCGTCAGTTCCGCCGTTGCTTCCGAGACACGTCCACGTGAACGGTCCACCCCCGCTCACTGCGGTCGGCGTTCCGTCGCTGCAGAGGTTGTTCGACGGCGCGTTGACCGTGTTGCCACCATCTGCCGTGCCGCACTGGCCGTCCACCACGGGTGCGCAGGTCGCGCCGGGCTGCGCAACCCAGGTCCCCTGCCGGCACTCGAGGGTCGCGGCGCCGGTGTTCGGGCGTTCACTGTCGGACACGGGGCGGGTGTGCCCGTTCTCGCCCTGCGTCACCGGGCTGCTGCAGGTACTTCCATCCACGGTCCATGATGCAGCACCCCCCTCGCAGCTCCGGTCGGAAGAACACGATGCATCGTCGCCTCCATTGCTCCCTGCGCAGGTCCAGGCAAAGGGCCCGTTGCCGCTCACGGCGGAAGGTGCTCCCGTTGCACAGAGGTCTGCGGTGGGCGCTCCGAGCGTGCTGTTCCCCGCCGCCTCTCCGCACGTACCGCTGACGACCGGTGCGCACGTCGCGCCGGGTTGCTGGTTCCACGCCCCCTGCTCACAGCGGTAGGTTGCCGATCCGGCGGTCTGCGGACCCTGTGCGGTGGCGGTTCGGGACTGCCCGTGGTTCCGGTTGCCGATCTCCCCGCCGCAGGTGCTTCCCTCCACGGTCCAGCTCATCGAGACACCGGCACAACTGCGGTTCGAGGAGCACTCGGCATCGGCTCCTGCTCCGCTGCCCTGGCAGGTCCACGTCCAGGGCCCGTCCCCGGTCACGGGAGTCGCCGTGCCAGCGCTGCAGAGATTGCTCGTCGGCGGGGTGAGGGTGCTGCGTCCGCGCGCCGATCCGCACGCCCCGACCACGCCGGGCGCGCAGGTCGCTCCCGACTGCGGAACCCACGCGCCCTGATCGCAGCGCAGGGTGGCCGTGCCGGTGTTGGGCGGCCCGTTGTCCGTCGCCGTGCGGGACTGGCCATGGTTTCGAGCAGCGACCGATCCACTGCAGGTGTGGTCCCCCACTGTCCAGGAGGCCTCGCCCCCCGCGCAGCTCCGGTTGGCGGAGCATGTGATGTCGTCGCCGCCGTTGAGGCCTCCGCAGGTCCAGGTAAAGGGGCCGTCGCCACTCACGGCGGAGGCCGTTCCGGCGGTGCACAGGTCGCTGGTCGGGGCGGAGCCGAAGTGGCCGCCGCCGGCCTCGCCACACGCACCGTCCACGACCGGCTGGCACGTGGCACCGGGCTGACGGGTCCACGCGCCCTGATCGCATCGGAATTGCGCCGACCCGGTGTTCGGAAGATCGTCGTCGGTAGCGGTACGCGACTGGCCGTGCTGGGCGGAGGTCACGGATCCGGCGCAGGCGTTGCCGCTCACCGACCAGTTGCGTGCCCCCGCGGTGCAGCTCCGGTTCGACGAACACGAGGCGCTCTCGCCCTGATTGCTCCCCTCGCAGGTCCAGGTGAACGGTCCCGAGCCCTCCACGGCCGAGGGCGTGCCTGCGCTGCACAGGTTGCCGGTCGGCGCATTGGGCGTGCTTCCTCCGTCGGCCGAGCCGCACGCGCCGTCGACGACCGGTGCGCAGGTGGCCCCGCCCTGCTGCGCCCATTCGCCCTGCTGGCAGCGGAAGGTGGCGCGCCCGGCGAGCGGTGGGCCGCTGTCGGTCGCGTTGCGCGTGCGACCATGTTCCCGCCCCGAGACCGTACCGCTGCAGGTGAGGCCATCCACAGTCCAGGAGCGGGTCTCGCGGTCGCAGCTTCGATCTGCGCTGCACTCGGCGTCCTCGCCGCCCTCCGCGCCGACGCAGGTCCAGGTGAACGGCCCCTCGCCGCTCACGCCCGATGGCGTACCCGAGGCGCACAGGTCGCTGTCCGGAACCTCGCTGGTGCTGCCCCCCGCGGCAGAGCCGCACGCAGCATGGATGACGGCGGAGCAGGTCGCCCCGTCCTCTTCCATCCAGGTGCCCTGCTCGCACCGGAAGGTGGCTGTCCCGCGGTTGGGGGGGCCCTCGTCGGATGCGGACGCGGTCCGGCCATGGTCCCGCCCCGACAGCAGATCACCGCACGACTGATCGTCCACGGTCCACGTCGCCGTCTCCGCTTCGCAGCTCCGGCTCGACGAGCAGTTGACGTCGGGTTCGTCGCCGCTCCCGAGACACGTCCATGTGAACGGGCCTTCACCGTCGACCGCCGTGGGTGTCCCCGCGCTGCACAGGGCCGAGTCGGGGGCGGTCGCCGTGCTGCGGCCGGAAGCCGGTCCGCAGATTCCACCCTGGCAGACCTGCACGGTCAGGGCTGCGGCCTCACTGGTTCGGGACAGGCAGGATCCCGAGGCCACAGCCCGGAAGAGGTGGCCGTCCATCTCCTGCGTCACGGCCGTTCGCCGCAGGGTGTCCGCCGAGCTGTCCTCGAAGCCGTCCTCTCCGGTCAGATCCTGCCAGGTCTCGCCCGCATCGACGCTCCGCTGCCAGACGATGGCCGGCTCGTCCCCCGAAGCCTCCACGGAGAAGGAGACCGGCCCCCCCACGCACGCCGTCGCGTCTTCGGGGGACGCCTCAATCGTCACCTGGTCCTCCGGACACACGCAGGTGCCCTCCTCGCAGCGACGTCCATCCGTGCAGGCGTTTCCGCACGCACCGCAGTGCCGCTCATCCGTCTGCGGATCCGCCTCGCCGATGCAGATGAGTTCCACGTCCGACGTGCAGAACCAGCGCCCCGTGTCGCAGTAGCCGCAGTTCTCCTCGGGGGCGCCCGGCAGGGGACCACAGCCCCCGCAGAGGTTGAACCCGGGGTCCTCGCAGGAGATCACCTCCGTTCCGTCGCAGACGAGGCGGCCACACTGGCCGCAGTGCGCGCCGACATCGCCGGCCATGGAGGTGCATCCTCCGCAGACGTTGGCCGGAACACACGCTCCGTCACAGACCAGCTCGCCGGAGGGGCAGAAGCAGGCACCGTCCGCGCAGCTCGCTCCTGTCGGGCACACCTCCCCGCAGCCTCCGCAATTCTCGGGATCCGTCCGCAGGTCCACCTCGCACCCCGTCTCCTCATCCCCGTCGCAGTTGGCGAGACCCACCGGACACTCCGAGCGGACGCACATCCCGCTCTGACACCGGTAGCCCTCGGGGCATGCCGCGCCACACGCGCCGCAGTGATCGTCGGAGAAGCGGGTGTTCGTCTCGCACCCCGTCTCCCGGTTCCCGTCGCAGTTGGCGAACGGCGGCTCGCAGTCGAGCGCGCAGTCCTCGCCCTCGCACGGGTCATCCCCGCAACCCGATGTGCGGTCGCACACATCTCCACCCCCACCCTCCTGCGTGATCTCCGTCAGTCCGGACTCGTCCGAACAGGCCCACAGCATGGCGATGGCGACGACCGCGGGAAGGAGTACTCCTGCACGAAAAGGGGCTGCGGTCATCATCACGCCTCCGGGCCCGACTGGCCAACGCGAGGTGCTCACACGAGCACGGGATCGGTGAAAACGTGGCCTGCGATGACCGGCCCCCGGCCTGCCTTGCAGCACACGCAACCTCTCTGCCAACGATATCAGCGACAGCCCCACTCGGCAACGAAACGCGCACGGAATTCGAACCGAATTCAGAGGGGGAAGACCGAACGGTGGCCGCCGAAGCTGCGCGTCGGACCGCGGACGGACGACAGGCCACGATGGGATTGCGCTCGCGCGAAGACTGCCCCACCCTGCCTCGTCGCGTACCGCCTCGATGGACCGTCCGCGGTCCGCCCACCCTGTCCGGGACGCCGAGATGACGACCAAGACCTGGCCCGCAGCGCGCCTCCTGGCGGAAGCCACGGGGCTGGGCAGACGCGAGATCCGCCGGAGGCGCCTGACGCTTGTCGGTCCGGATGGGGAGCGCCTGGGAACCGGGGATCGGGTGTCGCTCGGTCGGGACTGGAAGCGCTTCTCGGCGGGCGAGTTCGCCTTCCGGGCCCGCACCGGTCCCCCGCTGACGCTGGCGGTGCACAAGCCGAAGGGCGTGGTCGTGTCCCGTCGGGAACCGCTGAGCACCGACCCCACGATCTTCGAGGTGTTCGCGGAGGTGCCGGGCATCGGGGCGGTGCAGCCCGTCGGGCGACTGGACGCCGACACGTCCGGTCTCCTGCTGCTCACCGCGGACGGTGCCCTGCTGCACCGGCTGACGCACCCGTCGGCGAAGGTGGAGCGCACGTATGCGGCGGCGCTGGAGTCCCCGCCGGACCCGGACGCGCTCGAGCGCCTCAAGGCGGGGACCCTGGCCCTGCGGGACGGTCACGTGCCCCGCCCCCTCGTCGTGGAGCCGCTGCCGCCGGCGGCGCTGGCGGCGGACGGGCTGGCGGAGCGCGACGACGCGCAGTGGTGGACGATCACGCTGACGGAAGGCCGCTACCACGAGGTTCGCCGGACGTTCGCGGCCTGTGGGGCGCCGGTCGCCGCTCTGGTTCGCACATCGCACGGCCCGCTGACGCTTCGGGAGCTCGTGCCTCGACCGGGGGACTGCGCACGACTGGAGGGGACATCGCTGGACGCGCTCCATGCGGCGGCAGGTCGGCCAGTCCCCGCGGATGTCGTGGAGATCGTGCCGGAAGGGGACATGACGTCCGCGGACGTCCCCTGATGGCCCGGCGTCAGGCGAGGAGGTTGGCGGCGGCGGCCGGTGCATCGAGGGCGCTTGCGAGGTCCAGGCGCTCGAGGTGAGCGAGGACGGCGAGGACGGCGGCTTCGTCCCAGGCGTCGCCGATGATCTGGAGCCCGACGGGGAGGCCGTCGCGAACGGCGATGGGCGCGGTTCCGGCAGGGAGGCCGGTGAGGTTGGCGAAGAAGTTGAACCGGCACATGGCGCGGGTGTGGACGTCGTCGCTGATGGCGGTGGCTTCCTCGCCGCGTGCGTAGGGAGGAGCGAGGACGGGGAGGGTCGGGAGCGCGAGGACATCGACGGTACGGAGGGTCTCGGCGGTCTGGATGCGCAGCAGGGTTCGGGTGCGCTGGGCGGCGAGGTACTCGTCGACGCCGAGTCGGGCGATGAGCTGGAGTGCTACGGCGAGGTCGTCGCCGTAGGCGTCGCCGTTGAGGTGGAAGTCGTCGGCGAGGTTGGCGACGGTTTCGGGGGCGATGGAGAGCACACCGACTGCGGGGGCGTGTTCGAGGGTGGGGATGTGGACGGGGACGAGGGTGGCTCCGTCGGCGGCGAGGGCATCGAGGGCGCGCTGGCCGTCGGCGGCGATGGCGGGGTCGGCGTGTGCCCACTCGGTCTCGGGGACGCCGATGCGGAGCCCCCGCACACCGCGGCCGAGGGCGCGACGCCAGGACTTGCGGCCCTTCGGGGGTCGGGGGGCCCTGCTGTTGAGCCAGTCATCGGGGTCGGTGGATGCGCCGAGGACCTCGAGGACATCGACGAGGTCGGCGGTGGAGTGGGCGATGGGGCCGCCGACGGCGACGGTGCCGCCGCCGAAGGCGTTGCCACGGGTGGAGAGTCGGGCGAAGGTGGGCTTGATGCCGTAGAGTCCGCAGAGGGCGCTGGGGATGCGGATGGAGCCGCCGCCGTCGGATCCGATGGCGGCGGCGGCCAGGTGGAGCGCGACGGCGACGGCGGAGCCGGTGGAGGAGCCGCCGGCGGCGCGGTCCGGGTGTCGCGGGTTGTGCGGAAAGGCGTGGAACGGGTGGGTCCCGATGGGGTTCATGCCCCACTCGGTGGTGTGGGTCTTGCCCACGAGGAGAGCGCCGGCCTGGCGGAGCTGGGCGACGACGAAGGAGTCGTCGCGGGCGATGCCGCAGGGAGCACAGGAGCCGCCGGTGGTGGGGAGTCCCTGCATGTCGTGTTCGTCCTTGATCGGGAGGGGAAGCCCGTCGAGGGGGGAACGCGGCTTTCCGGCGCGGATGCGGTCCCGGGCCTCGCGGGCGGCGGCGAGCGCACGGTCCATGTCGAGGGCGATGAAGGGGGTGTGCGCGGCGTGGCCGAAGTCGCCGGCGGCGAGGTACTCGGCGATGCGCTCGACGAGGGTGACGGGCGAGAGGCCGTCGTGGAGGGCGGTCCGGAGGCGCTCGTGGGTGGGTCGCCATGCGGGTGCGCCGGGCGGGTCGAGCTGCTGGTCTTGCCAGGATGCGGGTTTGCGCGCGGGCTGCGGGAAGGGGTGCAGGGCGAGGTCGGCGCGGCCGGAGGCGTCGAGGGCGAGGAGGTCCCGGATGCGGTAGTCGACGCGCATGCGCTGGAGGACGAGTCGCGCGCCGGCGCGGGTCGCGGTGAGGGTGCGCAGGGCCCGCAGCGCCCTGCCGGAGAGACGGGGGGTCGGGAGGTCGGGGAACATGGTGGGCCTCGGGGCGGCGGTGAATGGTCTTCCGTGAAGCTTCGTCGGAGTGTGCGAATGCGTTCGGGCAGTTTGACGCCGGTCTCGCGGTCGCCATAGTGAGCACGGTCCCGTCAAGGACGACAAGACAGAAGGAAGCGGACCGGTTCCGTGGTGGAGTCGGCCCGCGTGCAGGCTCGGCGCCGCAGGCGCGAGGAGGATGCGACGATGAACGGATCGCGAATGACGATGAGTGCAGTGATTTCCATCGGGCTGGTCGCGCTGCTCGTGGCGCCCTCGGCGGCCTGGGCTACCGGGGAGGATTCGGACCCGCTGGCCGGGCTGATGGCAGGCTCGCGGCTGTCCCTGGCCGAGGTGCACGATGCACCGGAGGCGACGGATGAGGAGGCGGGTGAGCGGACGGGTTACCGGAACGTGGAGCTGACGGGCGGCGAGGACGCGCACCGGATGGACGACAAGCGGGGGTACCGCAACCTGGTGATCGCCGGGCCGCAGTTCATCGTGATCTTTCCGGCGGGTGTGTTCGGTCGCTACCACCGTTTGCTGAGCGACACGGTGTCGGCGCAGGTGGGGCTCGGCTATGCGGCGATCTCGTTCGACGACGTGAAGTTCACGGGGTTCCGGCTGCTCGGTGGGATGGACTACCATCCGGTGGGCAACGGGATGCACGGCTTCTACGTGGGGCCGCGCGTGAACTACCGCCGGTTCGCGCTGAACGTGGATGGGGGCACGGGCACGGGGTCGCTCTCGACGCTGAACGTCGTGGGCGTTGCGGGCTACCGTGCGATCTGGCATCCCGGTTTCTCTCTCGGCATCGGCCTGGGCGGGGGATACGGCATGGTGCTGGCGGAGGCGGCCGCTCGGGATGCGGATGGCAACGAGGAGTCGTCGAGCACGACATTCGACGGGGCGCGCTTCGTGCTCGAGTTCACGCTGGGCTGGGCGTTCTAGGCATCCCGGACCCTGGACAGGGCTGTCGCCAGGACCGGTTCGTGGCGTGCAACGGTGCCGCTCGTGGGCTCTCATCGGTCGCACGTACCGGGCCAAGGGGCCCCTCACCGTCCGTTTTCCCGACCGCAAGGGGATCGGTGACGACCTGGCGATCGCCCTGGGCCGCGGGAGGGTGCGTTCCATGCGGATTGCCATGAACCGCGTGACTGCACTACCCTGAGGGGGACGGCGCCGTGGCCGGTGGCCACGGCGCGTTGTTCCCTCTCCGCGTCCCGGGAGTTCATGATGCGCCGCGTATTGCTGGTGTCCATTGGTGTCCTCGTGCTGTCCGCCTGTGCGGAGACCCAGTTGCCAGGCGGGGAGAACAGCTCCAGTCCTGGCGAGGCGTCCGTGCCGACGGCCGACCGGTCGAGCGACGCGCCGACGGGAGGTGAGGACGTGTCGGGGTTGCCCGGAGACGCCACCGATCCGTCGGCGGATGTGTCCGATCCGGGTGACACCACCTCTGGCCCCGGGGACCCGGGCGAGACGACCCGCACGCCCACGCCCGCCGAAGATGAGCTCGATGCCATTCCGGACGACGGGCGCCTCGAGATCGGCGACGTGTGTCGCCGGAACGGGCAGTGCGCGAGCGGGTTCTGTCCCCGGATCGCCATCGAGACGATCGACGGCATCTGCACCACGGCGTGCGAGCTGGACGACGATTGTCCCGATGGCTGGGGATGCGTCTTCATCGCCACGTCCGGAGCCGACGCGGCCTTCGTGTGCATCGATCCGGACTTCTGCATCGATCGGGACGGGGACGGCTACGGGGTCGGGCCGGGGTGCGACGGTCCGGACTGCGACGACGGCGATCCGGAGGTCTTCTTCGGCGCGCCGGAGTTTTGTGACGGCAAGGACAACAGCTGCAACGGCATCATCGATGACCGCCCCATCGGGCAGGGGGATCCCTGCGAGATGGGTGACTTCGGGATCTGCAACGACGGCGTGCAGTTCTGCCGCTTCGGCGAGCTCCAGTGCGAACCGGTCAACCAGCCTCAGGTCGAGGTGTGCAATGGCCTCGACATGAACTGCGACGGGACGGTGGACAGCGGGAACCCGGGGGGCGGTCAGCCCTGCTCGACGGAATTCGACGGAGTGTGCGGCACGGGCGAGACCCGCTGCGTCGAGTCGGAGATTCGGTGCGTCCCCACGGTGGAGCCCGGGGAGCAGGAGGAGATCTGCAACGGCCTCGACATGAATTGCGACGGCACGGTGGACACCGGGTTCGACGGGCTCGGTGACATCTGCTTCGCCGGGGACGGCGCCTGCCAGCGTGCGGGCATCTTCATCTGCGATGTCAGCGACCGGACCGGACCTCCGGTGTGTTCGGCCACGGCCGGGTCGCCCCGACCGGAGGAGACCTGCAACTATCAGGACGACATCTGCGACGGTCAGATCGACACGGGGTTCCGGAACGCGCAGGGAATCTACGACACGGACGAGCACTGTGGTGCCTGTGGCGTGAACTGCCGGGAGATCTTCGATCGCCCGAACTCCACCGGCGTCTGCGGCATCGGCGGCGGGATCGCGACATGCCGACTCTCCTGCGATTCCGGCGCGTTCGACCTCAACGCCGTGCCCGACGACGGCTGCGAGTTCCTGCTCGACACCGACGCCATCTACGTGGGCTCCGACTCTCCGGGCGCATCGGACTCCGGGGAATGCGGCACCGGGCCCACGGCCACGGGCGAGGGACGGTTTCCCTGCGCATCCATCGGCCGTGGGATCGAGCGTGCCCAGGCCCTGGGGCGGTCGCGGGTGCGCGTCGCGAACGGCTCGTACGAGGAGAGCGTCTCGCTGGTGAACGGGGTAAGCCTGCTGGGAGGTCACCGAGCGGACACGTGGGAGCGTGACGTCGGGGCCACCCTGACCACGATCCGGGGCAACAGCACGGGAACGCACCGTCATACGCTGCGCGCGGACGGGATCACATCGGCGACGACCGTCGAGGGGTTCATTCTGGAGGGTCAGGTGAACGGGACCTTCGGCGGCAATGTCTATACGGTCTGGGTCACGGGTTCGAGCGCCGCTCTGGTGCTCCGCTCGAACCGCATCGTCGGTGGGACCGCGGGACCGGGGGCCCAGGGGAGCGCGGGCACGAACGGCCTCATGGGCGTGGATGGCGGGGGCCGGACGGCGGGCAACGCGAGCAGCTACGACGGCACGCGCATCTCCACGTCGAACAGCAACTGGTCCCGCCAGATCGAGAACGGGGGGGCCCGGACGTGCGACGGAGTGGACGTGTCGGGAGGCCGGGGCGGCGGCAACCAGGCGCGGCCCGTCTACAATCAGCGCGCCGGTTCGCGCGGGGGTCTTGCCGGCCGTGCCCAGCCGGGCGGCGGCAGCGCCGGTGCGCTCGGTGATGCCGGCTTCGACGGCCGCCTCGAGGGATCCTGCTTCATTCCCGATGGCAATCGCCAGGGTCGACCCGGCGGGTCCGGTGGGCGTGGCAACGACGGGAGCTCGGGATCGGGCTGCGCCGCCGGGGCTGCCACGGGCTCCATCTCGGGAGCGCACTGGAGCGGCGGAGGAGGAGGAAGCGGAGACGTCGGTCGCCACGGCGGCGGCGGCGGCGGCGGCGGCGGGGGCGGGGGTGGACGCTGCGTGAGCAACTGCAGCAGTCAGGATCGGTACGGTGGCCATGGCGGTGGCGGCGGCTCGGGTGGTTGCGGCGGTCAGGGCGCGGGCGGAGGCCAGGCCGGCGGTGCGAGCATCGCCGTGTTCGTCAACGGCGGTCAGCACCCGACCCTCGAGAACAACGCGGTGGTGCTCGGTATCGGCGGCCGCGGGGGCAACGGCGGTGTCGCCGGTTCCGGTGGTGTCGGGGGCCAGGGCGGCCTCGCCGGCACCTGCCTGAGCGACTGCCTGTGCATCATCGAGGGGGGTGTCGGCGGTCCCGGCGGCGACGGCGGCCACGGAGGCGGCGGCGGCGGCGGCTGCGGCGGAAGCAGCTTCGGCGTCCTCTCCGGCGGAGTGGGCGGCGGGACCCCCGCCTGCGACGCAGGCACCGGCAACAGCTTCGTCGGCGGCCAGGGCGGGGAAGGAGGCCTTGGTGGGCCTTCCCTCGGCAACCAGGGACAGGCCGGTTCGAGTGGCAGCGTCCAGAACTGCGTGGCGCTCTGAATCGACCGCCGGGCGTGCCCGTGCGCGCGGGGGCGAGGGATGATTCCGGGCACTTGGGCGTGGGGCCACCTCGGCCTGCCCGTGCGCGCGGGGGCGAGGGCGGTGGCGCCGTTCGTTCCGGGGGCGCATTGCAAGGGTCATTGCATGAGCACCCGAAACTCCCCTATCCTGCAGAGGACCGGAGTCGAAGTGCCCGCCACCTCTCGTGTGCCTCCGGTGATCCCCCACCATCAGGCGCTCCTCATGCATCGAATTCTTCCTGCTGTCTGTGTCCTCCTCCTCGTCTTCGCCGGCTGTTCCGACGACGAAGGGCCAGCGTTCGGGCCGAGCGACCCTTCGGACGGACCTTCGAGTCCGGGCTCGGCGCCGTCCGATCCGTCGGGGGACGTGGACAGCGATGTGTCGGGGTCGATCCCGGATGTGACCGGAGAAGACCCGGACGTCTCCACCCCGTCTGAGGAGCCGTCCTCCGTCGAGCCCACCCGAACGCCGACACCGGATGAGGACGAACTGGACGCGATTCCGGATGACGGCAGCCTGCGGATCGGGGATGTCTGTCGCCGGAACGGCCAGTGCGAGACGGAGTTCTGTCCGCGGATCGCGATCGAGACGATCGACGGCATCTGCACCACGGCGTGCGAGTTGGACACGGACTGTCCCGACGGTTGGGGATGCGTGTTCATCGCCACCTCGGGGGCCGACGCGGCATTCGTGTGCATCGACCCGAACTTCTGCATCGACCGGGACGGGGACGGCTACGGGGTCGGGCCGGGATGCGACGGTCCGGACTGCGACGACGGTGACCCGGAGGTGTTCTTCGGGGCGCCCGAGTTCTGCGACGGCAAGGACAACAGCTGCAACGGCATCATCGACGACCGCCCCATCGGGCAGGGGGATCCCTGCGAGATGGGAGACTTCGGCATCTGCAACGAGGGGATCCAGTTCTGTCGTTTCGGCGAGCTCCAGTGCGAACCGGCGAACACCCCCCAGGTGGAGGTCTGCAACGGTCTCGACATGAACTGCGACGGCACGGTGGACAGCGGCAATCCGGGTGGCGGACAGCCCTGCTCGACGGATTTCGACGGGGTCTGCGGTACCGGCGAGACCCGCTGCGTGGAGGCCGAGGTCCGTTGTGTGCCCACCGTGGAGCCCGGGGAACAGGAGGAGATTTGCAACGGCCTCGACATGAACTGTGACGGCACGGTGGATACCGGCTTCGAGGGCCTCGGCGACATCTGCTTTGCGGGGGAGGGCATCTGCGCCCGCGCCGGCGCTTTCGTGTGCGACCCGAGCGATCCCACCGCGGATCCCATCTGCAGCGCCACCCCCGGCGCGCCAGCCCCGGTGGAGCAGTGCGACTACCAGGACGACAATTGCGATGGAGAGGTCGACGGGGCCTTCCGGAACGCGCAGGGCCTGTATGCTTCGGTGGAGCATTGCGGCGCCTGCAACCTCGACTGCAACAACTTCTGGCCGGGCGGCCCGGAGCAATTCAACGTGGTTCCCACCTGTGAAGTCACGGGAGGCATCGCCCAGTGCGGATTCGAGTGCGCGGGAGGCTACGTCGACGCCGACGGGGTTGCGGAGAACGGATGTGAGCTGCTGCCCGACGCCGGGGCCATCTACGTCTCCCGACCCGCCAACGGAGGCACGGACGGCGGCGACTGCGGAGCGTGGGACAGCCCCTGTGCCACGATCACCTTCGCGCTGACGCGCGCGCAGGCCGAAGGTCGGGAGCGTGTCCGGGTCTCCGACGGCGTGTTCCGCGAGCGGGTCACCATGGTCGATGGCATCAGCCTGCTGGGCGGCCACAACAGCGCCAACTGGACGCGCAATCCCGAGGTCTTCGTGACCCTCATCAGCGGCGTGGGAGGCGATGGGGCAGACCGAATCGCCGTACGGGCCGAGAGCATCACGCAGGACACGGTCCTGAGCGGGTTCACCATCCAGGCGGAGAACGCGGCTCCAGGTGGCAACTCCATCGGCGTGTACATCCGGGACGCCGGAGATGGCCTGCTGATGGAAGACAACCAGGTCTTCGCCGGTCGAGGTGGCAATGGCGCTGCGGGACAGGCCGGCTCGCCGGGGACCAACGGGACGAGCGGCAGCAACGGCGCACTTCGCACCACGGGACGAAACTGTGGCGCGACCCGGCCCGTCCCGGGGGGCGGCGGGAGTCTGAGCTGCGAGAACCTGCGCACCGGAGACACGATCAACGTGTCGGGCGGCTCCGGTGGAGAAGCGACCTGCCCGTCCGCAAACACCCGAACGGGGGAAGGCATGGCAGGCGAAGGACTCAGTGGCGGTGAGGGAGGCCTCGGGCCCGGGCACTTCCAGGGAATTCCGGCCACCGGAGGCACGGGGGGAACCTGCAGCGTCACCCCCGCGCTCGGTGTGGATCCGGTCCCCGGATCCTCCGGTGCAGCCGGCACGGATGGCAATCGGGGCAGCCGCTCCGGCAACGCGTCCGGGTCCGTGGCCGATGGTCAGTGGCGCGGAGGTGCCGGCGGGGATGGCCAGGCCGGGCTGCCCGGAAGTGGTGGCGGTGGGGGCAGCGCTGCCGCCGGCGTGTTCACCACCGTCAACCCGGAGTTCTACTTCGGCGCGACCGGAGGTGGCGGTGGCTCCGGTGGATGCGGCGGCGCTGCAGGTCGCGGCGGAGCGGCCGGAGGCGGCTCGTTCGCCGTCTTCATCAGCCAGTCGAGCGCGACCGACTCGTCCGACATGCCTCGCCTGCGCCAGAACACGCTGAACCGCGGACAGGGTGGCGACGGTGGTGCCGGCGGCAACGGCGGTGGAGGTGGAGACGGCAGCCTCGGGGGCAGCGGAGGCCCGACCGCCGCTGATCTCGGCAACCGGTTCGACTTCTGCATGCTCGCCGGCGGTTCCGGAGGCAGCGGAGGTCGCGGAGGACACGGCGGGGGTGGCGCTGGTGGCAACGGAGGGGCATCCTTCGACATTTTCGTCCACAACGGAACCGCCCGACCTGCCTACGCGAACAACAACACCTTCACCCTCGGGGATGACATCGGCACCGGTGGAAACGGTGGTGTGGGGGGCAACTCCAGCAACACCGCGCTCGGCACCGGCCAGAACGGCAGCGCAGGGCTGTCCGGACAGATCGGCTCGCTCTGAACGCTCCTCGACCGCACACCCGGCGCATCGGTCGTGCGCACGCTGAACCGGTCGCCTGCCGCAGGGTCACTCCGCCGGCACGAACGCGAGACTGGCCGAGTTGATGCAGTAGCGCAGGCCCGTCGGCTCCGGCCCGTCCGGAAACACATGCCCCTGGTGCCCCCCGCAGCGCGCACAGTGCACCTCCGTGCGGACCATGCCGAGGCTGCGGTCCTCCATCCGCCCGACGGCGTCTTCCGCGATCGGCTGCCAGAAGCTCGGCCATCCAGTACCCGAGTCGTACTTGGCCGATGACGCGAACAGGGGCGCGCCGCAGCCGGCACAGACATAAGTGCCCTCCGCGTTGTTGTGCAGGAGCACCCCGCTCCCGGCCCGCTCCGTTCCGTGGCGGCGCAGAACCCGGAACTGCTCCCTCGTGAGCCGCTCGCGCCACTGCGCGTCCGTCACGGCGCGCCAGTCCTCGACGGCGTCCGGATCCGGAACGTCCGGGAGCGCTGGAGTCGCACCGGCGTTCCGGGGCTCATCCTCGCCCCCGACCGCCACCGCTCCCGTAGTCCCTGTCGTCCCCTCGGCCTGGAGGCAGCCGACAGCCCCGGCCAACAGACCGCACACCAGGCACGCACCCCCAACGACGGAAAGTCCGAAACGCATCATCGCCTCCACTCAGGGCAGATCGAGAAGGACGAGCTCCAACCCGCGCTCCCCTCCTTCGAACTCGAGCCCCTCCCTCTCGAACGCAAGTCCGTCCCCGCGCGCGACCGGTTGCTCGCCCGCCTTTCCCGAGCCGCTCACCACCTGGACCCACGCCCCGCGCCCGGCGTCCGGGGTCCAGTCGACCCGCTCCCCTGGTCGAAGCACAGTCGCGCGGATCGAGGCGTCCTGATGGATCCGGAGCGATCCCTCCAGCCCTTCGGGGTGGACCATCACCTGCCAGCGGCCAGTCCGATCCTCCCGGGAGAAGGCTCGCTGCTCGTATCCCGGGTCAAGGCCCGGGCGCTCCGGCAGGATCCAGATCTGCAGGAAGCGCAGCGGCTCCGTGGGCGAGTGGTTGAACTCGCTGTGCCGAATGCCGCGGCCCGCCGTCATGCGCTGTACCTCCCCAGCCCGGAGCACCGCCTCGTTCCCCATGGAGTCCGCGTGCGCGATCGCCCCCTCCAGCGCGATGGACACGATCTCCATGTCACGGTGCGGATGCAGTCCGAATCCCCCGCCCGGCGCGACCACGTCGTCGTTGAGCACGCGCAGCACGCGATACCCCATCCACTCCGGATTCCAGTAGTCGCCGAAGCTGAACGAATGGTGGCTCTTGAGCCAGCCAAAGTCGGCCTTACCCCGGTCTTCCGCGTGTCGGATGCGCATCATGGTGTCCTCCAGGTCCGTGTCGAGGGGGTGTGCGCCACCCCGGTCCGGAGAGGATGGGCACGCTTTCCGTTCGTTCACGCGAACACATCGAAACGCATCTTCCCACAGGAGAAACGAATGCATCTGCTCGTGCTCAATTGCGGCTCGTCGTCCATCAAGGCCGATGTTCTCGACCCGGCCACCGGAGAGCGTGTCCTGCGGGCGCGGGCCGAGCGCATCGGGACCGAAGCAGGCGTACTGCGCATCAACGGCGCCGCGCCGACCGGACTGGTGACCGTGGACGTGGCGTCCGCGATCGAGCGCCTGCTTCCCGCGCTGCTCGACGCGCTCCCGGATGGCATCACGCTCGCCGGGACGGCCCATCGGGTTGTGCACGGGGGGGAGCGTTTCACGCACAGCGTCCGGATCGACGACGAGGTGGAAGCGGGGATCGAGGCGCTCAACCCGATCGCTCCACTGCACAATCCTGCAAATCTCGCCGGCATCCGGGGAGCGCGGCGCCTGCTTTCCGGGCTCGAGCACATCGCCGTGTTCGACACGGCCTTCCACGCCACCCTGCCCCGCCGCGCGCGCAGCTACGCGCTTCCCGCCAGCCTGACCCGGGAGCACGGGATCCGTCGCTACGGGTTTCACGGCATCAGCCACGCCTACGTCGCCCAGCGTGCGGCCGACTACCTGGTGGGGGATCTCCGGGACCTGCGCCTGATCACCTGTCACCTCGGCAACGGCGCGTCCGTCTGTGCCGTGGAGTATGGCCGCTCCATCGAGACCAGCATGGGGATGACCCCTCTGGAGGGGCTCGTCATGGGCACCCGTTGCGGGGACCTCGACCCGGGCATCCTGCTTCACCTGCTGCGCGAGGGATACACGGAAGAGCAACTGGACCACCTGCTCAACCGGCAGAGCGGGCTTGCCGGCCTCTCGGGCCTCGGCAACGACCTGCGCGACATCGAGGAGCAGGCTGCGGACGGCAACGAGCGCGCACAGCTGGCCATCCACATCTACGCCCATCGCGTCCGCAAGTACATCGGGGCGTACACCGCCATCCTCGGCGGTGTGGACGGCATCGTCTTCACCGGCGGCATCGGGGAGAACTCGGCGCTGATGCGGCACCGCATCACCCAGCGCCTCGACTTTCTCGGCGCCCGTCTGGACGAGGAAGCGAACCGCGAAGCCGATGCCACCGTGAGGCGTGATGGTGTGGCGGACTTCTCCACCCGTGGCTCGCGCTCCCGGCTGCTGGTCGTCGCCACCGACGAGGAACACGCGATCGCGATGAGCGCGGCGCGGCTGCTGCTGGACCGGGATCGGGTCCGCGGGGCTCGGCCGATTCCCGTGGCGGTCAGTGCCCGGCACGTGCACCTGACGCAGTCGCACGTGGAGGCACTCTTCGGCGAAGGCCACACCCTCACCGAGCGGAACCCCCTGTCCCAGCCGGGCCAATTCGCCTGCGAGGAGACGGTCACCCTCATCGGCCCGAAGCGCAGCCTCGAGCGGGTCCGCGTGCTGGGGCCCGCCCGACCGGAGAGCCAGGTCGAGATCTCTCGGACCGACGAGTTCTTCCTCGGCATCGACGCCCCCGTCCGCGCAAGCGGCGACATCAACAACACCCCGGGCATCGTCCTGGAGGGACCGGCGGGGCGCGTGACGCTCGAGCGTGGGGTCATCTGCGCCTGGCGCCACATCCACATGACCCCCGAGGATTCCGATCACTTCGGCGTTGCCGACGGCGACATTGTCGAGGTCGCCGTGTCGAGCGCCGAGCAGCGTGATCTCGTCTTCGGAGGCGTGCTGATCCGCGTCTCCCCCTCCTTCCAGCTCGAGATGCACATCGACACCGACGAGGGCAACGCGGCGGGCCTGTGCAAGGACGCCCGCGGCGTACTGCTCGCTACCGGGGGCACCGCGAGCCTCCAGCGCCGTGGTACGATCCACGATCGCATCCCCGAAGCAGCCGAGTAGCCGGTGGAGATCCTCCTCGCACTCCTGCTCGTCTTCGGCGGGCTCTGGGCATGGCGCGCCCGCGACCGGCGTCGACGGCAGCTCGCCACCGAAGCCGTCGAGACCCCTCTGTTCCTGCCCGAGGGCGGACACTCCCTCGCCGACCTCTTCTGGGAGCTCGGCGCCACACCGCTGGCCCTCGAGTTGCTGATCCGCCGGGATCTGCTCCCCCGCGACGGCGAGCGCGGCGATCAGGCCCGACTGGCGCTGCGCGATGACCTCGAAGCGTTCGGCGGCTGGGACGGTCTCGTCGAAGACCTCCGCGACACCCTGATCGAGCTCGAGGAGGAAGCCCGCGCGGCACGCCTGCACCGAAACCTCCCGCATCTGGCGCTCCCGGAGCAACGTCTTCTGCCCGGGCAGACAGCCGATGCCCCACCCATCGCCATCGATCACGGTCGAGACCCGGACTGGATGGGCTGGCTCGAGGCGGTCTTCTCGGGCCGGCTGGACCAGACGATCGGTCGCTGGTGGCAGGGCCGACACCTGCGTTCGGCCCGACGCGAGCTCGACCGGAGGCTCACCGAACTCGCTCACGCCGTCGCCGCCAGCGTCTCCGCCGAGGAGCTCGGAAGACGGCTGCACGGAATGGTCACCGCACGTCAGCTGGAACGCGATCGCCTCGAAGTGCTGGAGCGCGAGCACGCCGCCCGCAGCTCCCCATGGGCGCTCGCCGTCGAGGCGCTCCTGCGCTCGGCGCGCGAACGCGCGGACCACGATCTTCATCAGGCCGAGCGCAGCGCGATGCGCCTCATGGACGATCTGCATCGGCACCTGCGCAGCGGTCGCCCCGAGCAGGCGGGTTGGCTGCTCTACGTCAACCGGCGGCTCCTGCAGGACATCCCGGGGACCACGCTCCCCGTCGCCCTCGAGATGGTGGACCGCGCCGCCGCCACGCTGCAGCAGCGTGTGGCCGAGCAGCAGGGAATGCCGCGCGAAGGCGGACGATGAACGCCCGAAACACACCCTGCAGCCGACCTACAGGTTGACCGTGTACGGAAACCGGATGTTCAGCATCACGTACGCCATGCCCCAGTGCCAGATCGCGTTGTCCATCGGCGTACCGTCCAGCCCCGGCGCCGCGTCGATGCGGCCTCCCACCTCCTGCGGCACGTAGAAGCGCGAGCTCCAGCCCAGGTTGATGAGGAACGATCGTGCGAACGGGATCTCCAGGTCGGCTTCCAGATCGATGCCCGGCCGCAGGAAGTGGGTCGTCCGCGCATCCAGCGTCTCCGAGTCGATCCACGCGTAGGTCAGCAGAGCCCCTGCCCCCAGGCGAAAGCGCACGGGATTGCCGATCAGCGGGACACCCACGGAGATCGGTCGCCAGGTCGCGCCGTAGATGCTCGTGCCATCGACCTTCGGGCTGAGGATCAACGCATCGGGCAGCCAGAAGAACGGCGAGATCCGCGCCTCATCGAGCTGCATGGCCATGCTCCGGTACCGCGCAGGAATTCGCCCGGCATTGGCGCGGATCGTCTCCTGGTCGAGAACCGCCTGAACCCGGAGCCGAAGGCCGAAGTGCCAGGGCTGATCTCGGGCCACCGGCCCCGTGATGTTGTAGAAGGTGGGCCCGACCCCGATGTTCACCGGTACGGTCACCGGGTTCGCCCGCGCCTCACCCACCGGTCCAAGCCCCACCAGCAGCGTCGCCGCCACCGCCACCGCCCACCCGAAGGGGCTGCGTCCCCCAACGACTCCGCGCATCGTCGACTCCTGTTGCCATGCCTCCGTACCCCGAACCCGGGGGTGGACGCTTCCGCTCATCACACATTCACGTGGGCAACCCAATTCCGCTCGCCTCCCGCGCGTTGCCCCACCCCCGCGTGTGGGCTAGGCCATGGTCCCGACCGCGGCGCCGCGTGCGCTCCCGTGACTCCTTCCCCTCCAGATCATGCGATCACTTCCGGTGCTCCTCTCCATCACCGTCCTTGCGGCCTGCGGCGGCCCATCCGCGGACCGGACCGACGCATCTCCCGAGCAGGCCTTGACTCTCGCCCCGGAGGTCGGTCACGGCAGCGTGACCCTTGACCACGCTCCACCGGATCGCGATGCGCTCGAGCAGGCCATCCGCGACATCGCGTATCCCCCGGCCGTGCTGGAGGCCCGACCTCTCGAGTCGCTGCAGGCGACCATGCGCACGCTGCAGCCCGTCGTCTCCCTGCTGGACGAACGCGGCGCGGCCGACGAGGACGACGCCGAGCGAGCGTGTACCGTGGCCTACCTCGACGACCTCCTCGTGCACCTGCAGGGTGCCATCGATACGCTCATCGACGAGATCGAGGCCAGCCAAATCTCCGACGCGCAGGCCACCATGCTCGCCGCCACCCGTGAAGAGCTCGGATACAGCCGCGATGACCTTGCGCGCGAAGCCCTGGCCGCGGGCATCGACCCCGACCATTGCGCCGACCGGATCGCGTTCCCGGTCATCGATCGCGCCCCCCTCCCCGTCGACGATGAAGCCCTTCCGGGAACGGCCTCCCCCCCTGATCCGGAACAGCTCGTTCGGTGAGTCGCACCCGCAGCGCGTGCCCTTCCGGCGCCTGCCGGATGGCCACCCGCCGACGATGACCTGCCGCACACGCTGTCGCCCGTCACGTCAGACGCCCATCCACGATCTCGAGCGCCCGGTCGCATCGCGCGGCGATACCCGGATCGTGGGTCACGATCACGAACGCCGTCCCCGACTCCGCATGAATTTCGCGCAGCAGCGAGAACACCTGGGCGGCGCTCTCGGTGTCCAGGTTGCCGGTCGGCTCGTCCGCCAGCACGAGCCGTGGCTGGCGGACAAGCGCCCGTGCGATCGCCACCCGCTGCTGCTGTCCACCGGACAGCTCCCGGATCGGCGCGTCGCGCCGGTCCCCCAGGCCAACCCGTTCGAGCAGCTCGGCGGCGCGCCGGTCTGTCTCCCGATCACGGCGCCCCGTCGCCAGCCAGGACGGCAGCACGATGTTCTCCAGAGCCGTGAAGGCCGGCAAAAGGTGGTGAAACTGGAAGATGAACCCCAGCGTCTCCCCCCGGATCCGGGTTCGCTCCGCATCGTGCATCCCCGCAGTTTCCACCTCCTGAACCCGCACCGACCCGGACGTCGGGCGGTCCAGCAGGCCCATGATGTGCAGCAGCGTGCTCTTCCCCGACCCCGAGGGCCCGGTCAGGGAACAGAAATCCCCCGCCACGATCCGCAGCGAAATCCCGTGGAGCACCCGCGTCACCACCGTGTCGCCGAACTCCCGCACGACATCCTCGAGGACCAGGACCTCCGCGTCCTCCGCGGTCTCCAGCTCCGCGTTTGCCGCCTCCGCGTTCGCCGTCTCCGTCATGCGCCTCACCGGTCCCGAATGGCCGTCACGGGGTCCAGCCGCGCAGCGCTGCGAGCAGGCGCGATCGCGGCCACCAGCCCCGTGCCGAGCGCGAGAATGCACGCCGCCGCCACCATCCGCCACGTCACCACGATCGGAAAGAGCGCCTCTCCGGTCTCGTCGCGCACGAACCGCACGAATAGCTCGAGCAGCCCCACCCCGACCGCGCTCCCCACGAGGGAGCCGATAATCCCCACCAGCGCCCCCTGCCACAGGAAGATTGTCAGCACAGTCCGGGCCGGGGTGCCCGTCGCCCGAAGCACCCCGATCTCCCCGCGGCGCTGCACCACGCTCACGGCGAGCACGCTCGCGATCCCCAGCGCGACCGCCAGCGCCACGAACAGGTTGATCACCGTCCCCGACGTCCCCTGCGCCCGGATCCCCGCCAGGAGATCCGGGTTGCGTTCCTGCCAGCTCGCCACCTCCGCCTCCAGCCCCCCCCGGATCCGGCCCGCCACCTCCCGCGCATCCCCAGGATCCTCCACCTGAATGTCGATCCGCGTGATCTCGTCGCCCAGCCCACCCAGCACCTGCGCCCGACGGACCGACGTGAACACCCACCCGTCGTCCGCCGCCGACACCCCGAAGCGCGCGATGCCCATCACCCGCATCACCGAGTCCACCCCCTCCGGACCCGTCAGTCGAAACGTGTCGCCCACCTCGAGAGCCAGCGCCCGCGCCAGACCACGCCCGATCACCGCCCCGTCCCCCGAAGTATCCAGCCGCCCCCCCACGAGCCGCTCCTCCAGGCCCACGATCGCCTCGTGGCGTGCAGGCTCCACCCCCTGGACCACCACCGGCTCCCGCAGCGCGCCCCGCAGCGCAAAGGCCGAGGTCGCCGCCACCGGCGAGACCGCCCGGACCCCGGACACGCGCTCCAGCCGGCCGACCATTTCCCCTCCCCCCCGAAGAAGCACCGGCCGCGTCGCCCCCGGCACCTCGCGGATGACCACCAGCTCGCCGGCAGCGCGCGGGCGCACCCCCTCCGGCCGGTCCCGACGCCCTTCCACCACGATGTGCGCCTGCGCGCTCAACGTCTGGTCGATCAGCGACACCTCGAGCCCCGCCAGAAGCCCCGTCAGGAAGAGCACCACCGCCACCCCCATCGACGCACCGGCCAGGATCAGCGCCGTCTGGGCACGACCCTCCTGCAGGAACCGCAGCGCCACCACCAGCTCCGGCGGCATCACTGCGCACCCTCATCCGCAGATCCGGCCCCTGCCCCACCATCGCCCGCAGATCCCGGACCCGTCACACCGGCGCCCGCAGATCCGGACAGGGCTCCACCCGCCTCGCGCGCACCCGCCTCCGCCTCACGCACCCGAACCCGCTGCCCCGCCTCCAGACCCGACGCCTCGCGCACGATCCGCTCCCCGGAAGAGATCCCGGACTGCAGCGCCACGTCGCTCTCCCCGCGCCATCCGATCTCCACGTCACGGCGCTCCAGCCGACCCTCCACCACCACCAGCACCCACGCCGCGCCCCCCTCCTCCCGCAGCGCGGAAGCCGGCACCACCGCCTGCGACGGCTGCACCCCCAGCTCCACCTCCACGTCCACCGTCAGGTTGGGCCGCACGCCCGCGGACACCCCCTCGAGAACAAGCCGCGCGTCCAGCGTGCCCCGCTGCGGATCCACGGCCGGCAGAATCCGGTCCACCCGCGCCGGAAGTGGCTCGGTACCGAGCACCTCCGAGCCCACCCACGCCCGCTGCCCCACCTCCAGCCGCGCCAGCTCCCGCTCATCGGGCTGCACGCGGATCTCGAGACCCTCCAACGGTGCCAGCATCAGCAGCCTCTGACCCGCCGAGACCACCTCGCCCTCCTCCACGTCCCGCATGGCGATGAGACCCGCGAGTGGCGACGTCACCGCGTGTCGCCCCACCCGCTGCGAGGCGCGCTCCACCTCGACACCCAGCCGCTCGACCTGCGCCAGCGCCGCCAGAACCTCCGCCCCCCGGCTCCCCAGCGCCCGCACCTCCGCCTCGGCACGCGACTGCGCCAGCTCCGCCGCACGGAACGCGTCGCGCGCAGCATCCACCGCCTGCGCCGTCCCCGCTCCCCGCTCCAGAAGCCCCTCCGCACGCGACAGCTCCCGCGCCGTGCGCTCGACGTCCAGGCGCGACTGCTCCAGTGCCACCACCGCCACCGGACGCACCGTCCGCCGCAAACCCTCCAGACGCGCCTCCGCCTCCGCGAGCGCCGCACCCGCCGACTCCAGACCCAGGCGCGCGTCCGAAGCATTCAGCTCCACGAGAACCGCACCCGACTCCACCCGATCCCCCTCCTCCACCAGCACCCGCTCCACACGACCGGCCACCTCCGGACCCAACCCCCGCGTCCCCCGCACCGTCAGACGACCCGTCGTCAGAAGCGTCTCCACCACGTCGCGCTCCTCCACCTCCACCAGCTCCACCTCCGCCGGCAGCCAGAACCCCCGGGTCAGCCACACCAACGCCCCAAGCAGCACCACGCCCACAACGATCCGCCACCACCACCGGCGCCCTCCCCTGTCTGCCGACGACTCACCCATCCGATTCCCCCGATGTCTCCCCCGACCATGGACGCGCCACCCCAAGCAGCACCTCCCACCGCCTCCCGACGCGCACGCACCAGCGACATGTCGACTCCTCCACCAACCACACTCCCGGCGCCAGCGCACGCACCACGGGCGCCGCCCCGAGAGTCCGCGCCAGACCCACGCCACTCGCCTTCGCCACCGCCTCCAGAACCACCCAGCGTTCCCTGAGAGCCTCCGCACGCGCACAAGCCGGCCGCCCCTCCAGGTCCGCGCGCTCCCCGGCCTCCGTGAACACCCGGCCGGCCAGCCGTTCCCAGCGCAACGCGCGATCGAGCCGCTCCACGTCGACCCCCACCACGCCCGCCGCCACCGCCACCACCGCCAGACCGCCAGTATGCGCAATGCTCCCCGCAACCCCCAGGTCGCCGACCGACGCCAACCCGGACCCCGCCGACGCCCGAAGCACCGGACGGCCCGACCCCTCGGTCTCGACCCGAAGCCCCTCCGGCGAGCAGCCGAGAACCTGCGCCGCCGCATGGCGCAGGAGCGAGCGGCCCGCCAGACGGGAAAGCCGCGCCCCTGCATGACCCCAGTCCTCGCACGAGGCGCGCTCCGCCTCCGTCGGCGGCACCGGCCAGCCCGACGTCAGCGCGTCCACCCGCGCGTGATCCGTCGCCGACGGCTCCGCGAGCGCCAGCGCCCAGACCTGCGCATCCCCGACCCGCACCGGGCCATGGACCGTCCAGTCCGCCCCCCGGGGCACCTCAGCCCGCCCGGACGGCCGCAAGCTCCTCGGCGAACGCCGTCGCCGCTTCCGCCAGCTCCGCCTCCGTGTGCGTGCTCGACAGAAAGCAGCGCAGCCGCGCCGCGTCGTTCGCCACGGCCGGATACACGATGGGCTTCGCGTTGATCCCCCGAGCGAGCAGCCGATCGCTCAGCTGCAGCGCCTGCAGCGAGTCCCCCGTGATCACCGGCACCACCGGGCTCTCCCCCCGCGCCGGACCCGTGTCGAGACCCTTCTCCTGCAGCAGTCCGCAGAAGAACGCCGCATTGCGCTGAAGCTGCTGCGGACGCTCCGGCTCCTCCAGCATCAGCCGAAGACTCGTGAGGGCCGCAACCCCCTGCGCCGGCGGCAGTCCCGCCGAGTACACGAACCCCGGAGCCGTGTAGCGAAGGTACCGAATCACCGAGGCCTTGCCCGCAATCCAGCCGCCCACCGAGGCCAGCGACTTGCTCATCGTGCCCATCCACAGATCCGCGCATGACGCATCCGCATACCCGAAGTGCTCGTGGACCCCGCGACCCCGAGCACCCACCGTCCCGAAGCTGTGCGCCTCGTCCACCATGAGCAACGCTCCGTAGCGCTCCTTGAGCGCCACGAACTTCGGCAGGTCCGCGATGTCGCCGTCCATCGAGTAGACGCCCTCGATGACGATCAGCACCTTCTCGTAGTTGTGCCGCAGCGCCTTGAGCTGCTGCTCCAGATGCGCCGCGTCGTCATGGCGAAAGCCCCGGCGCGCTGCCCCGGAGAGCTTGATGCCCTGCAGCATCGAGTCGTGGATCAGCTCGTCGTGCAGGATCAGGTCCTTCGCCCCGAACAGGTGCCCCACCGTCGTCACGTTCGTCGCGTGCCCCGACGTGAATACGATGGCGTCCTCGCACCCATGCGCCGCCGCGAGCTCCGCCTCCAGCTCCCGGTGGAACGGCCGCTCCCCGGATGCGATGCGGCTCGCGCTCACGCTCGTGCCGAACTGCTCCATCGCCTCCGTCGCGGCCTTCACCACCCGCGGGTCGCCGGAGAGGCCGAGGTAGTTGTAGCTCGAGAAATTGATGTGCGGGCGGCCGTCGATGAGCGTCGTGTTGCGCGCCGTCCCGTCGTGCAGGTCGAAGTACGGGTTCTTCAGGCCGAACGCCTCGGCCATGTTCAGGCGCATCTCCAGCTCCTGCACCTCCTGCATGGCGCCGAAGTCCACCCACTCGGGCTTCACCTCGAACTCCGCGGGCGCCTCCGCCGCATCCACCGCCACACTGGACTCGGCCTCCTCGCCGGCGACAGCGCGAAGCTCGGCGGAGACCCCGGAGGCCAGCGCGATCAGCGCACCGTCCTCGGCGAGGAAGGCGATGTCCGCGGTGAAGCGGTCGGCGCTGCGTTCCCCGAAGCGGACGGCGGCGCGCAGCTCTCCGGCGGGCCAGGGGCGGTGCTGCTCGAACCGGGCGCAGGCGAACGGCGTGCCCGCGCGACGGTAGCGAATCCAGGCGACATAGGCGGCGAGCTGCATGGCGCTGTCGAAGGCGAGCGGGTCGATCACCCAGGCTTCCGGTGCCGGTGCACCCGCGAACCATTCGGCGGGCTGGCCGGTGCGTACGCGGCCCACCACAAAGTCCTCGCCTACCCGCTCGATGCTGCGGATGCCCTGGAGGAGCGGGCCGTGGAAGGTCAGGCCGTCGTAGAACTCCGCGAGGGAAAGCGTCGGAGCCTCGCCGCCCTCCGGAACCTCGAAGGCCGTCTCCGGGGGGGCCTCCAGCGCCGCGACGCGGGCCTTCCAGGCGAGTCGGTCGCGATCCGCGTGGCGAAGCTCCGCCCGGCCCTGCTCTGCCGTCACGCGGAGCTTCGCGGGCGTCTTCACCGTGATGCCCTCGAAGAGCTCCAGGCCCTCGAGCACGAACGGCGCCGGCACTCCGGCGAGGGCCGCCCGCGCGAGGCGGTCCGCCGCCATCGCCATGGGCTCGATGGGCGTCCCCTCGATGGCGTGATCCGCCAGGTAGGGGTGGGTCTCCACGTCGAGGGTCGTCTCCGCCGCCGAAGCGGTGACCACGAGGGGCAGGCGTCGGCCGCGCACACAGATGCCCTCGCCGTGGGCGAGGTCCGCCACGAGGGCGTCCATGCCCGCGCGGTCGCCGACGAAGTCGACCCCCTCCTGGCGCATCGTGGCGCGGATGACCTCCGGGATGGACTGCGCCATCTCGGAGGTGGTCCAGGGCCCGAACTCGCTCACCGCGAGACGCGCCCGGCCGACCGCTCCGCTCAGCGACGCGAGGAGCCCGTTGGCAGCGCTGTAGTGGAGCTGGTGGCGGTTGCCGAAACGACCGGCCCAGGAGCCCACGCCGAGTGCGACCTCGAGGCCGGGGCCGGCCGCGCGGAGCGCATTCACCCAGCCCTCGACCTTGACCGCCCGTGCGAGGGCGGCGCGCTCGGCCGGGACCTCACCCAGCGGCCCGTCGGCGAGCACACCTGCGGCATGCACGAGCACCGTCACCGCCGGGTGCGGCGCAAGGGCGGCCTGGAGCGCCGCGGCGTCGGTGACATCCGCAGCGACGTGGTGGACACGCCCGGGACGCGCGGCGATGAGCGCGGCCGCCTCCTCCGAGGGCGCGCCACGGCCGAGCAGCAGGACGGTGGCGCCGCTCGGCGCGATCTCGGCGGCGAGCTTGGCCCCGATGCCGCGCGTTCCCCCGGTGACGAGCACCACATCCGAGGCGCGCAGCAGGCGCTCCGGCCGGGCGGGGGCGCGCTCGGGGACGAGGGCGCGGACCTGCCGGGCGCCGGGCGCCAGACGCACGTCCGGGGAGCGGTCGACCGAGGCCCACTCGGCGAGGGTCTGTGCAGCGATCTCCACGGGGGAGAGGCCGTCGCCGATGCAGAGGTTGCGGCAGATCCGTCCCGGCCACTCGCGGCCGAGGGTGCGCACGGCGCTGGTGGCCCCGCCGTGGAAGGGATCACCGTCCCGCCACAGGGCCATCACGTCGGCCTCACGCCCCGCCATGCCGAGGGCGTCGGCCAGCGCGAGGAGCGGCGCTTCGGGGGCCGGCAGCGCGGTCCCGGAGGCCAGGAAGTCGGAGAGCGGGGCCACGCGACCGTTGGAGACGTGTAGCACGACGAGATCCACCTTCGCGGCGAGCGCCGAAGGCTCGGTCTCCTCGAGGACGCGGGCGCCGGCGTCCCGCAGCGCGGCGCGGAGTGCGTCCGCGATCCCGTCCTGCACGCCGATGACAACCGCATGGCGCCCGGCGAGGGTCCGGAGGTCCGCGGCGGGGCGTGTTGCCGTGTGCCAGCCCGGCACGGCGCGGGCGAGCGGGGCGTCGTCGTCGATGTCCTCGCCTCCGGCGTCTCCACCTCCTCCGCGCGCGAAGGTCAGGATGTCCTGGATGGTCGGGCTGTTGACGAAGAGTTCGCGGGGAATGCCCTTCATGCCGGGCACGAGCTTCATCAGCTCCTCGCCCAGGTCGGAGACCATCATGGAGTCGAAGCCGAGGTCCTCGACGAGGCGCATCTCGATGCGGACGGCGTCGCGTGGGTAGGCGGAGACGCGGGCGACAGCGTCGAGGAGCCCTTCCTCGAGGGGGTCGGTCTGGTCGTCGGCGGACGGCGCCGCGGCGGATGCGGCGGTCTGGAGCGCGGCGACCGGCTCGGCGTGCTGCTGGGCGCGGACGGCGGGGGAGCCCTGGATGGTGAGGGCGTTCACGCCTTCAGTGGTGTCGCGGACGGACCAGTAGGGTTCGCGCGGCAGGCGGGTGGGCGGCAGGGAGGCGTGCCGCTCGCTGCCGGCGAGGAGCGGCTCGGTGTCGAGGTCGACGCCGTGGACCCAGAGGGCGCCGAGGCCGCGCAGGAGGGAGGCGCCGCCGTCGCGATCGTCGTCGGCGGCGAGGGTGACGATGCGGGTGGGCGACTCGCCGAGGGCGCCGCGAACGAAGCTGTGGAGGGGGCCACCGGCGCCGACCTGGAGCCAGAGGGTGGCGCCGAGCTCGCGGCACTGCTCGAGGGCGCCGGCGAAGTCGACCGGGGAGGCGGCGTGACGCGCGAAGATGGCGCGGGTGTGCTCGGGGCCTTCGTGGGGGTGGTCGTCGATGCAGGAGGCGAGCGGGACGAGCGGCGCGCTGAGCGCGAGGGCCTCGACGGCGTCGGTGAGGTCGACGTCGGCGAAGACCTGGGAGTGGAAGCCGTGGGAGACGTTGAGGAGGACGGCGCGGATGTCCTTCTCCTCGGCGCGGCGGGCGACTTCACGGACGGCCTCGGTGGTGCCGGAGACGACGAACTGCCGCGGGTGGTTGATGTTGGCGATCATGGCGCCGGGCACGAGGAGAGCCTCGACCTGCTCGCGGGGGGCGAGGATGGCGGCCATGGTGCCGGGGTCGCCCTGCACGGCGGCCATGGCGGCGCCGCGGGCGGCGGTGAAGCGTGCGCCGTCCTCGACGGAGAGGGCGCCGGCGGCGACGGCGGCTGTGAACTCGCCGACGGAGTGTCCTGCGCAGACGACGGGCGTCACGCCGACTTCGTCGAGGAGGGCGGCGAGGGCCGCGCCGACGCCGAAGAGTGCGGGCTGGGCGTTCTCGGTGCGGGTGAGCTCGGCGTTGGCGGCCTCGAGGGCGGCCTCGTCGTCCGGGGTGCCGGGGTCGAGCAGCGCGCGCAGGGGGCGGGAGAGCCGCCCTTCGAGGGAGCGTTCGACGGCGGCGAGCACGGCCTCGGTGCGGGGGAAGCGGCGGCGGATGTCCCGGAGCATGCCGACGCGCTGGGCGCCCTGCCCCGGGAAGAGGAAGGCGACGCGGGGGGGCTGCTCGTCGGCGGTGCCGGCGACGACGAGGTCGTCCTGTTCGCCGGTGGAGACGGCGCGGAGCCGGCGGACGGCCTCATCGAGGGTGGCGGCGACGATGGCGGCGCGGGCGGGCTGGAGGCGTCGGCGGGCGAGGGCGCGTGCGGCGGCGGTGAGGGAGGTGTCGGGCTGGTCCTCGAGGGCATCGGCGGTGTCCGCGGCGAGGCGGCGCAGGGCGTCGGTGTCGGGCGCGGAGAGGAGGAGCAGCTCGGGCGCGGGTCGGCCCTCGAGGCGGATGGCCTCGCGGCGGGGGTCCGCTGCGGGCGCGGGCCGGCGCGGCGGACTGGCGAGGACGACGTGGGCGTTGGTGCCGCCGAAGCCGAAGGCGGAGACGCCGGCGACGCGGTTCTCGGCGTCCCAGGGCTCGGCGGCGGTGGGGATGCGGAAGGGGCGCTCGTCGAGGCGGAGGTCGGGCTTGGCGGACTCGAAGCCGGCCATGGGCGGGCGGACGCCGCGCTCGATGCTGAGGGCAGCGCGCAGCAGTCCGGCGATGCCGGCGGCGCTCATGGTGTGGCCGACGTTGGCCTTCGAGGAGCCGAGGACCACATCGGAGGCGTGTTGTCCGAGGGCTTCGTGGAGGCCGTCGACCTCGATGACATCGCCGACCTGGGTGCCCGTACCGTGGCACTCGACGTAGCCGAGGGAGGCGGGGTCGAGTCCCGCGTTCTCCCACGCGCCGGAGACGACCTCGACCTGACCCTCGCGGATCGGGGCCATGGGGCCGTCGGTGCCGCCGTCGTTGTTGGTGAAGGCGCCGTGGATGACGGCGGCGATGCGGTCGCCGTCAGCGAGGGCGTCGTCGAGGCGCTTGAGGATCACGGCGCCGGCGCCATCCCCCTGGAGGAAGCCGTCGGCGCGGGTGTCGAAGGGCAGGCAGGTGCCCGATCGGCTCATGGCGCCGATTCGGGAGAAGGCGATGTGGTGCTCGGGGGTGAGGCAGACGTAGACGCCGCCGGCGAGGGCGACGTCGAGGGCTCCGGAGCGCAGGTGCTGGACGGCGTCGTAGACGGCGACGAGGGCGGAGGAGCACGCCGAGTCGACGGAGTAGGCGGGCCCGTGGAGGTTGAGCTCCTGGGCGACGATGGCGCTGATCATGTTGTTGAGCAGGCCCGGCGCGGAGAACGGGCGGGCGCTGACGACGCGGGAGACGGCGCGTCCGATGGCCTCGACGTCCGCGGGGTCGACTTCGCCCAGGGCGCCGTTGGCCATGAGCTGGGCGACGAGGCGGCTGCCGGAGAGCGTCTTGTACTCGTTGGCGGTGACGCCCATGAACACGCCGGTGCGGCGTGGCAGGTCGTCGACGGCGAGTCCGGCGTCCTCCAGGGCCTGCAGGCTCACTTCGAGGGCGAAGCGCTGCTGGGGGTCCATGACCTCGACGCGGCGGGGGGGAATGCCGAGGGCGATGGCGGGGAAGGAGCGCACATCCTCGATGAACGCGCCACCGGGGATGGTGGAGCGGTCGGCCCGTCGGGGGTTCGGGTCATAGAACGCCTCATGGTCCCAGCGATCCTTCGGGATACCGGAGAAGCCGTGACGGCCTTCTGCGGTCATCCTCCAGTAGGCGTGCAGGTCGTGGGCGCCGGCGAACCGGGCGCCCATGCCGATGATCGCGATGGGGGAGGCGGGGCGATCGCCGTGACGGGAGGGGGAGTCGGACATGGCTCAGGCTGCCTCCGTCCCGGACGGTCGCGGGACGGAATGGGAAGTGGGGAGAAGGCGGGGCGCTGGAACGTCGAGGGGCCGCGGGCCCGGGTGTTCAACCCCGGGGCGCGGCCCGCCGGTACCCTGCCTGGGCTGAGGTTCAGCCCTTCGCGTTGCGGATGAGGCGGGCGAGATCGCCGAAGCTGGAGAGCTGGGCGAGCTCGTCGTCGGGGAAGGCGACGCCGGTTCGTTC
Source organism: Deltaproteobacteria bacterium (assembly GCA_007693585.1). Taxonomy (GTDB): domain Bacteria; phylum Myxococcota_A; class Bradymonadia; order REDH01; family REDH01; genus REDH01. The sequence goes on from REDH01000081.1 coordinate 88,955, forward strand.
CTCGACCGCGCCGACCATCTCCATGGCGGTCACGGAGTCGAGGTTCAGTTCCTTGAGCCGGGTCTCGAGGGTGATGTTGGCGAAGTCGTCCTTGCGGGTGGGGGCCACCTCGAGGAGGGCTTCCTGGAAGAGGCCGATGAGTTCGTTGTCGGTCACGGTGTCACTCCGTCGGTTCGGGAAGGGGGGCCGGATGCCGGCGCGGAGGCTGGCGAGCGGGTCAGTCGATACGACGCAGCTTGTACTGCGCAAGGGACTGGTAGTGCATCTGGAAGCCACGCACGCACGTGCGCAGGTAGCGGTCGTAGTCGTCGAAGACCTGATCGCCCCACTTCTGACGGATGAAGCTCTCGTGGCTTCGCATGCGGCGGAGCCACTCGGCGCAGGTCTTCTCGTAATGCTCGCGGCGGGTGTGGACCTCCATGATCTCCCAGTAGGGGCTCACGGCGCGGATGATGTCCTCGAGCCGCAGGGAGAGTCCGCCGGGGAAGATCTGGTAGGTCACCCAGCCGATGTCGCGAAGGTCCTCCCGGTTGCGGGGGACGCGGTCGCGCAGGATGGTCTGGAGGCCGAACCAGGCGCCGGGGTTGGTCCACTCGTGGGCGAGCCGGAAGTAGTCGCGGTACATGGCGACGTGCTTGCCCTCGCGCACTTCCTCGGGGGTGGCGATGTGCTCCATCATGCAGATGGAGATGACCGAATCGAACTTCTTCTCCGGCCGGAAGTCGCGGTAGTCGCAGACGTGGGCGGAGACGCCGGGAACGGCCCGCCGTTCGATCTCCGCGTGCTGAGCGCGCGAGAGCGTGATGCCGACCACGTCCTTCACCCCGCGGTCCTTGGCGAGGTACTCGATGTTGGCGCCCCAGCCGCAGCCGATGTCGAGGACGCGCTTGTCGGGGTTGACCTTCGCGGCATCGTGGAGCCACGCGAGCTTGTTGACCTGGGCCTGCTCGAGGGTCTCGTTCTCGTCGAGATAGAGGGCACAGGTGTAGTTCATGCGCTCGTCGAGCCACAGCCGGAAGAACTCGTTTCCGACGTCGTAGGAGACCTCGACTTCATCCTGGGTAGACATGTCCTCGTCCTGGGTGGGGGAGCGGTTGGGGTGGGTGGAGGGTCTGGTCAGTCGCCGTTGCGCAGGCGGTGCTTGACCCGGGTGATGAGGGAGCTGGCCATGTGACGGGCCAGGTTGACCTTGTCGCCGGTGGCCCCGGCGCTGCGGTTGCCGCTGCGCCCGAGCTTGCGCTGCAGGTAGAGGTCGCGCGTGCGACGTCGCTGGAGCTTCCCGGAGCTGGTCTTCGGGAGCTGCCCGGCCTCGAGGACCACGACCTCCTTCACGCTGAGGCTGAAGTGGTCCTTGACCGTGTCCGCCACGCGCGCGGCGAGGTCCTCCGGGCGCTCCGGACGGGCCTCGAGCGCGATGACCACCTCCTCGGTGGTCTCGCCCGGGATCGAGAACGCCACGACGTTGCCCGGCCGCACGCCTTCGATGGCCGCCACGGGCCACTCGATCGACTGCGGGTGATAGTTCCGGCCGTTGACGATGATCAGGTCCTTCATCCGGCCGGTGACGTAGACGTTGCCGTCGAGCACGTAGCCGAGGTCTCCGGTGTGCAGCCAGCCGTCGCGGAACGCCTCGGCGGTGGCCTCCGGGTTGCCGAAGTACCCGGGCGCCACGCTCGGGCCCCGGAAGCACAGCTCCCCCTCGCGCCCCTCGGGCAGGACGGTGCCGTCGGCATCCATCACCGCCACGTCATGCTCGGGAAACCAGCCGCCGCACGCCACGTGCTCGAGGGTCTCGCGCCCCGACTCCGCCGGGATCGCCCGCCCTTCGGCCTGGAAGACCTCCTTGTCCACCACCCGGGTCCGGAAGACCTCGTCCACGGGCTTGAGCCCGATGGCGAGGGTCGCCTCGGCCATCCCGTAGGCCGGGAGCACGGCCTCGCGGCGCATGCCGCAGTGTTCGTGGAAGTGGTCAGTGAACTGCCGCACCACCGACGCGGAGATCGGCTCGGCGCCCACCCCGACGAAGCGCAGGCGAGACAGGTCCCAGCGCTCGAGATCCGCTGGCCGGGACCGCCGGACGGCGAGTCCCAGCGCGAAGGGCGGCGCGAACGTGGACGTCGCCCCCTTCGCGTGGATGGTCTCCATCCAGCAGTTCGGCCGCTTCAGGAACCGCAGCGTCGGAATGAATACCGAAGGCACGCCCCAGTAGAGCGGCGAGATGACGAAGCCGATCAGCCCCATGTCATGATAGAGGGGCAACCAGCTCACCGCCACGTCCCGGCTGGCATCCATCTCGAGCCCGGGCCCCATGATGCCCTTGCAGTTGGCGTACAGGTTCCCGTGGGTCACGATGACGCCCTTGGGCGTGCTCGTGCTGCCGGACGTGTACTGCAGGAAGCAGATGTCGTCCGGCCCGATCTCCGGGAACGTCGCCTTGTCCGCGTCTCCCTCCAGCCGCTCCACGTAGCTCAGCCGCTTGAGGCTCGGCACCTTGTCGACCAGGCTCCAGAGCAGGTTCTTGAGCTTCTCGGAGACCACCAGCTCCGTGGCACCCGCAGTGGTCAGGATGCTGGTGATCTTGTCGACGTAGTTGTCGAGGTCCCCGAGGGCGACCGGCGGGTACAGCGGCACGGGGATGATGCCGGCGCGGACGGCGCCGAGAAAGGTGACGACGAAGTCCTCGGGCTCGATGAGCACGAGGCCCATGCGGTCGCCCTTCCCGAGACCGAGCTCCTGGAGAGCGTGGGCGCGCGCCGCCGTCACCCGATCGAGCTCGGGGAAGGGGTAGTGCGTCTCCTTCCCGGTCAGGTCCTGGAAGGTGTAGCCGTGCTCCGGCCAGTAGCGGCCGACGTTGGCGAGGGCCTCGGCGAGGGTGCCGTTGGGGGCGATCTTGTCGTGGGTGCTCATGGGGTCCGCCACAGGGCGACAGAGGGAAGACAGTCCATCGGGATGCCGAAGTCAGCGCGCGCTCCACACGATTCCGAAGCCCATCAGGCCGCAGCCTCCCGGGATCCCTCGGCGGTGCGCTCGCGCAGCTCCGACCAGGTGATCATGCGGTTGGCCTCGGGGTCCCAGACGGCGAGCCGCAGGCACGCCGCCATGTCCGACGGACGCCACGAGGTGCGCCCGGGGTTCTGGAGCTCCGGGAGACCCGCGTAGGCTTCCGGCAACCGATAGAACGGGATACGGTGGTTGAGGTGGTGGATGTGGTGATAGCCGATGTTGCCGGTGAACCAGTGCAGGATCGACGGCATGTCGAACATGGACGAGCTCCGGAGCGCCGCGTGGTGGTAGTCCCACGACCGGCGGTCCCGAAGCTCGATGTCCGGGAAGTTGTGCTGCACGTAGAACAGGTAGGCACCCAGCCCCGTCGCCACCATCGCCGGCACCACGATCAGCGTGAGCGCCAGCACCCAGCCCGCCACGAGACCGACCGCCACCGCAATGGCGATATGCGTCAACAGCGCAACCGGCCCGAGCCAGTGCTCCTTCGGGCTGCGCCGGAACGGCGAGATGCTCATGCCGATCGCGAAGACGGTGAAGTACCCGAGGAAGATGTTCAGCGGATGCCGCGCCGCCCGGTACAGGAACCGCTGGCGTGCGTTCATGCGCCGCCAGATGGGCAGCGTCACCACCGGATAGGACCCGATGGAGGACCCCAGCACCTTCGCGTTGTTGCGATGATGGTAGTCATGGGTCTCGCGCCACACGCTACCCGTGGACAACAGCCAGATGCCCGTCGCTTCCATCACCAGCTTGCCGGGCAGCGAGCCGTGCAGGATCGCGCCGTGCTGGTAGTCGTGGAAGAAGATGAACAGCCGAACGTACGTCATGCCGAGCACCACACCGGCGAGCAGCTTCGCCCACCACCACGGCAGCAGGATGACCGCGGCCCAGAGTGCGGCGACCACCAGCAGCGTGCCGATCAGCAGGCGCCAGGTCCGTCCGCGATCCTCGGTCATGTACGCCCGGGTCGCCCGCTGGAGCAGCGCCCCGTCGCGCGCCGTGCCCGTCTGCGTCTCGTTGCTCATGTTCTCGTGTCCATCCGGAATCTCACCTGCGGCGCACTTCCCGAAGTGACCGCGCCGCTTCCGACCGTGGCGAAACGACACGGGGCTGCTAGCACACCCCCGTCGTGCAAGGCAAGCGGGCGGAATACCGGGAGGAAACCTACCGATCGGTCTGTTCGCCCCCCCGCTTCACTTCCGGTCACTTGGCCCCCTCCGGCCAGATGCCCTCCCACGGCGGCACCGGGCCGTGCGCCACGAAGAGGCCATCGTCCAGACGCTCCACCGCCTCGCGCTCCGCCAGCTCCAGCAGGATCTGCAGGCCCGTCGACACCAGCGCGCTCGTCCGCTGCGCGTTCCGGCCCCGCCCATCCCCCAGCATTCCCTCCACCGCCTCCACCGGATGCGTCGGGCGACCGTCCCCCAGCGCCGAACGCACCGCCTCGAACTGCTTCAGGAAGATGTTCCGCGCCCGCGCCGCCGACGGCGCCACCAGCGTGCTCGGCATCCCGTGCCCCGGAATGATGCGCACCGCACGGACCCCCAGGGCCCGCGCATCCTCCCCCTGCCCCTCCCCCAGTTCCTCCACCCGACGTACCGACCGCAACCACTGCCCAGCCGAATCCCCGTGCCACGGCGACAGCGGCACCGGCGTCGCCAGCACCACGTCCCCCAGAAACAGCCGCCCCGTCTCCACCTCCAGATAACTCACGTGATACCGGTCATGCCCATCGGTCTCCAGCACGCGGAACGTCCGCCCCCCCAGCGCGAACACATCCCCCTCCCCGACCTCCCGCACCCGCACTCGCTCCCCCGGATCC